>JASGEB010000105.1:0-26662 GCA_047606785.1 Pseudoxanthomonas sp.
ATCTGATCGGCAGCGCCCTGCACGCCGCCCGCCCGCTGGGCCTGCGCGGGGTGATCGTCTCGGCCGACAAGGACCTCTCGCAGCTGCTGCTGGCCGGCGACGAGCAGTGGGACTTCGCCCGCGGCCTGCGCTGGGGCGTGGACGGCGTGCGCGCCCGCCATGGCGTGGAGGCGCACCAGATCGCCGACTACCTGGCCCTGTGCGGCGACGCCGTCGACAACATCCCCGGGGTGAGCGGGGTCGGCGCCAAGACCGCGGCCGTGCTGCTGGCCCACTTCGGCAGCCTGAACGCGCTGCTGGCGCGGGTCGACGAGGTGGCCTTCCTGCGCCTGCGCGGTGCCGCCCAGGTGGCCGCACGCCTGCGCGAGCAACGCGAGCGCGCACTGCTGTGGCGGCAGCTGGCCACCATCGCCCTGGACGCGCCACTGGCCGAAACGCCGCCGTTCCAACGCCTGTCACCGGACGCAGCGATGCTCGAGGCCCTGTGCGAGCGCCTGCGCCTGGATTCAGGCACGCGCCGGCGCCTGCGCCTGGCCGCCGGACTGGACGAATTCGAGGCCCCGCCGCCGGCCGACGCCGACACCCACTTCCCTTCCTACCTGTCCGATTGAACGATGAACTCCAAGACCGAACCGGCGCAGACCGTCTACGACGGCAAGTACCTGCGGATGATCAAGCGCGGCACCTGGGAGTACGCCGAGCGCACCCACGCCGGCGGGCTGGCGGCGATCATCATCGCGGTCACCCCGGCCGACGAAGTGCTGTTCGTCGAGCAGTTCCGGGTGCCGCTGCAGGCGCGCACCATCGAGATGCCGGCCGGGCTGGTGGGCGACATCCACGCCGGCGAGGGCATCGAGGAATCGGCCGTGCGCGAACTGGAGGAGGAGACCGGCTGGACCGCCGACCACGCCGAGGTGCTGATGACCGGGCCGGTGTCCTCGGGCGCCAGCAACGAGCAGATCGCCTTCGTCCGCGCCACTGGCCTGCGCAAGGTCGGCGCAGGCGGCGGCGATGCCGACGAGGACATCAGCGTGCACGCCATCCCGCGCGCCGAGGCGGCGGCCTGGCTGGTGCGCAAGATGGCCGAAGGCTACGCGCTGGACGCCAAGCTGTGGGCCGGGCTGTGGATGATCGAGCACCACCTCGACGGCCGCCCACGCGCGCCGTGAGCGACGATCACTGCTTGGCCGGCTTGGCCCGGTAGGTGCGGCGCACGTCGAAGCGGGAGCCGGTGTGCGGGTACGGCCCTTCGGCGTGCACGTCCACCCGCAGCGTCCCGTCCGGCGACTGGTCGTAGCGGAAGCTGGTGTGGATGTCGTTGGTGGTGACCATGTCCACGCGCAGCTTGCCGTCCTGTTCGTGCGCGCTGGCGGTGATGCCCGGCGCGACCGTCACCGCCTCGCCCGACAGCGGCAGGATCACCGGCTCAGCACCGGTACGCCCGAACAGCACCGACTCGCGGGTGCGGTACAGCACCAGATCGCCCTTCAGCGGCGCGGCGAAATCCATCTGCGGCAGCAGCATGTCGGCCGCTTCGGCCTGCCCGGGCTCGCCCCCCGGTCCGCCCTTGCCAGGCGGGCCGCCGGCCGAATCGCCGGCGTCGCCTCCGGGATCGCCCATGCTGCCGCTCATACCTCCGTCCATGCCGCCCGAGGGCGGCGCACCGCCGCCGTCCGATGGCGGCTGCCCATCACGCGGCTTCTTGCCCCCTCGTCCCTGTCCGGCCGATGCCTTCTCGGCCTCCTTCTGCGCCTGTTTGTTGGCCTTGGCGTCGGCCGTCCATTCTCCGCTCGCGCCGCTGCCGGTCTCCTGCGCCGCCACGCTGGCGACGGCCCACGGCAATAGGGAAATCAACAACAACCAAGGCAAGCGACGGGCCATGCTCGATCCACGCGGAAAGGAAATCCGGCGCATGTTAATGCCCATCGCTTGCCCCGGTTTGCCGTTTTCGGCACACATCGCTGGCGGCAGGCGGCGCATACAGCCCGGGCTCAGGCGAAGCGGTCGGTCGCCCGCACCAGCGCGTCCACGTTTTCCGCCTCGAAGGCCGAGTGGCCCGCGGCCGGGCTGATCTCCAGGGTCGATCCCGGCCAGACTTTGTGCAGGTCCCAGGCGTTCTGCAGCGGGCACACCACGTCGTAACGGCCGTGCACGATCACCCCGGGGATGCCGGCGATGCGGTGGGCGTCGCGCAGCAGCTGATCCTCGACCTCGAAGAAGCCGCCGTTGACGAAGTAGTGGTTCTCGATGCGCGCGAAGGCCAGGGCGAAGCGCGGGTCCTGGTGGCTGTCGACGAAGTCGGCGTCCACGTGCAGGAAGCTGGTCGCCCCTTCCCACACGCTCCAGGCGCGCGCGGCCGCCAGCCGGGTGGCCTCGTCGTCGCTGGTCAGGCGGCGGTGGAAGGCGGAGATCAGGTCGTGGCGCTCCACCACCGGAATCGGCGCGAGGAAGTGCTCCCAGGCATCCGGGAACAGCCGGTTGGTGCCTTCCTGGTAGAACCACTCCAGCTCCCAGCGGCGCAGCAGGAAGATCCCGCGCAGCACCAGTTCGGTCACCCGTTCGGGATGTTTCTCGGCATAGGCCAGCGCCAGGGTCGAGCCCCACGAACCGCCGAACACCTGCCAGACGTCGACGCCGAGCCGGCCGCGCAGCTTCTCGATGTCGGCCACCAGGTCCCAGGTGGTATTGCCGACCAGGTCGGCGTGCGGGGTGGAGCGGCCTGAGCCGCGCTGGTCGAACAGCACGATCCGGTAGCGCGCCGGGTCGTGGAAGCAGCGCATCTTGGCGCTGCAGCCGCCGCCGGGCCCGCCGTGCAGCATCACCACCGGCTTGCCGTCGGGATTGCCGCACTGCTCGTAGTAGAGGGTGTGGCGGTCATCGACCTTCAACGTGCCGGTGTCGAAGGGTTCGATGGCGGGATACAGCGTGCGCATGGCGGTTCCTGACGAGGTGGCGGGAGCTCCCATTGTAGGAGCCCCGCGCTGCGCCCTTGTGCGGAACGCGCTCCCGCGAGACCCGTGCGCGATCAGGCCAGCAGGTAGGCCAGCACCCAGTACAGCCCGCCGGCCAGCAGCATCGCCGCCGGCAGGGTCAGCACCCAAGCCACGGCGAGGTTGCGCAGGGTCGCTATCTGCAGGCCGGAGCCGTTGGCGGCCATCGTGCCGGCCACGCCGGAGGACAGCACGTGGGTGGTGGACACCGGCAGGCCGAAGGCGTCGGCCGCGCCGATCGTCGCCATCGCCACCAGTTCGGCCGACGCGCCCTGGGCATAGCTGAGGTGGGTCTTGCCGATCTTCTCGCCGACGGTGACCACGATCCGCTTCCAGCCGACCATCGTGCCCAGGCCGAGCGCGATCGCCACCGCCACCTTCACCCACAGCGGGATGAAGCGTGTGGCCTTGTCGATTTCCCTGTGGAAGGCGCCGACGGTCTTCAGCGTCTCGGCGTCGAGCTTGCCCGGGTTGTCCTTCTCGATGTGCTTGAGCGCTTCCGAAGCCAGGTACATGTCGTTGCGCACGTTGGCCACCGCGGCCACCGGCAGCGCCGAGAACGAGCCGTGTGCCTTGATCTGCGCGCCGATGCTGCCGACGGTGCTGGCCAGCGCTGGCAGTACGCCGATGTCGAAGGCGTGGGTGCGCACGTAACCGGACAGGGTTTGCCGTGCCTGTTCCGGCGTGGGCAGCGCCACATCCGGTTCGATCCGTTGCAACTGCTGCTGGGTCACGGCAGCGACCGCGGCGAACTGCACCGCCTCGCTGTCCGGGATCGCGCGGTTCAGCGCATACGCCATCGGCACCGTGCCGACCAGGATCAGCATGATCAGGCCCATGCCCTTCTGCCCGTCGTTGGAACCGTGCGCGAACGACACCCCGGTACAGGTCAGGATCAGCAGGCCCCGAATCCACCACGGCGGCGCACCGCCTTCGGTCGGCGCGTCGTACAGCGCCCTGTTCTTCACCAGCGCGCGCAGCGCCAGCAACAGCAGCGCGGCGCAGACGAAGCCGACCAGCGGCGACAGCAGCAGCGACCAGCCGACCTTGCTGGCCTGCGCCCAATCCACGCCGCTGGTGCCGTCGCGGCCGTGCATCAGCGCGTTAGCGACGCCGACGCCGATGATCGAGCCGATCAGGGTGTGCGAGGACGAGGCCGGCAGTCCCAACCACCAAGTGCCCAGGTTCCAGATGATGGCGGCGATCAGCAGTGCGAACACCATCGCGAAGCCGGCGCTTGAACCAACCTGCAGGATAAGTTCCACCGGCAGCAGCGACAGCACACCGAAGGCCACCGCGCCGCTGGACACCAGCACGCCGAGGAAGTTGAACATCCCCGACCACATCACCGCCACGTTCGGCGGCAGCGAATGGGTGTAGATCACCGTGGCCACCGCGTTGGCAGTGTCGTGGAAGCCATTGACGAATTCGAAACCCAGCGCGATCAGCAGCGCCACGCCGAGCAGCAGGAACGGCACCCAGGTGGTGACCGGCGCGGCGCTGGCGCGCACGTCGGCGGCGAGATTCCAGGCCACGTACAACAGACCGCCGGCGAGCAGGCCGAAGAACAGCACCAGGGTCGCCGGGTTGGGCCGCGCATCCAGCTGCGGGCGGCGGATGGCGCCGGCAGGAGGTATGGGCTGGGAAGAGATCGCGTTCATCGGCGTCGATATCCGGCAAAGGGCGACTGCCAGCCTATGCAGGCAAGGTGACCGTTTTTTGACCTGCCTCGAAGCCCGAGCAGGGGCGCGTCATGCCGGTGTCATCGGACGCCGCCAGACTTCCTTTCGATTTGCCTACGTGCTGTGGAAAAGCCGCCCATGTCCGAAAAGAACTTGTCCGCCGACCAACACGAAACACTCGTCCAGCGCATCGCCGCCGACCTGCTGGACGGCTACGATGAGGAGTTCGAGCTGGAAGCCGAGGATCGCGGCAACTACCACGCCGACGGCAGCCTGCTGCCGGAAACGACCGACAAGGCCGAGCGCCGCGCCTATTTCGAGAACCTGTTCAGGCTGCAGGGCGAACTGGTCAAGCTGCAGGACTGGATCCAGGTCACCGGACAGAAGGTGGTGGTGGTGTTCGAGGGCCGCGACGCCGCCGGCAAGGGAGGCGTGATCAAGCGCATCACCCAGCGTCTGAATCCACGCGTGGTGCGGGTGGCCGCGCTGCCCGCGCCGAACGACCGCGAGCGCACCCAGTGGTACTTCCAGCGCTACGTGGCGCATCTGCCGGCGGCCGGCGAGATGGTGCTGTTCGACCGCAGCTGGTACAACCGCGCCGGTGTCGAGAAGGTGATGGGCTTCTGCAGCGACGAGCAATACGAGGAATTCTTCCGCAGCGTGCCGGAGTTCGAGCGCATGCTGGTGCGCTCGGGCATCCACCTGATCAAGTACTGGTTTTCGATCACCGACGAGGAGCAGCACCTGCGCTTCCTCGGCCGCATCCACGACCCGCTCAAGCAGTGGAAGCTCAGCCCGATGGACCTGGAAAGCCGCCGCCGCTGGGAGGCCTACACCCACGTCAAGGAAGTGATGCTGGAACGCTCGCACATCCCCGAAGCGCCGTGGTGGGTGGTGCAGGGCGTGGACAAGAAGAAGGCGCGACTGAACTGCATCGCCCACCTGCTCTCACGGCTGCCGTACACCGAGATCGAACACATCCCGATCGTGCTGCCCGAACGCGAACACCACGCCGACTACATCCGTCAGCCGGTGCCGGCCGAGATGATCGTCCCGGAAATCTACTAACCGACAGTCACCAGTCGCGCGGCGCGATCAGTTCCTCGACATCGGCCTTGGCGAAGCCGTAGGCCTTGGCGATGGCGGCGAAATCCATGCCGATGCAGTCGCGCGCGACGGTCTCGATCTGGCTGTCGTGCGCCTCGAACACCTTGGCCAGGACGTTGAACTCCTCGGTGGCCGCGTGGGTGAGCCGGTAGAGCTGCTTGAGACTGGCCGGCCGCTCGGCCTCGATGCGCCGGCACAGCGCCAGCAGGATGCCGCTGGCGCGGTCGAGCAGACCCTTGGGGTAGTAGTCGTCGTCGTAGAGCTCGGCCAGGAAGGGATAGCCGCGCATCTCTTCGTTCCGCAACGCAGGGCCTGGCATGGTGCGCACTCGCCGGGGGGTGGAGGGCGCGGCCATTCTAGCCATGGCTCGAGCCCACCCGTCAGGTCCTTGCCGCGGTCCGCGTCAGGCGCGCCCCAGCGTCACCCGCTCGCGCGCCTCCAGGTCGCGGCAGGTGGCCACTTCGGCCAGGCCGGCGGCCACCAGCAGGGCGCGCACGGCCGCGCCCTGTTCATGGCCGTGTTCGAGCAGCAGCCAGCCGCGCGGGCGCAGGTGTGCGGGCGCCTGCGCGACGATCCGGCGGATGTCGTCCAGTCCGTCCGCGCCGGCGGCCAGCGCGGCGGCCGGCTCGAAGCGCAGATCGCCCTGCGCCAGGTGCGGATCGCCGGCGGCAATGTACGGCGGATTGCTCGCCACCAGGTCGAAGCGCTCGCCGCGCAGCGGCGCGAACCAGTCGCCCCGCACGAACCGCACCCGTTCCAACCCGTGCGCGGTGGCGTTGCGCCGCGCCACCGCCAGCGCCGCGGCGCTGGCGTCGGTGGCGGTCACCTGCGCCAGCGGCCGCTCGCTGGCGATGGCCAGGGCGATGGCACCGCTGCCGGTGCCCAGGTCGGCCACCGCGCAGGCGGCATCGCCCGGCAGTCGCTGCAGGGCCAGTTCGACCAGCAATTCGGTTTCCGGACGCGGGATCAGGGTGGCCGGGTCGACCTCCAGGTCCAGGGTCCAGAACCCGCGCCGCCCGGTCAGGTAGGCGACCGGCTCGCCGGCCAGGCGGCGCGCCAGCAGGGCCTCGAACGCGGCCCGCTGCGTCGCCTCGGGCGCATGGTCGGCGTGCGCGAACAGCCAGGCGCGGTCGCGGCCGAGCACGTGCAGCAGCAGCCACTCGGCCTCGTGGCGGCCGTCGGGCGCCGACAGCCGCGACGCGGCCGCGCGCAGCAGGTCCTGGACGCGCACGGCGTCGGCGGCGGAAAAGGACATGCGCCCATGCTAGAGCCTGGCTGCCGCAGTGCACCAGTTACCCTCGCTATCGCACCTATAGCCGCTGACTATTAAAGCGATTCCGCCAATCGATTGGATTTATCTATCGATCATCCCCACAATCGTTCGCGGCGGCAATGCTCCGCTCCCCCGTATACCCCAACCGCGAGGATGACCCATGTCCGTGATCAATACCCCCGTCAAGCCGTTCAAGACGCAGGCCTTCAAGCAAGGCAAGTTCGTCGAAGTCACCGAGAAGGACCTGCAGGGCAAGTGGGCCGTGTTCTTCTTCTACCCGGCCGACTTCACCTTCGTGTGCCCGACCGAACTGGGCGACGTGGCCGACCACTACGAGGAGTTCCAGAAGCTGGGCGTCGAGATCTACTCGGTCTCCACCGACACCCATTTCGTGCACAAGGCCTGGCACGACGCCTCGGACACCATCGCCAAGATCAAGTACACCATGCTCGGCGACCCGACCTGGGAAATCTCCACCAACTTCGAGGTGCTGCGCCCGGGCCAGGGCCTGGCCGACCGCGGCACCTTCATCGTCGACCCCAACGGCATCATCCAGGCCGTGGAGATCACCGCCGAGGGCATCGGCCGCGACGCCAGCGACCTGCTGCGCAAGGTCAAGGCCGCCCAGTACGTGCACGCCCACCCGGGCGAGGTCTGCCCGGCCAAGTGGAAGGAAGGCGAGAAGACCCTCGCCCCGTCGCTGGACCTGGTCGGCAAGATCTGATCCATCGCCGCGCTTCCTGCCTTCCGCCCCCGTGGCGGAAGGCAGGGAACGGACCGGAGCCTGCGATCCGCAAGCCAGCGCCCGCCAGCCCGCCCTCGCTGGCTGCGGTCCCTTCCCTGTCGCCCCCCATGCCGCGCGCCGCGCGCGACCCGACCGGAGACCTCCCCATGCTCGATTCCAACCTCAAGACCCAGCTCAAGGCCTACCTGGACAAGGTCCAGCGCCCAATCCGCATCGACGCCTCGATCGACGACGGCGCCAAGTCGCAGGAGATGCTGGAACTGCTCAACGAACTGCGCGCGCTGTCCGACCGGATCAGCGTCGAGGTGTGGCGCGACGATGCCGAACGCAAGCCCTCCTTCGCCCTGACCACGCCGGGCCAGGACATCCACCTGCGCTTCGCCGGCATCCCGCTGGGCCACGAATTCACCTCGCTGGTGCTGGCCCTGCTGCAGGTCGGCGGCCACCCGTCCAAGGCCGCGCCGGAACTGCTGGAGCAGGTGAAGAACCTGCAGGGCGAGTACCGCTTCGAGACCTACTTCTCGCTGTCCTGCCAGAACTGCCCGGACGTGGTCCAGGCGCTGAACTTGGCGGCGGTGCTGAACCCCAACATCAAGCACGTGGCGATCGACGGCGCGCTGTTCCAGGACGAGGTCGAGGCGCGCCAGATCATGTCGGTGCCGACCGTGTTCCTCAACGGCGAGCCGTTCGACCAGGGCCGGATGACCCTGGAACAGATCGTCGCCAGGCTCGATACCGGCGCGGCCGACCGCAACGCCCAGGCGATCGCGCGCAAGGCGCCGTTCGACGTGCTGGTGGTCGGCGGCGGCCCGGCCGGCGCCGCCGCGGCGGTGTACGCCGCGCGCAAGGGCATCCGCACCGGCATCGCCGCCGAGCGCTTCGGCGGCCAGGTGCTGGACACCATGGCGATCGAGAACTTCATCTCGGTGCCGGAGACCGAGGGCCCGAAGATGGCCGCCGCGCTCGAGCAGCACGTCCGCGCCTACGACGTGGACATCATGAACCTGCAGCGCGCCGAGCGGCTGCTGCCGGCCGGCGCGGACGGCCTGATCGAGGTCAAGCTGGAGAACGGCGCCTCGCTGAAGTCCAGGACCGTGGTGCTGTCCACTGGCGCGCGCTGGCGGCAGATGAACGTGCCGGGCGAGAACGAGTACCGCAACAAGGGCGTGGCCTACTGCCCGCACTGCGACGGCCCGCTGTTCAAGGGCAAGCGCGTGGCGGTGATTGGCGGCGGCAACTCCGGCGTCGAAGCGGCGATCGACCTGGCCGGAATCGTCGCCCACGTCACCCTGCTGGAATTCGATTCAAAGCTGCGCGCCGACGAAGTGCTGCAGCGCAAGCTGCGCAGTCTGGGCAACGTGCGGATCATCACCAGCGCGCAGACCAGCGAGGTGCTGGGCGACGGCGGTAAGGTCACCGGCCTGGTCTACAAGGATCGCAGTGGTGGCGATGTGCACCGGGTCGAGCTGGAGGGTGTGTTCGTGCAGATCGGCCTGCTGCCGAATACCGAATGGCTGAAGGGCACGGTCGAACTGTCCGCGCGCGGCGAGATCGTCGTCGATGACCGCGGCCAGACCAGCGTGCCGGGCGTGTTCGCCGCCGGCGATGCGACCACGGTACCGTACAAGCAGATCGTGATCGCGATGGGCGCCGGCGCCACCGCCGCGCTGAGCGCCTTCGACCACCTGATCCGCACCAGCGCGCCGGTCGAAGCCGGCGTGGCCGAGGCCGCCTGACGGGGGCGGCGCTGGAGCTTCCTTTCGTCTGCGCCCCACCCTCCCGATCCAAGGCCATCGAGATGAATCTGCGCGATCTCAAGTACCTGGTGGCCCTGGCCGATCACGGTCATTTCGGGCGGGCGGCGGCGGCCAGCTTCGTCAGCCAGCCGACCCTGTCCACCCAGATCCGCAAGCTGGAAGAGGAGCTGGGCGTGGCGCTGGTCGAACGCGCGCCGCGCAAGGCCATGCTGACCGCGGCCGGGCGCGATGCCGCCGAGCGCGCGCGCCGGATCGTGGCCGAGGTCGAGCAGATGAAGGAGGCCGCGCGCCGCAGCCGCGACCCCGAGGCCGGCACGGTGCGGCTGGGCATCTTCCCCACCCTGGCGCCGTACCTGCTGCCGCACGTGGTGCCGGCCCTGCGCCAGCGCTTCCCGCAGCTGGAACTGCTGCTGGTGGAGGAGAAGAGCGACGTGCTGCTGGCGCGATTGCGCGAGGGCAAGCTGGACGCGGTGCTGCTGGCGCTGCCGGTCGAGGACGAGCAGCTGCACGTGCAGTTCCTGTTCGAGGAGCCGTTTGTACTGGCGGTGCCCGAGCGGCATGCCCTGGCCAGGCGCCACAGCAGCCTGACCCTGGAGGCCCTGGCCGGCGAAAAGCTGCTGCTGCTCGAGGACGGCCATTGCCTGCGCGACCAGGCGCTGGAAGTCTGCCACCTGGCCGGCGCGATCGAGAAGGACGAGTTCCGCGCCACCAGCCTGGAGACGCTGCGGCAGATGGTCGCCGCCGGCGTCGGCGTGACCCTGCTGCCGGCGCTGGCGGTCAAGCCGCCGGTGGCGCAGTCGGACAGCATCCAGTTGCTGCCCTTCCGCCACGATCGCCAGCCCAGCCGCCGCATCGCCATGGTCTGGCGCAAGAGTTCGGCCATGGCCGGTTTCCTGCAGGAACTGGCCAAGGTATTCGCCGGCCTGCCGCCGGAACTGCTCGACCTGCGCCCGGCCAACGTCGGGCGGGCGCGCAGGACGACACCGCGCGCGGCCTGAGCCGCCCGCTGGAGCGGCACCGCACCATCCTGCATGGACCAGCCGAAGGCGACAGCCGCAGCCGGCCGCGCTACCGTAGCCGCCCCTGCCATCCCGTCTGCCACCGGAGATCCTCGCCGAATGTCCGCTCCGCACCCTTCTAAGCTGGCCCAGCTGCGCGAACTGTCGGTAGTGGTCGCCGACACCGGCGACTACCAGGCCATCCAGCGCCTCAAGCCGGTGGACTGCACCACCAATCCGACCCTGGTGAAGAAGGCGCTGGACCTGCCGGTGTACGCGCAGTTGATCGAGCAGGAACTGGCCTGGGGCCGGCAGCAGGCCGGCGAACGCGCCGCGACCATCAACGAAGTGGCCGACCGCTTGACCATCGGCGTGGGCACCCTGCTGGCCGGGCTGGTGCCGGGCCGGGTCTCCACCGAGGTCGACGCCGACCTGGCCGGGGACGCCCAGGCCACCGCCGCCAAGGCCCGCAAGTTCATCGCCATGTATGCCGAGCGCGGCGTCGGCCGCGAGCGCATCCTGATCAAGCTTGCCGCCACCTGGGCCGGGGTGGAGGCCTGCCGCCGGCTGCAGGCCGAAGGCATCGACTGCAACTGCACGCTGATCTTCAACCCGACCCAGGCGCTGGCCTGCGCCGAGGCCGGCGCCTTCCTGATCTCGCCCTTCGTCGGCCGCATCCTGGACTGGTACGTGGCCCACGGCCAGGCGCCGGCGAGCATCGACGACGATCCGGGCGTGCGCTTCGTGCGCGCCGTCTACCGCGACTTCAAGCGGCGCGGGCTGGCCACGGTGGTGATGGGCGCCTCGTTCCGCTCCACCGCGCAGATCGAAGCGCTGGCCGGCTGCGACCGCCTGACCATCTCGCCGGACCTGCTCGACAAACTCGACGCCGACCACGGCGTGCTCGAGCGCAAGCTCGTACCGGAACCGGCCCAGCCCGCCAGGCACGTGCCGGTGGACGCGACGAGCTTCGCCGCCGACCTGGCCACTGACGTCATGGCCAGCGAAAAACTGGCCGACGGCATCGACATCTTCGCCGCCGATCTGGCCGCGCTACGCAAGACTATCGGCGAGCGGCTGCCGGCCTGACCGCCCACGCAGGAGCGCAGCGGGTCAGGCCAACGCCGCCAGCACCCGCTCCAGGCCGCCGCTGTCGATGGCCACGTCGGCCACTTCGCGTACCTTCGGCTTGGCGTGGAAGGCCACCGCCAGCCCGGAGGCCTGCAGCATCGGGATGTCGTTGGAGCCGTCGCCGACCGCGATCGCGCGCGCCGGCGACAGGCCCAACAGCGAGCACACGTCCAGCAGGGTCGCGCGCTTGACCGCGCCGTCGCAGACATCGCCCCAGCTCTGCGCCAGCACCCGCCCGGTGAGGTGGCCCGCGCGCACTTCCAGCGCGTTGGAACGCACGAAATCCAACTGCAGGCGCGCACGCAGGCGCTCAGCGAAGAAAGTGAAGCCGCCGGAGACCAGCAGCGTCTTCAGTCCTGCCTCGCGGCAGGCCTGCAGCAGGGTTTCCGCGCCGGGTGTGAGCCGCAGCCGTTCGGCGTAGACCTGTTCCAGCGCGCGCTCGGGCAGGCCCTCCAGCAACGCCAGCCGGCGCATCAGGCTTTCGCGGAAATCGGCGATCTCCCCGCGCATGGCCGCCTCGGTGATCGCCGCCACCTCGACCTTGCGTCCGGCCACGTCGGCCAGCTCGTCGATGCATTCGATGCCGATCAGGGTGGAATCCATGTCCAGCGCGATCAGGCCGAAGTCGCGCAGCGCCGGACGCGTGTCCGGATGGCGCAGGAACAGGCCAGGAGCGGTTTCGACCAGCGACGACAGCATGCGTATCCGATGCGGACCAGGCGCCGGGTCGTGCCGCGCCGGATGGCGGCCGATCGCATCGAGCGATCCTTCGCTTTCCGGCCGCCCCGGCGCGCCGCTCGCGTTGATGGGAAGGCGCAGATGGTAGCCGCTCGCCGCCGCGCAAGAAACCGAACGGAACATGAAGCCGCCGCGGCAGGCCGGGAACGGAGCTTCAAGCAGGGCCCTTGGCTGTGTTGAAATCGGGCGATGCATCGAGTTTCCCCGTTTTTCCGGCCGGCAGCCGCCGGATACCGTTCCCGCTTGCGTTCGGCCATCCGGCGATGACCCGAGAAGGGCCCGCTCCCTCCCTCGCCGAGCGCATCGCCTTCATGCAGATGCCAGTGTGGGTGCTACTACTGCTGATGGTGCTTGGGCTGGTGCTGACGATCAGGATCGCCGAGCTGGCACACAAGGGGGATTCGGACAAGTACATCAGCAAGATCGCCCACGCACTGGCGCAGATTCCCTCCACGCTCGCACAGATCAGGCACAACGGTTTGCAACTGCACCCCGGGCCGCTGTCCCCGCGCAACGACTACCTGCGCCTGCCCGGCGGCCTGTGGCGCAATCCCGCCAGCGGTTTTGTCGATCCAGGCTACGTGCTGGTGACGGCCTTCGACGAGACGCTGGGACGCAATGAACTGCACCTGCTGCGGCTGAGCGACGGCAAGATTGTCCATCGTTATGTCCTGGATCTGGGAGGCATCGAAGCGGATTCGCAGGTCATGTCGGCAATGGCCGACCTCAAGCACAAGGCCAAGTCGCGCCATCTGGCGATGCGCCCACTGCTGCTACCCGACGGCAGCGTGGTGGTCCACGGCGGCATTTCGCCACTGGCCAGGATCGATGTTTGCGGCAAGGTGCGGTGGGTCGTCGATGGCCTCTTCCATCATTCGCTCGAACCGGGACCGGACGGCAACCTGTGGGCCGCCTACCGCCCTGTGCGCTCGCCGATGCCGGAGGTGAGCGAACACTTCAACGACGACGCGGTGGCCGAGGTCTCGCCCGACGGCCGGTTGCTGCGGACGATCCGCATCGCCGACATCCTCGACCGCAACGACCTGGGCTGGCTGTGGCGCAATCGCGCCGACACCAACGACGACTTCTACACCAACGACCCGTTCCACCTCAACGACGTGCAGCCGGTGCTCACCAATGGCCGGCACTGGCAGCGCGGCGACCTGCTGCTGAGCCTGCGCAACCAGTCGATGCTGATGCTGTACCGGCCCTCCACCGGCAAGGTGCTGTGGTGGAAGATCGGGCCGTGGGCCGGCCAGCACGACGTGACGATCCTCGACGACCACCGCATCTCGCTGTTCGACAACCACCTGCGCTTCGGCACGCCGCAGGAGCTGGGCAAGGCGGTGGACGGCAACAACCGCCTACTGGTCTACGACTTCGACAACGGTGCGATCAGTTCGCCGCTGGCCGACGCGTTCGCGCACGAGCAGATCAGCACCGAGATGCAGGGGCGGGCCACGCCGCTGGCCGGCGGCGACTACATGGTCGAGGAGACCGAGCGCGGCCGGCTGCTGCGGCTGGCCAGCGACGGCAGCGTGCGCTGGCGCTACATCTCGGCCGATAGCCAGATGCGGCGCTTTTCCCTCGGTTGGAGCCGCTACCTGGACCCGCAGCGCGACCACGACCGCCAGGCCGTCGCGGCCGCGCAGGGCGCGCAATGCCGGTAGGCGGACGTGGCCGGACGGATGTTTGGTGGGCCGTGTTGGAATCGAACCAACGACCAGCGGATTAAAAGTCCGATGCTCTACCGACTGAGCTAACGGCCCACAGGTCCCGCTGCCGGCGTTGCGCCGGGGCGTGGATTCTACCCTATCGGATCGCGCGGTCCGCAGCGCCGCTCAGGCGTAGCGGGTCGGATCGGCCACGCCGGCCTCGGCGAAGCCGGCCGCGCGCAGGCGGCAGGCGTCGCAGTGGCCGCAGGCGCGGCCGGAGGCGTCGGCGTTGTAGCAGGACACGGTCAGCGCGAAGTCCACGCCCAGGCGCAGGCCTTCGCGCACGATGTCGGCCTTGCCCAGGAACTGCAGCGGCGCGTGCACGTGCAGATGGGTGCCTTCCACCCCGGCCTTGGTGGCCAGGTTGGCCAGCCGTTCGAACGCCTCGACGAACGCCGGCCGGCAGTCCGGGTAGCCGGAATAGTCGACCGCGTTGACGCCGCAGAAAATGTCCGCCGCGCCCAGCACCTCGGCCCAGCCCAGGGCGATGGACAGCATGATGGTGTTGCGTGCCGGCACGTACGTGACCGGGATGCCCGCGCCCCCCGCCTCCGGCACCTCGATGTCGTCGGTCAGCGCCGAACCGCCGATGCTGCGCAGGTCGACCTCGACCAGCTTGTGCGCGGCCGCGCCCAGCGCGCGCGCCACTTCGGCGGCGGCGGCCAGCTCGGAGGTATGGCGCTGGCCGTAGCTGACGCTCAGGGCATGCACGGCGAAGCCCCGCTGGCGGGCGATGGCGAGCACGACGGCGGAGTCCATGCCTCCGGAGACCAGGACGACGGCTTTCTTCATTGAGGCTGGGAATGGGAGATAGGGAATGGGAAAAGCTTATCCGCTTTCGCTCTTCCAATTTCCCATTCCCTGCTCCCCATTCCCGACCGTTCAACGGCCCGGTTCGTCGTTCCACAGCAGCTTGTGCAACTGCAGCTGGAAGCGCACCGGCAGGCGGTCGGCGACGATCCAGTCGGCCAGATCGCGCGGGGCCAGCTCGTCCTTGCTGGGCGAGAACAGCACGCTGCAGCGCGCGTGCAGGGCATGCTCGCGTACGACCTCGCGCGCCCACTCGTAGTCCTCGCGCCCGCACAGCACGAACTTGACCTGGTCGCGCGGGTTGAGCAGAGGCAGGTTCTGCCAGCGGTTGCGCGCCGCCTCGCCCGAGCCGGGCGTCTTGATGTCCAGCACCCGCGACACGCGCGGATCGACCATGCCTATGTCCAGCGCGCCGGAAGTCTCCAGCGAGACCTCGTGGCCGGCGTCGCACAGCCGCGCCAGCAGGCCGATGCAGCGCTTCTGCGCCAGCGGCTCGCCGCCGGTCACGCACACGTGGCGCACCCCGAAGCGCGCCACTTCGGCCAGGATGTCGTCGATCTCCCGCCACTGCCCGCCGTGGAAGGCGTAGGCGGTGTCGCAGTAGCCGCAGCGCAGCGGGCAGCCGGTCAGGCGCACGAACACCGTCGGCCAGCCGGCCGCGTCCGCCTCGCCCTGCAGGGAGAGGAAGATCTCGGTGATCTTCAGCCGCTGCAGGGGCGACTGCTCGATCACGCTGGGGATAGCGGCGGCGGCGTTCATCGATGGCGGAAACGATACGCCAGCACCAGGCGGGCGGTGGCGCGGGCAGCGCTAGGCGGCGGAAACGTGTTGCGTCAGAGCTGGCCGACCTGGATCGAATGCAGGCGATCGGCGGCGGTGCGCGCCACATCGCTGCCCGGGTACTGGTCCACCACTTGCTGCAGCGTGGCCTGGGCCTGCTTGCTCTGGCCCAGCCCGTACTGCGACAGGCCCAGCTTGAGCAGCGCGCCGGCGGCCTTGTCGTGGGTCGGATAGCGACTGAGCAGCGCGCGGAACTGGTCGGCCGCCTGCTGGTAGTTCTGGGTCACGTAGTAGCTCTCGCCCAGCCAGTACAACGCGTTGGGCGCGTACACACCGCTGGGATAGGTCTGCAGGAAATCGGCGAACTGGCGGGAGGCGTCGGCGTAGTTGCCGGCCTTGAGGGTGTTGAACGCGGCGTTGTAGGCGGCACGCTCGTCGCCGGCCTGGGCCATCGCGCCGGCGTCGCCGTGCACGCTCGGCACGGCTTCGGCAGGCGCCGATGCGGCTGCCGCAGGCGCGCCGCCACCGCCGCTGCCACCGGGCACGGCGACCGCTGGAGTCGCGCCGCCGCCTTCCAGCCGGCCGACGCGGCCGTCCAGGTCCAGGTACTGGTCGCGGGCGCGCTGCTTGAGCTGTTCGTTCTCGTTCTGCAGGGCTTCCAGCTGGCCACGCAGGTCGGTCACTTCCGCGCGCAACTGGTTGACCTGGTTGAGCAGGTCGGTGTTGGCCTGGCTGTTGTTGGCCTGGGCCTCGAGCGCGGCGACCCGGTCGGCCAGACTGGCGCGCTGGGCGAAGGCCTGCGGCGCAAGGGCGAGCCCGGCCAGCAGGGCGAGCCCGAGAACGGTGCGGGAATGACGCATGGCGGTCACGGTCGTATTCCAGGTTGCGAAAAAAGGAAGGGGCCGGCGGGCCCGGCGCGCAGGGAGGTTATGCCCTGCGCGCGGTACCTGTCACCGGCCCCGTGCCGCTGCGGACAGCGGCGGTTATGCTGCTTACTTGGCCGTGTAGACGATCTCGACACGGCGGTTCTTGGCCCAGCAGTCCTCGTTGGACTCGGTGCACACCGGGTGCTCCTCGCCGTAGCTGACCACAGTCAGCTGGGCGCCCGAACCGCCGGCGGCCTGCAGCGCCGAGGACACGGCGTTGGCGCGGCGCTCGCCCAGGCCCATGTTGTACTCGCGCGAGCCGCGCTCGTCGGCATTGCCTTCCAGGGTGATGCGCGAGGACGGACGGTCGCGCAGGTACTTGGCGTGGCAGTTGACGATGGCCTGGAACTCAGGCTTCAGCGCGTCCTGGTCCAGGTCGAAGTAGACCACACGCTGGCGCAGGCAGGCGTCGGTGTCCAGGTCGTCCGGCCCATACAGGCCAGAAGTCGGGGCCGGGGTGGTGTCGACGGCGGGCGGCGGCGGCGGCGGCGGCGGGGTTTCCTTGGTGTTCTTCTTGCAGCCCGCCAGCACGGCGACGGACATCAGGGACAGAGCGAGGACGCGGGTGGTGGTGTTCATGGCTTTACCTTGTGTAATGGACCCTGGGATGGTGGAGCGGAAGCGATGGGATTTTAACGCGTTTTCAACAAACTGAACTGGTCCGGATGCACTCAGTTCGCGGCGGCCGGCGAGGGCGTGCGGAACGGCCCCCAGGCGGGTTCACGGACATCTCCCTGCGCCAGTACCAGGCGCTGGCGTACGCGGCCGTCGGCCGAGACCGCGTACAACACGCCGCGCCCGCCTTCGCGCGCGGCATACAGGATCATGCTGGCATTGGGGGCGAAGCTGGGCGACTCATCCAGCGAGCCGGGCGAGAGCGTGGTCCAGCGCGGCGAACCCAGGCTCGAATCCATCATCGCGATCCGGTAGGTGTTGCCGCTGCCCTGCGCCACCGCGATCTTCTTGCCGTCGTAGGAGACGCTCGCGGTCGCGTTGTAGCTGCCCTCGAAGGTCACCCGGGTGGCGCCGCCGCCGCTGGCCGGGGCCTTGTAGATCTGCGGGCGGCCACCGCGGTCGGAGGTGAAGTAGATGCTCGCGCCGTCCGCGCTCCAGGTCGGCTCGGTGTCGATGCCCATCTGGTTGGTGACCTGGGTCAGCGCCTTGCTGCCCAGGTCCATCACGTAGATCTCCGGGTTGCCGCTGCGCGAGAGGGTCAGTGCCAGCCGGCGGCCGTCCGGCGAAAAGGCCGGGGCGCCGTTGATGCCGCGGAAGCTGGCGACCAGTTCACGCGCACCGGTGGTGATGTCCTGGATGTAGATCGAGGAATTGCCGCGCTCGAAGCTGACGTAGGCCAGCTTGCGCCCGTCAGGGCTCCACGCCGGCGACACCAGCGGCTCGGACGCGCGCACCACCACCTGCGGATTGAAACCGTCCGAATCGGCCACCACCAGCGCATAGCGCGCCGCCGCGCCGCCGCCGGTCTGGGTGACGTAGGCGATGCGGGTCCAGAACGCGCCGCGCACGCCGGTGATCTTCTCGTAGATGGCATCGGCCATCTGGTGGGCGACGTCGCGCATGGCGTTGGCGCGGCCGGTCATGGCCAGGCCGAGGATGCGCTCGCCCTTGGCCACGTCGGCCAGCTCGAACTCGATCCGGTAGGCGCCGGCGCCGGCGTCGAGCACGCGGCCGACCACGATGTAGTCCTGCCTGAGCTGGCGCCAGGTCGGATACTGGATGTCCGCGGCGCGGGTCGGCTGCTCGACGATGTTGGCCAGCGCCAGGGTGCGGAAGGTGCCGGAACGGTCCAGGTCGGCGCGCACGATCTGCGCCACGTCGGTGGCCGGGGCGGCGCCCGAGCCCTGGTAGGGCATCGGCACCACGGTGATCGGCAGGGCCTGGGCATTGCCGCCGACGATCTTGATCTCCAGGCCCTGGTCCTGGGCGGCGGCAGCCAACGGCAGCAGCAGGGTGAACAGGGCGACGAGCCAGCGCGGGGCTTTTTTCATGGTTTCGGCTTGATGTGCGGAAGGCCGGCTCGGAATAACAGACCCGGTGTGAACATTTTCGCAATCATGAACAGCAAGGTCACGTGAAAACGCACCTGCCGCCGCCAACCACGCGGTTTCAGCGGTCCTGCGCCTCGAAGTGGAAAATCAGCTTGCGCTGGAACACGCTCTCGAAACCGCGGTAGGGCAGCGGCTGGGCCTTGAGCACGGCCGCCTCCAGCGAGCGCTGGCCGGCCGCGTCCATCGCGCAGCCGGAACGCACGTGCGCCTCGATCACTTCGCCGCCGGGCAACTGGGTGATGTCGACCGTGCACTGGGTGCCCAGGGCGACGGTGTCCGGACGTGTCCACTGGCGCGAGACGGCGGCCTGGATCGCCGCCTGGTACTTGGCCAGCAGACCCTCGTCGAGACCGTTGTTGCCCGGCGCGGCGGCCGGGGCGGCGCTGGCCGGGGCCTGCGCGGCGGCGGCGCGCTGGGCGCGGATCTGCTCGAGCTGCTTGAGCTTCTCCTCGGCCAGCTTGGCCTGCTTGGCTTCCTGCTCGCGCTGCTGGCGGATCTGCGCCAGCTGCTTCTGGCGGTCGTCCTCCAGCTGTTGCTGGGCCAGACGCTGCTTGCGCTCGGCCTCCTCCTGGCGCTGACGCTCGCTCAGGTCGATCTGCTCCTGGCGGCGCTTGGCCTCCTGCTCCTGCTGCGCCTTCTGCTGGGCGATCGCCAGCCGGCTGGCCTCTTCCTGCGCCACCGTGTCCGGATCGGGCACGCGTTCCTGCGCCTGCTGCTGTTGCGGCACCGGCGAATCCTGCGGCTTGGGCTCGGGCAGCGGCTGCGGCGGCGGCACGCTGTCCTGCTCGGCTACCGGCTGCGGCATGGGCAGGGGCTCGGGCGTGGGCGGTGCCGGCTTCGGCTCGACCTGCGCCGCCTCCTTCACCGCCTGCTGGGCAGCGCGCAGGTCGGCGGCGGACATCTGCAGCGAGGCCTCGATCGCCGGCGAACCGGCGGCGGCGGCCTGCTCCTGGTTCCAGTGCAGGTACGGCGCCAGCACGATCAACAGCAACAGCAGCAGGTGCAGGCCGACGGCCAGCAGCACCGCCGGCGCGGTGCGCTCGCGCGGATCGCGCCCGCCCCGGTACCCGCCGGCTTCAGCGTGCATTGCCGCCCGGCTTGCTCATCAGGCCAACCTTCTCGATCCCGGCCTTGGAGATGATCCCGGTGGCGTCGATGACGCGCTGGTAGTTGGCCTCGCCGGGCGCGGCCAGGAACACCGGCACGTCCTTGTTCTGCTCGTGGAAGGCGCGCAGGCGCGCCAGCAGTTCGTCGTCGGAATACTCGGCGATCGGCGCGTCCTGCAGCTTCAGGAACAGCCGGCCGTCACCGTCAACGGTGACGATGATCGGGTCGGACTTGCTCTCCACCGAGCGTGCGTTGGACTTGGGGATGTCCACGTTCACCGCCAGGGTCAGCATCGGCGCGGTGACCATGAAGATGATCAGCAGCACCAGCATCACGTCGATGTAGGGGACGACGTTGATCTCCGACTTCAGCTTGCGGCGCTTGCGGCGCGAGAGCGTACCGGCCATGGTCGCCTCACTCCTCCCCGCCCTGGCGCTGCAGGATGGTGGAGAACTCCTCGGCGAAGGTCTCGTAGCGCACCGCCAGGCGCTCGACGCGGGTGGTAAAGCGGTTGAAGGCCCACACCGCCGGGATCGCCACGAACAGGCCGATGGCGGTGGCGAACAGCGCCTCGGAGATGCCCGGGGCGACCGCGGCGATGCCGGCCTGCTCGCCGCGGTTGAGCATGTCGTGCATGGTCACCATGATGCCGAACACGGTGCCGACCAGGCCCACGTAGGGCGCGGTCGAGCCGATGTTGGCCAGCAGCTCCAGGTTGCGCTCCAGGCCGTCGATCTCGCGCGCGGTGGTGGCGCGCATGGCGCGCTGGGCGCTTTCCAGCGCGACCTCGCCGCGGCGCCCGCGCAGGCGGGTGAACTCGCGGAAGCCGGCTTCGAAGATCGCTTCCAGCCCGGTCACTACCCGGTTGCGATCGGCGGCGGCCGAGTACAGCTTGGCCAGGTCGGCGCCGGACCAGAACCGGCTCTCGAACTCGTCGGCATCGGCGTTGGCGCGGCGGAACACCCCGTACTTGCGGAAGATGATCACCCAACTGATCAGCGAGCCGAGCAGCAGCAGAGACACGATCACCTTGACCGGCAGGCTGGCGTTCAACAGCAGGGTCAGGTAGTTGATGCCGCTGTGCGCGGCCTGGGTGGTGGCCTGGGCGGCCGCGGCGCCGGCGTCCGGCGGGAGCGTCTGCACCACCGCGTCCTGCACGGCCAGGATCGTTGCGAACATCTTGTCGGCTACCTCGAAGTCTGCGGGAGGGGGCCGGAAGCGGGTACTTCCAGCGATTTGAACAGCTCGTACATCGGTTCGGGCAGGGCCACAGGCCGGAACGCGCCGGACAGCGCCGCCACCCGCACCTGCGCGGCCAGCAGCAGCGTCCCCTCGCGCTCGATGCGCTGGGCGAACACCACGCTGGCGCGGCGCACCTGCCGCAGCTGCGCGCCGACCACGAGCAGGTCGTCCAGCCGCGCCGGCTTGTGGAAATCCAGGTGCATCTCGCGCACCGCGAACAGCAGGTCGTGCTCCAGCCGCAGACGCTCCTGATTGAAGCCCAGCGCCCGCATCCACTCGCTGCGCGCACGTTCCAGGAAGGCCACGTACTGCGCGTGGTAGACCACGCCGCCAGCGTCGGTATCTTCCCAGTAGACCCTTGTCGGAAGACTGAATAGGTCCTGATGCCGGGACCCGGGACTCGGGACTCGGGATTCGGAAGTCATCGGACCTTCCATCCCGCGGGCAAGGCTGCGGGCGCCGCGGAATTCGCCGGCATCGCCATCAGAACAGCTCCTCCGGGTCCCGGGTCCCGGGTCCCGGGTCCCGCGGCCGCAGGTCCAAGTGCAGGTACGCCTTGCGGGTCGCCATCCGCCCGCGCGCGGTGCGCACCAGGAAGCCCTGCTGGATCAGGTAGGGCTCGATCACGTCCTCCAGGGTGCCGCGCTCCTCGGACAGGGCCGCGGCCAGCGACTCGACCCCGACCGGGCCGCCGTCGAAGCTCTCGACGATGGTGCGCAGCAGGCGGCGGTCGATCTCGTCGAAGCCCTCCGGGTCGACCTTGAGCATGCGCATGCTGGCGTCGGCGACCTCGCGGTCGATGCGGCCGTCGGCCTTGACCTGGGCGTAGTCGCGCACCCGCCGCAGCAGGCGGTTGGCGATGCGCGGGGTGCCGCGCGAACGACGGGCGATCTCGCCTGCCCCTTCGGCCGCGCAGTCGATGCCCAGGATCCGCGCCGAACGGCGCACGATCCGGGTCAGTTCCTCGGCCGAGTAGAACTCCAGGCGCTGGACGATGCCGAAGCGGTCGCGCAGCGGCGCGGTCAGCAGGCCGGCGCGGGTGGTGGCGCCGATCAGGGTGAACGGCGGCAGGTCCAGCTTGATCGAGCGCGCGGCCGGGCCCTCGCCGATCATGATGTCGATCTGGAAGTCCTCCATCGCCGGGTACAGCACCTCTTCCACCAGCGGCGAGAGGCGATGGATCTCGTCGACGAACAGCACGTCGTGCGGCTGCAGGTTGGTCAGCAGCGCGGCCAGGTCGCCGGCCTTCTCGATCACCGGCCCGGAGGTGACCCGCAGGTTGACCCCCAGTTCGTTGGCGATGACGTGGCTGAGGGTGGTCTTGCCCAGCCCCGGCGGGCCGAAGATCAGCACGTGGTCGAGCGCCTCGCCGCGACCCCTGGCGGCCTGGATGTAGATGTCCAGCTGCTCGCGCACCGGCGCCTGGCCCAGGTAGTCGGCCAGCCGCTTGGGACGGATGCTGGCCTCGATGGCCTCGTCCTCGGAGGTGGTGGCGGCGGCGATGAGGCGGTCCATCTAGCGGGACTCGGGGAGGGCCAGGGACCGGGAACCGGGGACCGGGGACCGGCGGAGGATGCACAGACGTGTCGGCATGCCGGTAATTGTAGGCGCAAGCGCGCGCTGGCCGGCCGTCTTTACCGGGTCCCGGGTCCCGGCTCCATCAGATCTCCACCTGCGCCCCCAACTCGACCAGGCGGTTGCCGGGGATGTGGAAGAAGCCCGTCGCCGGGGCGGCGTTGCGGTGCATGGCGGCGAACAGCTTGTCGCGCCAGATCGGCATGCCGCGGTGGGCGCTGGGGACGATGGTCTCGCGGCTGGCGAAGAAAGTGGTGTCCATCGGGTCGAAGTACGGCCCGCCGCGGTCGCACGAGCGCATCAGCGCCAGCGGCACGTCCGGGGTCTCCATGAAGCCGAACTTGACGATCACCCGGTAGAACTCGTCGCCGATCGAGTCGATCTTCAGGCGCTTGTCGGCCGGCGCGTACGGCAGCGGCAGGGTCTCCACGGTCAGGAACACGTTGCGTTCGTGCAGCACCTTGTTGTGCTTGAGGTTGTGCAGCAGCGCGTGCGGCACCATGCCGGTCTGCGCGGTCAGGAACACCGCCGTGCCCGGCACCCGCACCGGCGGGGCCAGCATCAGCCCGGGCAGGAAGCTGTCCAGGCCGATACCGTCCTTGCGGATCTCGGCCGCGAGCAGTTCGCGCCCGCGCCGCCAGGTGCGCAGCAGGATGAACACCAGCAGGCCCAGCGCCAGCGGGAACCAGGCGCCATCGAAGAACTTGGCGCCGTTGGCGATCACGAAGCCGACGTCGATGACGAAGAACACCACGCACAGCGGCAGCACCCACTTGCGCCAGCGCGGCCACAGCGCGCGCGCCACCAGTGCCAGCAGCAGGGTGTCGATCAGCATGGTGGCCGACACCGAGATGCCGTAGGCCGCGGCCAGCCGGGTCGAGCTGCCGAACGCCAGCACCACCACCAGCACCGCCACCGCCAGGGTCCAGTTCACCCCCGGCACGTAGATCTGGCCGATGGTGTCGTGCGAGGTGTGCTTGATGGTCATGCGCGGGATGTAGCCCAGCTGCATGGCCTGGCGCGCCACCGAGAAGGCGCCGGTGATCACCGCCTGGCTGGCGATGATCGCCGCCAGCGTGGCCAGCACGATCATCGGGTACAGGCCCCAGCGCGGCACCGCCTCGAAGAACGGATTGATCACCGCCGCCGGCCGCTCCAGCACCATCGCGCCCTGCCCCAGGTAGTTCAGCATCAAGCACGGCAGCACCAGGATGTACCAACCGTAGCGGATCGGGCGGGCGCCGAAGTGGCCCATGTCGGCGTAGAGCGCCTCGCCGCCGGTGACCGCCAGCACCACCACGCCCAGGATCAGGATCGAGTGCCAGCCGTGCTCCAGGAAGAAGCGCAGCCCCCACCAGGGGTTGAACGCCTGCAGCACGCGCGGGGCGTCGAGGATGTTCCACACGCCGATCGCGCCGATCGACAGGAACCACAGGGTGGTGACCGGCCCGAACACCTTGCCGACCCGCGCGGTGCCGAAGCGCTGGGCGACGAACACCCCGACCAGGATCACCACCGTGATCGGCACGATGAAGCGGTGCAGGCCCGGCGCGGCCACCTCCAGGCCCTCGACCGCGCCCAGCACCGAGATGGCCGGGGTGATCACGCCGTCGCCGAAGAACAGCGAGGCGCCGAAGATGCCGAGGATGCCGATCACGTAGGCCGAGCGCGAGCCCTTGGACAGAGTGCGCTGGGCCAAGGTCATCAGCGCCATGATGCCGCCCTCACCGTCGTTGTCGGCGCGCATGATGATGCTCACGTACTTCAGCGACACCACCAGCACCAGCGCCCAGAACACCAGCGAGAGCACGCCGAAGATGGTGTCGTGGTTGCCGACCAGGCCGAAGTGCGGCGAGAACGCCTCCTTGAGCGTGTACAGCGGGCTGGTGCCGATGTCGCCGAACACCACGCCGATCGCGGCCAGCACCAGGCCGGAGAACGGCTGCTGGCCATGGCCATGGTCGGCGCCATGGCCGGGAGAGGTGGGGGACGTGTTGGACATGGCGTGAGGCTAGCGTAGCGTCGGGCCTGTTAGGGAAGTGCGGCGCGGCTCAGCGCAGGGCCGAACGCAGCGCCTTGCGGATGATGGCGGCGGCATCGTCGCCGCCGGCGGCGGCCTCGCGCGCCATGCGCGCGGCCTCGGCCGGCTTGTAGCCGAGCTGCTGCAGGGCGATCACCGCCTCCGACAGCGGGTCGGCCGGCGCCGCGCCGGTCATTGCGACGGAAACGCCGCCGGAAGCGAGGTCGGCGGCACGGTCGCGCAGTTCCACCACCATGCGCTCGGCGGTCTTCTTGCCGATCCCGGGGATGCGGGTCAGCGCGGTCACGTCGCTGGCCTGCACCAGCCGCGCGAACTCCTCCACGCTCGCCCCCGACAGCACCGCCAGGGCGATCTTCGCGCCGATCCCGGAGACCTTCTGCACGTCGCGGAACAGCCGCCGCTCGGCCTCGCGCAGGAAACCGTACAGCGCCACGCTGTCCTCCTTCTGCGCGTAGTGGGTGAACAGCGCGACCTCGCAGCCGAGCTCGGGCAGGTCGTAGAAGGTGCTCATCGGCGCCTCCAACTCGTAGCCGACGCCGCCCACGTCCACCACCAGCCACGGCGGCGACTTGTAGGCCAGGATGCCTTTCAGGCGGCCGATCATGGGGGGGCCTCGATGGGGCCGGGACCCGGGACCCGGGACCCGGGTCTCGGGGGAAAGCGCTGCATCGCGCAACCCCCAAAGCCTGTCATCAAGTTGCGAGGCGCTGCAGAACCGTTGTTCCGGGTCCCGGGTCCCGGGTCCCGGGTCCTGCTCCACGGTCCGCTCATTTCCGACTCCATGCCGCGCGCGCGTCCACGCCCATGCGGTCGGCGGTGGCGCGCACGTGCGCGTGGGTGATGGCCACGGCCAGGGCGTCGGCGGCGTCGGCCTGCAGCTTGCCGGACAGGCCCAGCATCAGGCCGACCATGTGCTGGACCTGCTCCTTCTCCGCCCCGCCGCGGCCGACCACGGCCAGCTTGATCTCGCGCGCGGCGTATTCGTGCACCGGCAAGTCGCGCACGACCACCGCCGCCAGCGCCGCGCCGCGCGCCTGGCCGAGCTTGAGCGCCGAATCGGGATTGCGCGCCATGAACACCTGCTCGATGGCCACCTCGTGCGGATTCCACTGCTCGATCACCTCGCCCAGCGCCAGCAGCAGGCGCTTGAGCCGCTGCGGGAAGCCGCCCTCGCCCAGCAGCACCAGCGGCTGGTGGTGCACGTGCGCGGTGCGGCCGCCGGCATCGACGTCGATGATGCCCACGCCGGTGCGCTGCGAACCGGGATCGATGCCGAGGATGCGGGTCATGGGCGGATGCGCGCGGCGCTTACTTGTAGGCGTCGGCGCCGAGTTCGGCGTTGGAATAGACGTTCTGCACGTCGTCCATGTCCTCCAGCCAGGCCAGCAGCCTGGCGACCTGCTGCGCGGCTTCGCCTTCCACTTTCACGTCGTTGTCGGCGCGGAAGGTCACTTCGGCCAGATCGGCGTTCAAGCCCGATTTCTCCAGCGCAGCCTTCACCGCGGCAAACGACTCGGGCGCGGTGACGACCTCGATGCTGCCGTCGTCGGGATAGACCACGATGTCGTCGGCGCCGGCTTCGATCGCCGCTTCGGTGATCTTCTCTTCGTCGGCGCCCGCGCCGAAGGTGATGACGCCGAGCTTCCTGAACATGAAGGCGACCGAACCTTCGGTGCCGAGGTTGCCGCCATGCTTGCCGAAGGCGTGGCGCACGTCGGCGACGGTGCGCACGCGGTTGTCGGTGAGGCAATCGACGATCACCGCGATGCCGCCGGGCGCGTAGCCTTCGTAGCGGATTTCCTCATACTCGACGCCATCGAGGCCGCCGCTGGCCTTCTTGATCGCGCGCTCGATGGTGTCCTTGGGCATGTTCACCGCCAGGCCCTTGTCGATCGCGCTGCGCAGCGCCGGGTTGTTCGCCGGGTCGGGTACGCCCTTGCGCGCGGCGACGGAAATCTCGCGGATGATCTTGGTGAAAA
>JASGEB010000106.1:0-2981 GCA_047606785.1 Pseudoxanthomonas sp.
AGCGCGGCAAATGCGCCAAGGTCGCCATCACCGCCTGCATGCGAGTCCTGCTCACCCGCCTCAATGCCATGGTCCGTGACCAGACTGAATGGAGAAGGGCGGCCGCCTAAAAGACAGTTGCTCCTACACGACGGGTGCTTGATTCGATGCTAGTGTCAATGTGCGTCCCGGGACGACGTTTGCACGGCCCGGCGACGGCATTTCTTCGCACAGGGGATTCCAATGTCCAGGCGCAACGTCGCCATTACCGGCATGGGGCTGATGTGCCCGGTCGGCCAGTCGCTCGAGCAGGCCGTCGCTGCGCTGCGCGAGGTCAGGTCGGGCATCCGCCTGCACCAGGCACCGCCGATCGACAAGCCCTTCCCCGCCGGGGTGGTGGAGGGCGAATTCGACGAGCGCTTCGCCAAGCTGGAACGGCCATTCCTGGACCGCACCCAGCACCTGGCCATCCTCGCCGCCGACCAGGCCATCGCCCAGGCCGGGCTGGACGCGGACTTCAGCGCGCTGGGCCTGCGCGCCGGGGTGTACTACGCCAACGTCAACGGCGGCGCGGCCACCACCCAGGGTTGGCTGCAGCAGTTGCTGGCCGAGCACCGCCAGATCGCGCGCCCGTTCACCGCAATGGCGGCGATGGGCAACGCCGGCGGCGCGCAGGTGGCGATCCGCCACCGCGTGCGCGGCCCGGTGATCACCAATGCCTCGGCCTGCGGGTCCTCGGGCGTGGCCATCGGCGAGGCCGCGCGCGCCATCGCCGACGGCCACCTGGACGTGGCCGTGGCCGGCGGCGCGGAGGCGCCGCTGGTGGCCGGGGTGCTGGGCAGCTTCGCCGGCACCCGCGCGATGGCGCCGCCGGATCCAGCCGACGTCGCCCGCAGCTGCCGGCCGTTCTCCAGTGCACGCACCGGCCTGGTGCTGGGCGAAGGCGCGGCCTTCCTGTTGCTTGAGGAGGCCGGGCGGGCGCAGGCGCGCGGCGCGCCCATCCTCGCTTATTTGGCCGGGTACGGTATTTCTTGTGACGCATATCACATTGGACAACCTGAGTCCGGTGGTCAAATCGAGGCACTCAAGGCCGCGCTGGCGTCCGCCGGGCTGCATCCGGACGACATCGGCTACATCAATGCCCACGCGACGGCGACCCAAGGCGGCGACGTCATCGAGGCCGACGCGATCCGCGCGGTGTTCGGCGACGCACCGACTTCCGCCGCGGTCAGTTCCACCAAGTCCCTGCATGGCCACATGCTGGGAGCGACGAGCGCGGTCGAACTCGTCCTCACCGTGCTGGCCATGAACGAACGCTTCCTGCCGGCCAGCGCATTCCTTGGCCAGGCCGACGGGAAGTGCGCGCTGAACCACGTAGGAGAACAGCCGCGCCAGGTCGACGACCTGGCGCATGCGCTGAGCTTTTCCTGCGGTTTCGGCGGCACCAACGTCGCACTGGTCGTTTCCACCTCCCCTCGCCATCTGCATCCATCACCCAGCTGAGAACCCGCCATGAACATGCTCGCCGCCATTCCCCAGGCTTTCCCTTCCCAGGCCCCGCGCCGGGTCTCCACCGAAGTGCGCGCCCTGGCCGCCCCCACCTGCTGGGTGACCATCGCGCCGGACCCGGTCATCGGCGTGCACAACTTCACTCCGGCGCTGCTGCAGGAGTTCGGCGCGCTGATCCATGACTTCCGCGAGGCCCGTGCGCTGCACGCGGCCGGCCTGGGACCGGTGCCGCCGGCCTACGCGGTGGTCCAGTCCAGCCACCCGGCCTTCTTCAACCAGGGCGGCGACCTGGCCTTCTTCCGCGACTGCATCGCCCGCGGCGACTTCGACGGCCTGCACCGCTATTCGTTGCAGTGCTGGGACGCGCTGCACGCATGGAACTGCGGCATGAAGGAGTCGGTCTCGACCGTCTCGCTGGTGCAGGGCCGCGCCCTGGGCGGCGGCTTCGAGCTGGCGCTCAGCGCCGACTGGGTGATCGCCGAGGAGCAGAGCAGCTTCGGCTTCCCGGAGGTGATGTTCGGGCTGTTCCCGTGCACCGGCGCGATGGGCCTGCTGTGCCAGCGCACCAGCGTGCGCATGGCCGAGCGGATCATGACCAACAAGCGCGTGTACACCGCCGCCGAGCTGTTCGAGATGGGCATCGTCGACCAGGTCTGCCCGACCGGCTTCGGCGAACTGGCGGTCGAGCGCCACATCGCCGAGCACGCGCGCCGGCGCAAGGCGCGGCTGAAGGTGCAGGCCAGCCGCGAGCGCGAATGCCCGCTGGACTACGACCGCGGCGTGCGCATCGTCGAGGACTGGGTGGAGACCGCCCGCCAGCTCAGCGCCGAGGAGCTGCGCTCGATGGAGATGCTGATCATGATGCAGCAGAACGAGGCGCGCGAAGCCGCGGCGCGGGCGGCGTAGGAGCCCAGAAGCGCAGGATGGCTCGCTCCGCCGATCAGCGCTTGGCCGCGCGCGGCAGTTCCACCCTGGCATCCAGGGCGCGCAGCGCTTCCACGCTGCGCGCATGGGTGTGCTCGAATTCGGTCCGCAGCTTGGCGTGGTCACTGACCAGACTGGCGTGCGGCAGGGTCATCAGGCGGCTGGCCAGATGGCCCAGCCGGACCGCGCCGACGCTGAGCGCAACGCCCTTGACCGCATGCGCCTGGCGATGCACGGCGGCCAGGTCCTGGCGCGCCAGCGCGGCGTCCAGCTGGCCCTGCAGGCCGGTCAGGTCGGCGATGGCCGCCTCCAGCATGCGGTGCAGGAACTCGGGGCTGTCCTTGATCTCGCGCAGCTCGTCGAGGATGCCCTCGTCCAGCCAGGCCACCGGCACCGGCGCCAGCCGCGGGGCGGCGCCGGCTTGGCGGGCGGCGGCCGCGCGCCCGGCCAGTACGTCGGCCGTGCCGGTGGCCGCTGCCCGCCAGGCCGGCGCCGCCCCGCGGCTGGCGCCGGTGCCGGTGGCCTGGCTGGACGAGGGCATCCTCGACGAGCTGCGCGAGATCAAGGAC
>JASGEB010000107.1:0-4738 GCA_047606785.1 Pseudoxanthomonas sp.
CCTGCGCGGCGGCCACGTTGCTGGCGCCGCCGCGCACCTGCGCCTGCGCCGCGGCGGCCTGCGCGCGCGCCTGCTCGCGCTGGTGCAGCAGCGACTCGACGTGCTCGTGGGTGTCGGCGCCACTGGCGGCCAGCGGGGTGAAGCGCTTCACCTCGGCCTCGGCGAAGGTCAGGGTGGCGCTGGTCGCCTGTTGCTGCGAACGCGCCTGCACCAGCTGGGTGCGCGCCCCTTCCAGCGCCGAAGCCGCCGCGGCGATGTCGGCCTGGCGCACCGCCACCGCGGCCTGCGCCTGCTCCCAGGTGGCCTTGTTGGTGCGCTCGTCGATCTGCAGCAGCGGCTGGCCGGCCTCGACCTGCTGGTTGTCCTGCACGTACACGGCGGTGACGTAGCCGCTGACCCGCGGCGCCACCGCCACCGCGTCGGCCTGCAGATAGGCGTTGTTGGTTTCCTGCAGATAGCGCCCCACCCGCAGCCAGTGCAGCAACCACACCAGCAACGCCGCCAGCACCAGCAGGCCGATCACGGCCAGGGTCCACCGCACCCGCGGATTCTTCAGGGGACTGGGCTTGGGCGCATCGCTACCGTCTTGTTTGCCAGGCGCACGCGGGGGAGACGAAGCGTCGGGGCTGCTCAAGTGGGCCACTCCTGGTCGGGACCGGCGCAGGTTGGCGCCGGGGTCGCAACATACTAAAGCGTATGTGCGCGCGGCGGGTACAGCCGGCGTGAAGCTCGCTCGACCGCGAGCGCCCGCGCTGCCATTGACCGCAGCGACAGTACCGAATGGCTGTCTTGCTACGACGCGGAGCATGAAACCACTCACCCTGACCGGGATGGCAATCCTCCCGTTCTTGCCGCTCGACTACGTGGCTCAAGTCACAACGGACCGGTCCGACGAATAATTTCAATCACATCTGATCGCCTCGATCGGCGACACCAGGCTGGCCCGCAGGATTGGAAACAACGCAGACACCATGGATATCAAGAAAATGACGGACATGGAAAGCACGATGAAAATCACCGGAATCCGCTCGAAAGAAAGCCAGGTGCCGGTCAGCTGGTTGGCCGCAAGGGCCAGCAACGCCCCGCATGCAATGCCGGATCCGCATACGATTCCACCTTCCAGCTGCGCCATCTTTATCAAATCCAACTTTCTCGCTCCAAGCGCCCTGCGAATTCCCAATTCTTTCTTTCTTCCCTCCAGCCAGTATCCCATCAGACCCGCCACGCCGAAACTCGTGATCACCAACAGAAAGACGGTACCCGCACTCATCATCCACAGCAACTTGTATGCCCCGCTGAAATAATGATTTTTAACATCATCGAATGGTCTGCATTCGGAAATGATCCTCCTTGGATTGTTGTCTGCCAAGGCGTGCCGAACATCCGCGCAGACTCTACTGACGTCTGGGGAATCGACTCTCATGAGGTATTGTTGATTTTTTCCGTCAGGTATTACGGGAATGAATTCCGAGTAATAGTTAGTGCCTCTATCTTCGACCAGAGAGGGTCTCAGGACGTCCTTGGCAACGCCTACCACATTCATGACATGGCCTGGGGAGCTGCTGAAAAAAATGGCCTTGCCTACCGCGTCACCGCTGAACATTCTATTCGCAAGCGACTGCGATATTATCACCTGACCGACGCCGCCTAGTCCGGAAAAATTGTCCCCACTGTCCAATTCAACATAACCATCCTTTGCAAACGAGGCACCGCGCACGATATCCACTCCGAGTGTCTCAATGAAACCCGGCGAACCATAATATACGTTCACTGGTGTGGCGGAACCCCCATCCGGATTCTGCGAAGCTGCGACCATAAAACTGTCTTCTCCTAGCGGTACGCCATTGATGGAGGCTGCCGAAATGACCCCTGCTACTCTGGAGATAGCGTTGAGATCGCTCTTGGAACGCGCAACCGCGTCGTCCACAGCGGCCAATGGACGCGACTGTATGATATATAACCCCGATTCTTTTATGCCCGTGGCCTGGACTACCGTACTCAATCGCTGAAAAATGATAGCCATGGTATTGGAAGTGACTGCCACCGCCAGAATCACTTCGAACAGAAGTATGCCGAGGACCAGCCTGTTGGAAACGATCGTTCTCCATGCAGGTCGGATGTCAAATGAAATATTCATGCTCGATATTCTCAAGCGGCAGCGCTTGTTCTTGACAATTTGATGGCAGGGATCAACCCCATTGTTAACCCTGCAAGTATGGAGCAGATCATTGAATACACATAGACATTCGCATCGAACCCTACATTAATGACCGAAGCATCGACCGAAACACCATGATCGACCATCGTCTGGAACAACACTGCCGCGGCCGTACCGAACACCCCCCCTGCGAAGCATATGATTACCGCTTCCATTCCCACCTGATAGAGAATGTCCTTCCTAGATGCCCCCAACGCCCTTCGGATGTAAATCTCCCTCGCCCGGCGAAGAGACCTGGTCAGCATGAGGCCGGAGCAGTTGACTATGCAGATAGCCAGGAATGCAAAGGCAATGACCACCTGCGTCTTCACGGCGCCGGAAACGATCCCTCTTTCTTTGAGCCAGCCCATCAAGTCGTAGAGCTTGATGCCATCGTTTATTTTGCCGGCGTCATGACCAAGGCGCTGGTCGACATATGCGCTCAGCGCGTGTTCGTACTTCTCTTTCTCTTCCCCGACGGGCAGATGCACCCAAAACTGGACCCATGTGCATTGATCGGATTGCAAAGGAAACTCGGCCAATTCGTCCCCCCAGCAGGAAACATTGCTTGTAGTGGGAAGTCCTTGTGACAAGGCCGCACTCATGGGAATGAAATACTGGTCAACCAATCGAAATGCAGGCGTATCCGTGTCGGAATAGAAAGAAGGATAAGGAAGGTCGTCTTTAACCACTCCGATGACCCTGAACTGCTTCTCCGCAATATAAATGTTCTTCCCGAGGGGAGGATCGCTTCCGAACAGGAGCTTCGAGAAAGAATCAGTCACGACGATCACATTCGCGGCTCCTTCATCCGTTTCGCGGGACCAGACATCTCCTTTGACGACGGAAAGCCCCGCCAGCCGAAAGAAATCAGAGGTGACGAAATGTCCATGCGCCTCCCTGTACGGCCTAGTCACGTCATCCGTATACACGATGCCAGTGGTCGACGCTGACGCGAATTTTGCGTGGCCGTCATCGAGACCCAACAGATACTTGGCGTCCCGATAAGTCATGCTGTCTGCCGGATCCCGCCCCTTTTTCTGATAGGAGCTAGGCGTCAAATCCATTCGGACATAATAAAGCGACTGGCTCCGTCCCGGAAGAGGGTCGGCGGTCAGAGAATGGAATATCGAGTAGGCGACCACCGTAGACCCAATGCCGAAGGACATGACAAAAATCAATAGGACCGTGACGGCGGGAGATGATTTGAAGCTTCTGACGGCAAGTCTGATGTAGTATGAGAACACGGCCTGATCATCCATCGACAAGGTTGTCATGCTGACCATACTGGGATGGTCCGGCTGATATTCAATTTCCCTTGGGCGGCTTGAAGGCCTTGCAACCGGGATATTTCAAGACAAACGAAACAAGTTTCCCGTCACGAATTATCTCGACGACCGGATCGGCATCGGCCGATACGCAGAAATCAAATAATTGATTGGCCTTTTCCACTGGAGCATCATTTATCTTGGTCAGCGTATCACCAACCTTGAATCCCCAAGCGCCAACAGGCTCCAGCCTGATGATTCTGATGCCGGCGGAAGTCGTCGAAGAAAACTCCGCCTTGAATTCGTTCTTCTCGAACTTGAGCGTTTCTGGCGCACCGCTGCTCGCCGTGTATGCCCTGCCAGGCAGGCCCGTCGATGCAACCAGACCGAAGGCCAGAAAGATTCGATTGACTCTCATGGCGCCTTTACTCCCAATCGATAATAAGATATGTGCCTGCGTCATATGGGGCTTCAAGATCAAGCATCCCCACAAGAAGTTCAGAGCAATTTCCATGCCAAATTTGATTCCGACGCGATAGCGCGAATTCCCGCTGTGGCAGCAAAATCAAACGCTCCGATGCGCGTAGTTAGAGGTGTCCACCAGGTGTCCGCGGACGTCCAGCGGACACTTCTGAACTCCCTAAAGCGACCCGCCCGGCTCCTCGGACACGCCGTCAGCCGTCCCGACGGGCCTCACCCAAGCCCAGACTGAAGCAACGAAGCACTGTATGAACCCGGCCGATCCGGAAGCTGCGGAATACCCTCGGCATGCCACCGGCACCGCATGGCAAGCGCATGTCAGCGTGTGTCGGCGTCGACGCATGCCGGCGCGGCCGGCCGGTTATCGTGCCCGCCGGCAATGCGGCGAGGCATGAACGACAGCTGGCACCCGGCACGGGCGACAACGTTTTGCATACCTTTGCGCGCGCCGGACACGTTAGCGTGGCGCGCTGCGCCGCTTCCGCTCCCTCCCTCTCCTGCATGACCCGTCCCGCCTGATGCCCCCGGTCGACGCTTCCCGCGGCCTGCCGCCGCCCGCCGACCCGGATCGCTACGCCCCCTGGATCGCCGCGTCGGTAACGCTGGCGATCCTGCTCGCGCTGGGCTGGCTGGTGTTCCAGGTGCCGCTGCCGAACCTGCTGCCGCAGACGCACCTGACCCGGACGCAGCTGAGCTTCCTGGCGCGCGCCGTGCAGGCCGCCCCCGCGCCGCCGCAGGTACCGGTCGTTGCGCCCCGGACGCGCCCGCCGCAGGCGGCCGCACGGCCGCAGCC
>JASGEB010000108.1:0-9449 GCA_047606785.1 Pseudoxanthomonas sp.
ATCCGGGCGCGCGGGTCGAGCGCAAGCGCGCCGGCATCGCCCTGCACTGGCGCGCCGCGCCGCAGGCCGGGCCGGCGCTGCAGGCGCTGGCCCGGCAGTTCCTGGCGCGCCTGCCCGGCTACCGCCTGCAGCCCGGCGACCACGTGGCCGAACTGGTGCCGGCCGGCGCCGACAAGGGCCACGCAGTGCGCCGCCTGCTGGCCGCGCCGCCCTTCGCCGGGCGGGTACCGGTGTTCGTCGGCGACGACCTGACCGACGAATACGGCTTCGCCGCGGTCAACGCGCTGGGCGGCTGGAGCGTGCTGGTCGGCGCGCGCGCCAACAGCCACGCCATCTACGGGCTGGAGGACGTGGCCGCGGTCCACGCCTGGCTGCGCGCCTCCGCCCCCCTCGACACGGAGACCGGATGAAACAGGCATCGCTGGACCTGGGCGTGATCGGCAATGGCAGCTTCGGCGCGCTGATCGACCGCGAGGGCCGGGTGGTATGGAGCTGCCTGCCCGCCTTCGACGGCGATCCGGCTTTCTGCGCGCTGCTCTCGCCGCTGCGCGAAGGCGGCGATTTCGCCATCGAGCTGGAGAACCTGGCCGCCAGCGAGCAGCACTACGTGCAGAACACCGCGATTTTGCGCACGGTGCTGCGCGACGGCGAGGGCAATGCGCTGGAGATCGTCGACTTCGCCCCGCGCTGGAAGCAGGACGGCCGCTTCTACCGGCCGGTGAGCATCGTCCGCCAGGTGCGCCCGCTGGCCGGCGCCCCGCGCATCCGCGTGCAGGTGCGCCCGCTGGCCAACTGGGGCGCGCGCGCGCCGGAGACGACCTGGGGCAGCAACCACCTGCGCTGGCTGCTGCCGGACTTCACCCTGCGCCTGACCACCGACGTGCCGGTGCACTTCGTGCGCGAGGCCACTGCGTTCGTGCTCACCCATCCGCTGCACCTGGTGCTGGGCGTGGACGAGCCGCTGTCGCGCTCGCTGGCCGGCTACGTGCGCGAGGCCGAGGAGAACACCCGCGAATACTGGCGCGAGTGGGTGCGCTACCTGTCGATCCCGCTGGACTGGCAGGACGCGGTGATCCGCAGCGCGATCACCCTCAAGCTGTGCCAGTACGAAGACAGCGGCGCGATCATCGCGGCGATGACCACCTCGGTCCCGGAGGCGCCGCACACCACCCGCAACTGGGACTACCGCTACTGCTGGCTGCGCGACGCGGCCTTCGTGGTGCGCGCGCTCAACCGCCTGGGCGCGACCCGGACGATGGAGGAGTTCCTGCGCTACATCTTCAACATCGCCAGCCACGACGGCTCGCTGCAGCCGCTGTACGGGATCGGCTTCCAGGCGCAGCTGCACGAGGACCAGGTCGACTCGCTGGCCGGCTACCGCGGCATGGGCCCGGTGCGGCGCGGCAACCTGGCCTGGATCCAGAAGCAGCACGACGTGTACGGCTCGGTGGTGCTGGCCTCGACCCAGCTGTTCTTCGACCGGCGCCTGGCCGACCCGGGCGACGCGCACGCCTTCGAGCGGCTCGAGCCGCTGGGCGAGAAGGCCTTCGCCCTGTACGACACGCCCGACGCCGGCCTGTGGGAATTCCGCGGCCGCGCCGAGGTGCACACCTACACCGCGGCGATGTGCTGGGCCGCCTGCGACCGGCTGGCCAAGATCGCCGCCCGGCTCGGGCTGGAGGCGCGCCGCGAGCACTGGCGCGGGCGCGCCGAGGCCATGCATGCGCGGATCATGGCCGAGAGCGTGGACCCGCAGCGCGGCCACTTCGTGGACACCTTCGGCGGCCAGCGCCTGGACGCCTCGCTGCTGCTGCTGGCCGACCTCGGCTTCGTCGACGCGCTCGACCCGCGCTTCGTGGCCACCGTCGAGGCGATCGGCGCGGGGCTGCGCAGGGGCGACGCGCTGTTCCGCTACGTCACCCCGGACGATTTCGGCGCGCCGGAGACCAGCTTCACCATCTGCACCTTCTGGTACATCGACGCGCTGGCGGCGATCGGCCGGATCGAGGAGGCGCGCGCGCTGTTCGAGCGCATCCTGGCGCGCCGCAACCACCTGGGCCTGCTCAGCGAGGACCTGGAGTTCGACGGCGGCGAGGCCTGGGGCAACTTCCCGCAGACCTATTCGCACGTGGGCCTGATCATCGCGGCGATGCGGCTGTCGCGCTCGTGGCAGGAGGCGTCGTGAGCCGGCTGGTGGTGGTCTCCAACCGCGTGGCCCTGCCCGGCGAGAACCGCGCCGGCGGCCTGGCGGTGGGCCTGCTGGCGGCGCTGAAGGAGCGCGGCGGGCTGTGGTTCGGCTGGAGCGGCAAGGTGACCAAGGAGGCCCACGGCAGCGTCCGCCACCTGCGCGAGGACGGCATCGAGTTTGCCACCGTGGACCTGGCGCGCGAGGACTACGAGGCCTACTACAACGGCTTCGCCAACCGCACGCTGTGGCCGCTGCTGCACTTCCGCCTGGACCTGGTGGACTACGACCGCAGCCGCCTGGAGGGCTACCGCCGGGTCAACGCGCTGTTCGCCGACCGGCTGCTGCCGCTGCTGGGCGAGAGCGACACGGTGTGGATCCACGACTACCACCTGATCCCGCTGGCGGCGCTGCTGCGCGAACGCGGCTTCGGCGGCCGGATCGGCTTCTTCCTGCACGTGCCGATGCCCTCGGCCGACCTGGTGGCGGCCCTGCCCGACCACCAGCGCCTGTTCGGCACGCTGTACAGCTGCGACCTGGTCGGCTTCCAGACCGTGCGCGACGCCGGCCGCTTCCAGGACTACGTGCGCCTGTTCGGCGGCGGCCGGGTGCTGGGCGAGGGCCTGGTCGAGGCGCCGGGCGGGCGCCGGCTGCGGGTCGGCGCGTTCCCGATCGGCATCGACACCGCCGGCATCGCCCGGCAGTCGGCGGCGGCGGTGTCGCGGCCGGCGGTGCGCGACCTGCGCACCAGCCTGCGCGGGCGCCTGCTGGCCATCGGCGTGGACCGGCTGGACTACTCCAAGGGCCTGCCCGAGCGCTTCAACGGCTTCAACCGCTACCTGCAACGCCACCGCGAGCAGCGCGGCGGCATGACCCTGCTGCAGATCGCGCCGGTCTCGCGCGGCGAGGTGGTCGAATACCGGCAGCTGCGCAACGAGCTGGAACAGCTGGCCGGCCACATCAACGGCACCTGGGCCGAGCCGGACTGGACGCCGATCCGCTACGTCAACCGCAACTTCGGCCACGCCACCCTCACCGGCTTCTACCGCGCCGCCCGGGTCGGCCTGATCACGCCGCTGCGCGACGGCATGAACCTAGTGGCCAAGGAATACGTGGCCGCGCAGGACCCGGCCGACCCGGGCGTGCTGGTGCTCTCGCTGATGGCCGGCGCGGTGTTCGAGCTGGAGCAGGCGCTGGTGGTCAATCCCTACGACCCGGATGGCATGGCCGACGCCATCGCCAACGCCGCCACCATGAGCCGCGACAAGCGGGTGGAGCGCTGGCAGGCGATGATGGAGCACCTGCGCCGCCACGACATCAACGCCTGGCGGCGCGACTACCTGCAGGCGCTGGAACGGACGCCCACGTCCTGAGCCGGCGGCGCGGCCGTCAGCGCCGCGCCGGCCTGGCGCCGAGGTGGCGGTCGAAGAACCGCCAAATCACCGCGTAGGCCTGCTGCGACTCGGGCAGCTCCGGATCGACGAAGAAGGCGTGCCACATGCCCTCCCAGACGTGCAGCTCGGCATCGACGCCGGCCGCGTCGAGCAGGGCGTGGCTGCGCAGCACCGAACTCAGGGCGAAGTCGCGGCTGCCGCTGATCAGCAGGGTCGGCGGGAATTTGGCCACGTAGTCGGGCCGATTGCCGGGCAGCACCAGCGGGTCGGCGACGTCCGCGCCCTTGAAGTACGGATACTCCGACAGCCTGCGCGGGCCGTCCGGGACCTTGTCGCCGTTCAGCGCGGCCGCGGCGTAGATCGAGTCGCCGTCCGGGCCCACCATCGAGCCGCAGAAGGTGCCGATGGCGCTGGGCAGCGGCAGGCGATCGTGGATCAGCCGCGCCACCGACTCGGCGGTCAGGTAGCCGCCGGCCGAGCAGCCGTAGATGCCGATGTTCTCCGGCCGGTACTCGCGCAGCAGCGCGCGGTAGACGGTCTCGACGTCGTCGCTGGCGGCGGGGAAGGTGTATTCGGGCCCCTGCCGGTAATCGACCGAGACCACCTTGACCTTGCCGACCGCGGCGATCGGGATCGCCTCGGCCAGCGCGCCGCTGCGCGCGCCCCACAGGAAGGCGCCGCCGTGCAGGTTGATCAGCACGCGGCGGGCGTTTGCCTTGGCGATCCCGCCGGCCGGCTCGGCGACGTCGGCGAGCACGCCGTCGAAGCGCTGCTCGTAGGTGCGCACCGGCCACAGCTTGCGCATGCGCTCGACCCGGTCGCTGTTCTGGCGGTCGTAGAACGCGCGCCACTGGACGATGTCGTCGCCGGGACTGGAGGTGGCGCGCTCGGCCTGCTGCCTGGCGAAGTACGCCCGCGCCTGCGCCGAGGCGAAGGCGGAGAACGGCACCGGCACGCCGTTGAGCGGCACGCTGCCGTCGGCCGGCGCCGGCTGCTGCGCCCCCGCCCATGGCGACAGCGCAAGCGCCGCCGCGCACCACACCGCCTGCCCGATCCGGTCCAGTCTCATCGCCGTTTTCCTCTCGCTCGTTGGAGGGTGTGCTCGCGCGCCACCGGCATCGCGCAGAATTGCCGCGATGCGCCGGTTTTTTGCTTGGCCGGTTGCCGGCACGGAACCGCGTTCTTTCCGCAGGTTTCCGCCACCGTCGCTCACAAGCCCCGGCGCAACGCCGCTCCGCCATCCCGCCTTGACAGCATACCCAGCCATCGTTATCGGTGACATCAAGTCCAACCCGTGCCGAACCTGCAGAAAATCCCGGTGAGGGAAGCAACGCGCGTCACCGGCGGCTGTCCGGCAGCTTCTGAAAGTTCTGAAGGCCCACCGACCCGACCTGCGGAGCCCCGACGTGAACGATCCCCACCCACATCGCTTCCCGCTGCTGCGCGCCGTCGTGCTGGCGGCCGCGCTGGCCCTGCTCGGCGCCTGCGTCGGCCGCCTGCCGCTGACGCCGGCGCAGGACGCGCTGGTCCAGGCCGCGCGCGCCAACGGCGCCAGCGACGTCCGCGCCGTCGCCCGCGAGGACGGCGGCCTGCAGCTCGGTGGCGAGCTGGCCGGCAAACAGTTCGCGCTGGTGTTCCCCGAGGACTGGAACCGCCAGGCGGCGCTGTTCGCGCACGGCTACTCCGCGCCAGGCTCGCCGGTGGCCGTCGCGGCCGATCCAATGGCCGCCGGCAACGACCCGCAGGGTGCGTTCCGCACGCCGTATTCACAGGGATTCGCGGTCGGCCACAGCGCCTACGACAAGGCCGGCATGGACGTGCGCGGCGCGGTCGAGAACAGCCACCGGCTGGCGCAGCTGCTGGCCCGGCTCGGCTCGACCAGGACCTACCTGATCGGCGCCTCGATGGGCGGCAACATCGTCGTCGCGCTGCTGGACAAGCATCCGCAGGATTTCGCCGGGGCGATCGCCGGCTGCGGCGTGGTCGGCGACTGGCCCGCCGAGATCGGCTGGCTCGACGACGTGCGCGCCGTCTACGACTACTTCACCCGCGGCACCGGCTACGAGCTGCCGGGCCGCAAGAGCCTGGCCCGCTCGGCGCTGGCCTCGCCGTCGTTCGGACCGCTGCGGATGTGGAACATGAAGCGCGTCGCCGGCCCGATCTATGCGCTGTTCGAGGCCGCGCAGGCCCACCCAGGCGGCGCGGAGAGCCGGATCATCGACAACGTGGCCGCGGTCGCCGGCACGCCGCGCGACCCGGCCGCGTTCGTGCTGCCGATCATGACCGTCGCGCTGGGGATGGACGATCTCAACGCCACCTTCGGCGGCGCGGTCGCCGGCAACGTCGGCAAGGTCTACCACAGCCCGTACCTGGACCAGGCCGGCAACGCCAGGCTCAACGCCGGCATCGAGCGGGTCGCGGCCGACCCGGCCGCGGTCGCCCGCGCCGCGCAGTGGTACAAGGCCAGCGGTCGCATCGGCGTGCCGCTGCTGTCGATCTACAACACGACCGATTCGCTGGTCCCCAGCGCCCTGCACGAGGACATGCTGCGCGCCGCGGTCGCCGCCGCCGGCAACGAGCAATGGCTGCTGCAGCGCCCGCTGCCGCCGATGAAGGTGCCGCTGCCGGCCAGCAAGCTGCAGGGCCTGGCGCATTGCGGTTTCACCGACGCGCAGATCGCCGGCGCCTGGAACGACCTGCGGCGCTGGGTGGAGACCGGGCAGCGCCCGCCGGCCATGCCGGCGCCGAGCGCGCGCTGAGCGCGGCTGTGCGCGCCAGCGGTGCTCAGCGCACCATCGGCAGGGTGGCCGAGGTGCTGGACGAGGACGACGAACCGCTGCTGTGAGGACGCGCGCGACCGGCGCGGCGGCGGCGTTGCGCTACCCTGTGCCGCCCTGCCGCGCGCTGCCGATGAACCCGTCCGACGCTTTCGACGCCGCTGCCGTGCTGGCGCGCACCCGTCGCTGGATCGAGCGCGCGGTGATCGGCCTGAACCTGTGCCCGTTCGCCAAGGCGGTATACGCCAAACAGCAGGTGCGCATCGTGGTCAGCGACGCCAGCACGCCCGAGGCGCTGCTGGAACAGCTGGCCGAGGAACTGGTGCTGCTGCGCGACACGCCCGCCGCGGAAACCGACACCACCCTGATCGTGCATCCGCTGGTGCTGCAGGATTTCCTCGACTACAACGATTTCCTCGACAATGCCGACGCCGCGGTGGCGGCGCTGGACCTTGAGGGCGTGCTGCAGGTCGCCAGCTTCCATCCGCAGTACCGGTTCGCCGGCAGCGGGCCAGACGACATCGACAACTTCACCAACCGCGCGCCCTACCCGACCCTGCACCTGCTGCGCGAGGACAGCATCGAGCGCGCGGTGGCCGCCTTCCCCGACCCGGACGTGATCGTCCAGCGCAACATCGACACCCTCGAACGCCTCGGCCACGACGGCTGGCGACGGCTGCTTTCCGACTGAACGCGGCGGTCGTGCGCACTCAGGCGTCCGCCAGCGCCTGCAGCAGCGCCCTCACCTCGTCCAGCGAGGCGACGATGCGGTGGCCGAGCGCGCGCACCTGCGCGTCCGGCGCCACCAGGTCGGGCACCTGCACCGGCGTCATTCCGGCGGCCAGCGCCGCGCGCACGCCGGTGGGCGAGTCCTCCAGCACCAGGCAGCCCGCCGGCGCCACCGCCAGCAGGCGCGCGGCCAGCAGGTAGACGTCCGGCGCCGGCTTGGGCCGGGCCACGTCGCTGCTGGTGGCGAGCGCGTCGAAGCGGTGCAGCAGGCCGGCGGCCTGCAGCTTGGGCACGGCAAGTTCGCGCCGGGTCGAGGTGGCGATCGCGCGCGGCAGCCGGCGCGCGTCCAGCCAGTCGAGCAGTTCGACCACGCCCGGCCGCAGCGGGATGCCGCGCAACGCGCGCTGGTGGTACAGCGCCCGCGCACGCGCCAGCAACGCCGCGGCCACGGCGGCGCCGACCCAGTCGTCCAGCATCGCCCGGCTGCTGGCCTCGCCGTGGCCGACCATGCCCAGCCACTGCGCCGGCGCGATCTGCAGCCCCAGCTCGTGCGCGGCTTGCCGGAAGCAGCCGAGGATGGCGCGCTCGCTGTCCAGCAGCAGGCCGTCCATGTCGAACACCAGCGCCTGCGGCAAGCCCGGCAGCGGCGCGGCACTCATGCCGCGCCCGGCGCGAACAGCGCCTGCCGGTCGGCCTCGCCGAGCACGCGCCACTGTGCTTCCGGCAGCCCGCCCAGTTCCAGCCCGCCGATGCGGCTGCGGTGCAGCGCGACCACGTGGTTGCCGGCGGCGGCGAACATGCGCCGCACCTGGTGATAGCGGCCTTCGTGCAGGAGCAGGCGCGCCCGCCGCGGCCCCAGCACCTGCAGCTGCGCCGGCAGCAAGGTCGTCTTCTCGCCGTCGAGCAGCAGCGTGCCGCCGGCGAACAGCGCGGCCTCGTCGCCGCGCAGATCCTGCGCCAAGGTGGCCTCATAGACCTTGGCCAGCTTCGACTTCGGCGCGATGATCCGGTGCAGCAGGGCGCCGTCGTCGGTCAGCAGCAGCAGGCCGCTGGTGTCGCGGTCCAGGCGGCCGACCGTGGACAGCGGCGGGTCGCGCAGGCGCCAGCGCGCCGGCAGCAGGTCGTACACCAGCCGGCCGGCGTCCTTGCTCGAACAGGTCACGCCGACCGGCTTGTGCAGCATCAGCAGCAGGCCCGGGGCGGGGTCGAGCACCTCGCCGTCCACGCGCACCTGCTCGTGCGCGCGCACGTCGTCGGCGTACAGCACCTCGCCGCCGGCGTCGGTAACGCGGCCGTCGCGGAACATCTGCTGCACCTGGCGGCGGCTGCCGTAGCCGAGGTTGGCCAGGTGGCGCAGCAGCTTCACGCCCATGCGCGCGCGCCCGCGGCCGCGATCACCTTGAAGCCCTGCCCCTGCGCGGCCACCCGCACCTGCGCGAAGCGCGCCTGCAGGGTCGCCTCGTAGGGCAGGTGGCGGTTGGCGACCAGCCAGCACTGCCCGCCCGGCACCAGCGCAGCGGCGGCGACCTCGATGAAGCGGCGGCCGAGATCGGGCCGGTCGCCGCGGCCGAGCGCATGGAACGGCGGGTTGCTGACGATCAGATCGAAGCGGCGCGGCAGGCCAGCGGCGACGTCGTGCCAGTGCGCGTCCACCCGCCGGCGGCCGGCGTGGCCGGCCAGGTTGCGGCGCAGCGGTTCCAGCGCGCGCGCCTCGGCTTCGTAGGCATCCAGCGAAGTCACCCCGGGGCAGCGTTCGAGCAGCGCGTCGGACAGGAAGCCCCAGCCGGCGCCGAGGTCGGCCGCCTCGCCGCGCAGATCCGCCGGCAGCGCCTCGGCCAGCAGCCGCGAGGCCGGGTCGATGCGGTCCCAGGCGAACACGCCCGGGCGGCCGAGGTAGCGCCCGCCGAGGATCGGCCGCGGCGCGTCCAGTGCGCCCCACTGCGCCAGCAGCGCCGGATCGCGCGCACCGGCGAACGGCCCGCTCCAGAACACCCGGCAATGGTGCTTGGCCAGCGCGCCGGCCACCCCGAACAGCCGCTCGAAATCCTTCTCCAGCGATTTGGCGCCCTCGTCGTTGGCCACGCTGCACAGCAGCCGCCCGCCCGGCGCGCACGCCGCCGCCATCCGCGCCAGCAGCGCGCGCGCCTCGTCCTTCTGCCGCGGCGGCAGGGCCAGCACCCAAGCGTCCTGCGCGGCGGGCGGCTGCAGGCCGTCGACGACCTCCAGGCCCTCGCCGAGCAGCTGTTCGAACTCGGGCCGGAAGCTCTGTTCGCAGCGCAGCCCGGCCAGTCCCGGCAGCGCCCGCAGGCGCGCGGCGCCGGCGCGCGCGCGCAGCAGCCGCACCCCGCCTTCCGGCGCCGGCAG
>JASGEB010000109.1:0-14426 GCA_047606785.1 Pseudoxanthomonas sp.
GTGCGCACGCTGCTCTTGACCCACAATATCGAGACGCTCGGCCAGATGAGCTGCAACCCCTCGATCGGCGGCATCGGCAAGGGCCACCTGGTCAAGGAGATCGACGCGCTGGGTGGGGCGATGGCGCACGCGGCCGACCTGGCCGGCATCCAGTGGCGCACCCTCAACGCCTCCAAGGGCCCGGCGGTGCGCGCGACCCGCTGCCAGGCCGACCGCGCGCTGTACCGCGCGGCGATCCGCCGCATCGTCGAGGCGCAGCCGAACCTGAGCGTGTTCCAGGCCGCGGTCGACGACCTCGTCATCGAGGGCGACGCGGTGCGCGGCGCGGTCACCCAGACCGGGCTGCGCTTCGAGGCCGAGGCGGTGGTGCTGACCGCCGGCACCTTCCTGGCCGGCAAGATCCACATCGGCCCGACCCAGTATCCGGCCGGGCGCATGGGCGACCCGCCGGCCGCCACCCTGGCCGCGCGGCTGCGCGAGCGGGCGTTCGCGGTCGACCGGCTCAAGACCGGCACGCCGCCGCGGATCGACGGACGCACGCTCGACTACGCGGCGATGGAGCAGCAGCCCGGCGACGACCCGCTGCCGGTGATGTCCTTCCTCGGCGACGCGCGCGAGCATCCGCGCCAGGTCAGCTGCTGGATCACCCACACCAGCGAGCGCACCCACGCGATCATCCGCGGCGCGCTCGACCGCTCGCCGCTGTACACCGGCCAGATCGAGGGCATCGGCCCGCGCTACTGCCCGAGCATCGAGGACAAGGTGGTGCGCTTCGCCGAGAAGCCCAGCCACCAGATCTTCGTCGAGCCGGAAGGGCTGGACGTGGCCGAGATCTACCCGAACGGCATCTCGACCTCGCTGCCGTTCGACGTGCAGCTGGAGCTGGTGCGCTCGATCCGCGGCTTCGAGCAGGCCCACATCACCCGCCCCGGCTACGCGATCGAGTACGACTTCTTCGACCCGCGCGGGCTGAAGGCGACGCTGGAGACCAAGCAGGTCGCCGGCCTGTTCTTCGCCGGCCAGATCAACGGCACCACCGGCTACGAGGAGGCCGCCGCGCAGGGCCTGCTGGCCGGCCTCAACGCCGCGCGTTGCGTGCAGGGGCGCGAGGGCTGGTCGCCGCGCCGCGACCAGGCCTACCTGGGCGTGCTGGTGGACGACCTGATCACCCACGGCACGTCCGAGCCGTACCGGATGTTCACCAGCCGCGCCGAGTACCGGCTGCAGCTGCGCGAGGACAATGCCGATGCGCGCCTGACCCCGGTCGGCCGCGAACTCGGCGTGGTCGACGACGTGCGCTGGGCCGCGTTCGAGGCCAAGCGCGAAGCGGTCGAGCGCGAAACCGCGCGCCTGCGCGCGTTGTGGGCGACGCCCGGCAACGCGCTGGGGCGCCAAGTCGAGGCCGCGCTGGGCGTGGCGGTCAGCCGCGAAACCAGTGTGCTGGACCTGATCAAGCGCCCCGAGCTGGACTACGCCAAGGTCGCGTCCGTGCCCGGCATCGGTCCCGGCGTGGCCGACGCCAGGGTCGCCGAGCAGGTCGAGATCGGCGTCAAGTACGCCGGCTACCTCGACCGCCAGCGCGAGGAGATCGCCCGCCAGCAGCGCCACGAAGCCACGCCGATCCCCGCCGGCTTCGACTACGCCGGCGTGCGCGGCCTGTCCGCCGAGGTGCAGCAGAAGCTCGAACGCGTGCGCCCGCAGACCGTCGGCCAGGCCCAGCGCATTCCCGGCATGACCCCGGCGGCGATCTCGCTGCTGCTGGTGCACCTGGAGCGCGCCCGGCGCATGCGCGTGGCCTGAGCGGAACGGCCGCAGGCGCGGCGGACGCGGGCGCCGACGGTCGTATGATTGCCTGCCCGTCGCCACGCCGGCGATGCCTTGCGGAACTGCGCCGATGTACAGGCTCTACGTCGCCAACCGGAACTATTCCTCGTGGTCGCTGCGGCCGTGGCTGCTGCTGCGGGTGCTGGGCATCGCCTTCGAGGAGCAGGAGGTGCCGTTCCACGACGCCGCGGCCTGGGAACGTCTGCGCGCGTTGGCGCCCAACGGCAAGGTGCCGTGCATGGTGGACGGCTCGACGGTGGTGTGGGAGTCGCTGGCGATCGTCGAATACCTGGCCGAACGCCATCCGGGCGTGTGGCCGCAGGACGCGGTGGCCCGCGCCTGGGCGCGCAGCGCCGCGGCGGAGATGCATGCCGGCTTCGGCGAGCTGCGCAGCCGCTGTTCGATGAGCTGCGGTCTGCGCATCCGCCTGCACGAGACCCCGCCCGCGTTGCTGCGCGACCTGGCCCGGATCTCGGCGCTGTGGAGCGAGGGCCTGGCGCGCTTCGGCGGGCCGTTCCTGGCCGGCGCGGCGTTCAGCGCGGTCGATGCCTTCTACGCGCCGGTGGCCTTCCGCCTGCAGACCTTCGGCCTGACGCTGGCGGATCCGCAGGCCAACGCCTACGCGCGGCGGCTGCTGGAACTGGACGCGATGCGGACCTGGTATGCGCAGGCGCTGGCCGAGGACTTCCGCGACCCGCCGCACGATGCCGAGCTGGCCGCCGCCGGCGTGCTGTTGCAGGACCTGCGGGTGGCCGAAGCCGGTTGAAGGAATGCCGGCGTCACGGCCTTGTCGGGGCAGGGCGAGCGAGCGACTTCAGGGATCCGCCTCGGGATGGCGCGCCAGCCACTGCGCCAGGTGCTCGCGGTAGCCGGCAAGCTCCTCCTGGTAGAGGTCGTATACGCACGGGGCGCAGCCGCTGCCGCAGCAATCCGAATCCAGCGGAGCTTCGGGCGGCTGCGGGCGTGGGTCGTCGTCGCGGGCGGGTGGATCGGACACGGAGGTGGCCTGGACGCACGGGAGCGTGCTTGGAGGTGCCTGACAGGCCGCAAGGATATCGCCGCCGCCGACCCCGTCGTCAGCCGCCGCCGCGCGCCTTGGCGAAGGCGACGGCCAGGGCGTTGTCGGCCGGGGGCGCGGCCTGGCGCGGGGCGGTGACTTGGCGCGGCTGACCGCGGCGGTGGTCGCGGCCATCGCCATTCGGTGCAGGCCCGCGCATGTCGCGGGTGGCCTGGCCGGGCTGATCGTCCAGTCGCCGGGTCAGGGCGATGCGCTTGCGCGCCACGTCCACCTCCAGCACCTTGACCTTGACGATGTCGCCGGCCTTGACCACCTCGCGCGGGTCCTTGACGAAGCGGTCGGACAGCGCCGAGATGTGGATCAGGCCGTCCTGGTGCACGCCGATGTCGACGAAGGCGCCGAACGCGGCGACGTTGCTGACCACGCCTTCCAGCACCATGCCCTCGCGCAGGTCCTTGATGTCCTCCACGCCCTCGGCGAAGCGCGCGGCCTTGAACTCCGGGCGCGGGTCGCGGCCGGGTTTCTCCAGTTCGCCGAGGATGTCGCGCACGGTCGGCAGGCCGAACTTCTCGTCGGTGAACCGCTCGGGCCTGAGCGTGCGCAGGAAGCCGGCGTCGCCGATCAGCTGGCCGATGCCGCGGCCGCCGGCGGCGGCGAGGATGCGCTCGACCACCGGATAGGCCTCCGGGTGCACCGCCGAGGCGTCCAGCGGCTGCTCGCCGCCCTGGATGCGCAGGAAGCCGGCGCACTGCTCGAAGGTCTTCTCGCCCAGCCGCGGCACCTTCAGCAGGGCCCTGCGCGAGGCGAACGGGCCGTGCTGGTCGCGGTGGGCGACGATGTTCTCGGCGACTGTCGAGGACAGGCCCGACACCCGCGCCAGCAGCGCGGCCGAGGCGGTGTTGACGTCCACGCCGACCGCGTTCACGCAGTCCTCCACCCTGGCGTCCAGCGCGCGCGCCAGCCGGAACGGGTCCACGTCGTGCTGGTACTGGCCCACGCCGATCGCCTTGGGCTCGATCTTGACCAGCTCGGCCAGCGGGTCCTGCAGGCGGCGGGCGATCGACACCGCGCCGCGCAGCGACACGTCCAGTTGCGGGAACTCGCGCGCGGCCAGTTCCGAGGCCGAGTACACCGAGGCGCCGGCCTCGCTCACCACCAGCTTCTGCAGCTTCAGCTGCGGGGCGGCCTTGATGAGGTCGCCGACCAGCTTGTCGGTCTCGCGGCTGGCGGTGCCGTTGCCGATGGCGACCAGGGCTACGCCGTGCCTTTCGCACAGTGTGCGCAGGGTGTGCAGCGAGGCGTCCCACTGGCGCCTGGGCTCGTGCGGGTAGATCGTGTCGGTGGCCAGCAGCTTGCCGGTGGCGTCGACCACCGCCAGCTTGCAGCCGGTGCGGATGCCCGGGTCCACGCCCAGCACCGTCTTCGCCCCGGCCGGCGCGGCCAGCAGCAGGTCCTTGAGGTTGTCGCCGAACACCGCGATCGCCTCGGCCTCGGCCTTCTCGCGCGCGGCGTTGACCAGGTCCAGCGACAGGTGCAGGTGCAGCCTGGCGCGCCAGGCCAGGCGGCAGGCCTGCGCCAGCCAGGCGTCGGCGGCGCGGCCCTTGTGCTCGATGCCGGCGGCGCGCGCGATCCGGCCCTCGGCGTAGACGTTGCCGGCGTCGACGTCGCTGTCCGGTTCCAGGTCCACGGTGAGGAGTTCCTCGCGGCGACCGCGCAGCAGCGCCAGCAGGCGGTGCGAAGGAATCTTCGCCAGCGGCTCGGCGTGGTCGAAGTAGTCGCGGTACTTGGCGCCGGCCTCCTGCTTGCCTTCGACCACGCGCGCGTGGATCACGCCCTCGCGCGCCAGCCATTCGCGCAGTTCGCCCAGCAGCGCGGCGTCCTCGCCCCAGCGCTCCATCAGGATCGCGCGCGCGCCTTCCAGCGCGGCCTTGGCGTCGGCCACGCCCTTTTCCGCAGCGACGAACTGCGCGGCGAATTGCTCCGGCACGCGGGTCGGATCGGCGAGCAGGCCCTCGGCCAGCGGTTCCAGCCCGGCTTCGCGCGCGATCTGCGCGCGGGTGCGGCGTTTGGGCTTGTACGGCAGGTACAGGTCCTCCAGCCGCGACTTGCTGTCGGCGGCCAGGATCTCCGCGCGCAGCTCGTCGCCGAGCTTGCCCTGCTCGGCGATGCTGGCCAGGATCGCGGCGCGGCGCTCCTCCAGTTCGCGCAGGTAGGCCAGGCGCACTTCCAGGTTGCGCAGCTGGGTGTCGTCGAGGCTGCCGGTGGCCTCCTTGCGGTAGCGGGCGATGAAGGGCACGGTCGCGCCCTCGTCGAGCAGGGCGATGGCGGCCTGCGCCTGCGCCGGCTGGGCGCCGATCTCGGCGGCGATGGTGTGGGCGATCTGGCGGGCGAGCGCGGGGGAAAGATCGGTCATTGCGTGCGGGCGGTGCCGGGGAACGGGCGGCGATTGTGGCAACCCCGGCCGGGGCTTCCAAGGCATTGACATTTGACGCGGCACGCCGAGTTTTGCTAGAACGGCAACGGGCCAACGGGGAGGCCCACCGTTCCGCAACGAGAAGGATCTCAATGCCGCGCCCAACTGCCGCCTCGTTCTCCTCCTTTTCCTGCCGACCCTGGCTGCTGGCCCTGTGCTGCGCGGCCCTGTCGGCTTGCGCGACGCCGGCCGTCCCGGGCGATGTCCCCGCTCCCGCTTCCATCCCTTCGAAGGATCCGACGATGAATGCAACCACCGCTCCCGCGCCGCTGGCCGTGGACGACCTCAACCGGCGCGTGCTGCGCCTGATCGACAGCATCCACAGCCGCCAGGACCTGGCCCCTTCCAACATCCAGCGCCTGACCGGCGTGGACGTGGAGGTCAACGCCCAGGACCCCTCCCTCTACGGCATCGCCGGCCCGCTCGCCGGGCAGGGCCGCTACAGCCTGGCGTCCTCGCACAAGAACGCCGCCGGCGAGGTCGACAGCCTGCTGTTCTCGTTCGAACCCGGCGACGGCGCGGCGCCGTGCGCCAAGGTGGACGACTACCGCACGGCGCTGTCGGCGGCCGGCTTCACCGGCACCCACATGCCCGGCGGCCATCGCGGTCGCGAGTCCTGGTACTTCACCCGCGACGGGGTGAGCGTCAACGTGCACGTGCGCGATGCGCACGGCGCCCCCGAGGCCTGCGTCGCATCGCTGGTGATCGGCGTCTACCAGTAAACGCCCCCAAGGACAGGAGAAGACGGACATGACGACCGTAACCAAGCAGGAGCAAACCCCGGAACAGAAGCTGCAGACCATGCTGGACGCCTTCGACCAGGCCAATGCCAGCGGCAGCGTGCATCCCGGGCAGGACCTCAAGGCGGTGCTGGACAGCACCCCGGGCCTGAAGGCCAACGTGCTCGACGCGATCGAAAAGGACCAGCTGGAAAGGATCGAGGCGCTCAACGTGCGCGGCGCGCTGGGCGTGTACATGGGCGACAGCCGCACCATCCAGATCTCGCCCGACCAGTTGCACATGGCCCGCACCGACCCGGAAATGCTCAATTCGGTGCGCTTCACCCTCGGCCACGAGGTCAGGCACGCCGCCGACCGCGCGCAGATCATGCGTTCGGACAAGGCGCTGGAGACCGGCATGGATGCCCTGGCCCGCAGCGGCGGCACCGCGCACGACTACACCGCGGTCATCAAGCAGTTCAACGAGACCTCGCGCAGCCTGGAGACCCACGCCGAACTGACCGGCTACAACGTGGTGGTCGACCAGCTGCTCAAGGACAACCCCAAGGCCACCCTGCGCGAGGTGTACAACGCCTCGCCCAGCGACATGGACTGCTACATCCGGAAGGGCGGCACCCCGGCCAACCCGACCTACAGCGCGCGCCCGGGCCTGACCCTGGACGGGCTGAAGATGCCGGAGACCGCGGCCAACCTGCAGGCGATCGACAAGTATTTCTTCGAGGCCCGCGGCTATCCGGCGCAGAACGTGGGCAACCTACTGGACTATGCCGGCCAGCTGGAGGCGGCCTACCACAAGAGCGGCAAGGTGCCGGACATCCAGGTCGACCTGGCGGCCCTCGGCGTGTCCAGGGGCGATCTGCGCACCGGCACGGCGTTCATCGACATCGGTGGTCGCAAGCGCCTAGCCGGTGCCGAGCTGGATGGCCTGGACGCGCCGCTGCCCGCCGCGCTGGTCGATCAGTGGCTGTATCGGCAGGCGGCCGCCGGCCTCGGCCGGACCGAGGCCGGCGCCGCGCTGCAGGGCCGCGAATTCCAGCAGGCCGCTGCGGCGATGGCCGCGCAGGCGCAGGCCGACGGCCTGGGCCGCATCGACAGCGTGGTGCAGAGCGAGGACGGCCGCTGCCTGTTCGCCGTGCAGGGCCAGGCCGGCGCGCCGGAGGCGCTGCGCAGCCACGTCGAGCGCGAGCAGGCCAGCCGGCAGCCGCTGGAGCAGAGCCTGCAGGCGCTGCAACAGGGCGCCGCCGCGCAGGAGGCGCCGGTGCGGACGCAGGAAGCGCAGGTGATGGCGCGCTGAGCTGCACCGGTGGAAGACCTGCAAGTCACGCTTGCAGGTCTCCATGGACTTCGGTCAGGCCGCCCTGGCCAGGCTGGCCATGTCGATCACGAAGCGGTACTTCACGTCCGAGCGCAGCATGCGCTCGTAGGCGCGGTTGATGTCGGCCATGTCGATCAGCTCGATGTCCGAGACGATGCCGTGGCGGGCGCAGAAGTCCAGCATCTCCTGGGTCTGCGCGATGCCGCCGATCAGCGAGCCGGCGAAGCGGCGGCGGCCGAAGATCAGGCTGAACACCGCCACCGGCAGCGGCTGCTCCGGTGCGCCGACCTGCACCAGGGTGCCGTCGCGCTTGAGCAGGGCCAGGTAGGCGTTGATGTCGTGCTGCGCGGCCACCGCGTCGAGGACGAAGTCGAAGCGGCCACGCTGGGCCTGCATCGCTGCGGCGTCCGTGGACAGCACCACCTCGTGCGCGCCCAGGCGCAGGCCGTCCTCGACCTTGCCGGCCGAGGTGGTGAACAGCACCACCTGCGCGCCCAGCGCGCGGGCGAACTTCACCGCCATGTGGCCCAGGCCGCCCAGGCCGACCACGCCCACCCGCTGGCCGGGGCCGACCTGCCAGTGGCGCAGCGGCGAGTAGGTGGTGATGCCGGCGCACAGCAGCGGCGCGGCCGCGGCCAGGTCCAGCCCCTCGGGGATGTTCAGCACGAAGTCCTGGTCGACCACCACGCTGCCGGAGTAGCCGCCGAAGGTAAGTCCGCCGCCATGGCGGTCGTGGCCGTTGTAGGTGCCGACGAAGCCGTTCTCGCAGTACTGCTCCTCGCCGGCCTGGCAGCTGGGACATTGGCGGCAGGCATCGACCATGCAGCCCACGCCGACCGTGTCGCCGACCTTGAAGCGGGCGACCGCGCTGCCGACCTCGGCGACCGTGCCGACGATCTCGTGGCCGGGCACGCAGGGATATTCGGTGTTGTGCCACTCGTCGCGCGCAGTGTGCAGGTCCGAGTGGCACACGCCGCAGTAGCGGATGTCGATGCGTACGTCGCCCGGGCGCAGTTCGCGGCGCTCGACGGTCATCGGCGCCAGCGGCGCGGTGGCGGCGTGGGTGCCGTAGGCGGGGGTCTTCATGCGGGGGTTCCTGGCAAACGGGGCCGCCTACCTTACGCCGCGCGCATACGCAGGCAAGGCGCGCGGGCGGGCAGCGGCCTTGCAGCGCGCCCGGGCTACTTCTCCTTGCGCCAGTTCAGCGAGCCGCGGGTCTCCACCGTGGACGACTCGATCTCGGCGTTGAGGCCCTTGTGGATCAGGTAGCGCAGGGTCACCACCGCGCCGCTGCCGACCATCGACACACCGTAGCTGACGTACAGCTTGGGCGAGAGGTACTTGCCGATCCCGAACACCGAGGTGCCGAGGGTGCGCGATTCGAGCATGCCGGCGTCGTCCAGGCCGATCTTGGCGCCCAGCTGCGAGGTCAGCAGGCCGGCGCCGCTGGCCAGCGCGCTCTGCGCGGCGGTGAGCTGCGCGCTTTCCTCGCTGCTGGTCTGGCTCAGCGAGCGGCCCAGCACCAGGTAGGCCAGGGCGTCGGATTCGGTGGTCTCCGGGTTCGACCAGACCTGCGCGCGCGGCGCGCTGGCGCGGCCGGTCACGTCGATGCCGGCGGTGACGCCGGCGCTGATCACCTCGCGCTCGGCGCGCAGGTTGATGTCGGGATCGCCGACCTCGTCGTTGCTCCAGCTCAGCGCGCCGCGGGTGATCTGCAGCTTCTGCCCGTAGGCGGTGTAGCGGCCGGCCACGTCGAGCTGGCCGGTGGCGGCCATCGCCTGGCCGGGGCGCGAGCGCACCCGCAGCTGCCCGCTCAGGGTGCCGTCCAGGCCGAAGCCCTTCATGTGCACGTCCTCGCCCAGCGCTACCCTCAGTTCCAGGCTCAGGCGCGAGGGCGTGCCGGCCTGCGGGTCGGCCGGGTCGAGCACGACCACGTCCTCGGAGGCGGACACGCCCTGGCTGAGTTTCTCGATGTCGATGTTCGCCGACGGCACCTGCACGCTGCCGGTCACCGCCATCACGTTGTCCTGCAGCTGCACCTGCAGCTGCGGGGCGACCACCAGCCGCAGCGAACTGGTGTCGGCGGCCAGGAAGTCCTGGCCGCCGACGGTGAAGCGCAGCGGCGAGGAGGTATCCCGCCAGCCCAGGCTGCCGTCGATGGCGAGCGTGCCCTGGCCGCTGCTGGCGTGGGCGGCCTCGCTGTTGCCGGTGGTGGACTTGGACTTGAGCGTGCCCTTGAGGGTGGCGCTGCCGTCGGCCAGGGCCACCAGCGAGGCGCTGCCGTCGACCAGGTCGATGCCCAGCGCGGGCAGTTCGCCGGTGAATTCGGTCAGCTGGGCTTCGCCGCTGAGTAGCGGCGTGCCGCGGGTGCCGGCCAGGCCGAGGTGGCCGCTGAGCTTGCCGCGCGGGCGCACCAGGTCCGGCGAGAACAGCTCCAGCCAGAACAGCCGCGAGTTGAACAGGTACACGTCGCCGGTGAGCGGCGCCCAGGCGTCCCAGCCGGTGTCGAACTTGGCATCGACGTAGCCGTCGCCGGCGAAGCCGGTGCCCAGCCGTCCCTGGATGCGCTGCGGGCTCAGCGCCAGGTCCAGGCTGAAGTGGTCGTAGCGCATGATCTCGCCGCGCGCGTTGCTGCCCATGCGCAGGCCGCCCTCGGCCGAGGCCAGGTGGACCTCGCCCTCCCAGGCGTTGCCGGCCGGGCGCAGCGTGGCGTCCAGGCCGACGCTGCCGCGCAGCGCCAGCGTGCGGCCCTGGTTGGGCGGCAGCCACGGCTGCACCAGGGTCAGCGGCAGGCCATCCGAATGCACGCTCAGGCCCTGGCCGGGCCAGTCGGCGCTGGCGCACAGGCTGCCGCCGGAGGCGGCGGCCAGGCAGCTGCGGCTCAGACTGAAGGCCTTGCCGCGCTGGCTGAAGCGGGCCGCTTCGTTCAAGGCCCAGGCATCGCCCTTGGACGGCACGATCCGCAGCGCCTGCAGCGCGCCCTGCCAGTTGCCGCCCTGCTGGCGGGCGTTGCCGGACAGGTCCAGGCTGGCCATCGGGTTGCCGGCCTGCACGCGCAGCTGCAGGTCGGTGACCGCGCCGCGCGCGTCCACCTGCACCCGGTCCAGCAGCAGGCCGGCCTGCACCGCCTGTCCGCTCAGGGTCAGCGAACCGTCGCTGCCGCGCCAGGGCAGGCGGCCGCGCAGACTCACGCTGCCGGCGGCGTAGTCGCCGTACTTCAGGTCGCTGCCAGTCAGTTCGGCCTGCACGCTCGGGGTGGCGCGCGGTCCGCTCAGGTGCAGGCTGCCGGCCAGCTGGCCGCCGGCTTCGGGCAGCAGGTCGGGCAGCTGCAGCGGCGACAGCCTGGCTTCCACGTCGAGGGTGTCGCCGACCGTGCCCTGCGCCTGCACCCGGCTGCTGCCCAGGGCCAGGCTCACGCTGCCCTGGCCGGTGCTGCCGGCCAGGGCGAGGTCGGCCTTGGCTTCGAGCGGGCGGCCACGCAGGCTGCCGCGCAGGGCGGGCAGCTTGAGCGTGGCCTCGAAGCCCGCCGCGGCCGGATCGCGCTGGTGGCCGGTGCTGGCCAACTGGCCGCTGAGGCTGCCGTTCCAGCCCGGCGCGAAGTAGCCCGGGTCGAACTTGTCCAGCGCGCCGCTGACCTGCCAGGCCAGCCGCGGCGACCAGTCCAGGTGGCCGTCCACCGCCAGCGCGCCGCCCGGGGTGGCCGCGCGCAGGGTCTTCAGGTCGGCGCCGGTGGCGTTGCCGCGGGCGTCGAATTCGACCGTGGCCTGCTGCTCGCCGCGCGCCAGCCGCGCCTTGCCGATCGCCGCCCACTGGCTGCGCCCGCCGGCCACGCCCAGGTCGGCGTCGGCGCCGATCCGTTCCGGCCCGGCCTGGCCCCAGCGCAGCCCGCGCGCGTTGACCGCGAACTTGAACTGCGGGTCCTCGCTGCGGCTGAAGTCGGCGTAGCCGTGCAGGCTCACCCGCCCGTCCAGCAGCTGCACCGCCAGCGGCGCCACGTGCAGCACCTTGCCGTCGATGCGCACGTGCGAAGGTTCGACCACGTAGGTTTGTCCGCCCTGCGTCAGCCGGCCGGAGATGGCCGCGCCGCCGTGGGTGCCGTTGGCCTGCAGGTTGAAATCCAGCGGCTGCAGGCCGGTGTCGGCCAGGCCGAGCAGGGACAGGTCCAGCGAGGCGCTTGCCGCCAGCAGGCCCCAGTCCGGGTTGCTGGTCCCGCGCACGTCCAGCTGCAGCTTCACCGGCGCCGGCGCGCGGCCGCCGATGGCCGCCTGCAGGTGCGAGCGGTCGCCGCGCGCCACCAGGCCCAGCCGCGCCGGAGTGCGCCCGCGCGCGGCCGGGAAGCCGGCCGCGACGGTCAGTTCGGTGCGGTAGCCGTTGCGCGGCTCGTACTGGCCGTCGACGGCGAAGTTGCCGCGGTCGCTGCGCAGCCTGAGCTTGTCGGCGAAGAAGTAGCCGTCGCCCACGTCCACCGCGCCGCTGCCCTGGCTGACGGCGATCACCGCCGCGCCGGCCCGGGCGAAGCGGAAGTCGGTGAGCGCGAGCGCGTCGGCCTGGATCGCCAGCGGCATGCGGATGGCCGGCATCACCTCCGGCCAGCTGGGCAGTTCGAACGGCTCGTCGCCGGGGGCGATGTCCAGCACCGCGTGCTCCACCTCCAGCCGGTCCAGGCGCAGGCGTTTGCCCAGCAGCGGGCGCAGGTCCGGTTCCAGGTACACGCGCTCGGCGCTGAAGTCGATCCCGTCCATGTGGAAGTGCACGCCGCGCAGGGTCAGCGGCCCGGCCAGCGGGCCCTCGGCGCTGCGCCAGGCGAACGACGCGCCGGCCGGCAGGCGCGCCACGATCTGCGCCAGCAGCACATCGCGCCCGGCCACGGTCTGCAGCAGCCAGTACAGGCCGAAGCACAGCAGCACCAGCAGCGCGCCGGTGCCGATGGCGCTGCGCACCGCCAGCTTGCGCAGGCGCGCCTTGCGGCGCGCGCGCAGCTGGGCAATGCGCTCCTCGCGCTGCTCGGCAGTGAGCGGCTCGCCGGCGCGGCGCGGGCCGATCACAGGCTCACCCCGATGCTCAGGTACAGCTGCGCGATCGAATCGGGGTCGTTCAAACCGTGGGCGACGTCGACCCGGATCGGCCCGATCGGCGAGCGGTAGCGCACGCCCATGCCCACCCCGGTGCGCCAGTCGGGGGTGTCGTTCCAGGCGCTGCCCGAATCGACGAACGCGGCCACGCCCCACGGCCCGCCATGGAGGTAGTGCTCGTACTCCACGCTGGCGGTGGCCAGGCGGTTGCCGCCGGTGGCGTAGCGGCCGCCGGTGGTGACGATGCGCGGGCCGACCTCGCGGTAGGCGTAGCCGCGGATGCTGTTGTCGCCGCCGGCGTAGAAGCGCAGGCTCGGCGGCAGCGCGTCGGCGTCCTCGACCTGGGTGTAGCCGAGCTGGCCGCGCACGATCAGGCGGTCGTTGTCGCCGACCCCGTGGTACCAGGTCGCGACGGCCTGGACCTGGGCGAAGTCGGTGTCCGAGCCGGCGCCCTGCAGGCCGCCGCGCAGGGTCAGGGTGGTGCTGATCCCGCGGCGCGGGATCAGGCGGTCGTCGATGCTGGCGTAGGTGCTGGCCAGTTCCGGGTAGACGTAGGTGGCGTAGCGGTAGGCTTGCGAGGCGGCGTCCTCGGTCTCGTACAGCCAGCGCTCGCGCAGCGCGTGCAGGGAGGCGATGACGGTCCATTGCTCGCTGATCTGGCCGCTGCGCGCGCCGATCAGTTCGATCCGGCGGGTGTCGATGTAGTCGGTCTGTTCGTCGTACAGGCGCGCGGTGGCCTCGTACCAGCCGTCCAGCCAGGCGAAGGCGGGGACGCGGTAGCGGGTGGTCAGCACCTTGCGCTTCTGCGCGTAGTCCAGCAGGGTGCTGAGCTTGTGCCCGCGCGAGTTGATGTAGCGGCGCTCCACCCCGGCCAGCACGCCGGGGCCGGATTCGCTGCCGTAGCTCAGGCCGTAGGTGTAGATGCTCTTCTTGGCCAGCTTGAGGTTGACGTCGACCGGCACCTGCCCGTCCACCGCCTGGTCCGGGTCGGGCTGGATGTCGATGCTGGAGAAGTAGTCCAGGGCGACCAGCGACTGCCGCAGCCGGTCCAGCTTGCCCTGGTGGAAGTAGCTGCCCTGCTGCCAGTACACCAGCTTGTCCAGCAGGCCGGGGCGGAAGTAGTCCTGGTGGAAGCGGGTCGGGCCCATCGCGTAGCGGATGCCGCTGATCCAGGCCAGGTCGATGTCGGCGGCGTGCTCGGCGCGGGTGACTTCCACCCGGCGCCGGCTGAAGTCGGCGTCCAGGTAGCCGCGCTCGGCCAGCCGGCGCACGATCTTGAGCTTGCTGGCCTCGTAGGTCTGGTGGTCGAACACCTCGCCCGGGCGCGGCGCGAACGCGGCCAGGTCCTGCTGCAGGTAGCGGTCCTGGCCGCCCTGGCCGTCGATCTGCAGCTGGCTGTTGCGCACGCGCACCGGCTCGCCCAGGGCGACCTTGACCGTCACGCTGAGGTGGTCGGCGGTGCGCGCCGATTTGGCGTCGGTGGCATCGTCGTCGTCCTCGCGATCCGGCTGCGGTGCGCGCGAGGAAGCCACCTCGATCTGCGGCGCGTAGTAGCCGAACGGCTCCAGCGCGCCGGCCGCTTCGCTCTTGGCGTGGTCGAGCAGGTATTCCAGGCGCGACTCGCCGATGCGCCGGCCCAGGGTCTGGTTCAGCGACAGGGCCAGGTTGATGTTCTCGATCATCGACGCCGAGCGTGCATCGTCCTTGTCCAGGCCCTGGATCTCGACCTTGTCCACGATGGCGGCCGCGGAGGCTGCGGCCGGCGCCAGCAGCAGGACCGCGGCGTAGGGGAAAAGCAGTCGCATGACCGCAGGATAACCGCGGCCGCGGCCGCACCGGTTAACGCCGCACTCCCCGTGCAGGAGCGCACCGCAGGGGCGCGATGGGCTTTGCCGCGAAAGCCCATCGCGCCCCTGCGGTGCGCTCCTGCACGGGGAGTGCGGCGTTAACCGGTGCGGCCGCGGCCGCGGTTATCCTGCGGTCA
>JASGEB010000110.1:0-4197 GCA_047606785.1 Pseudoxanthomonas sp.
CGCGCGCCTGCGCCACGCCGCCGCGGTGCTGCGCGCGGCCTCGCCGCAGCGGCGGCTGGCGCTGCTGGGCGAACGGCTCGCCCACCTCGGCCAGCGCCCGCAAGCCGCCCTGGTCCGCCGGCTGCAGCGCGACGCCCTGCGCCTGCAGGGCCTGGCGCGCTCGCTGGAAGCGGTCAGCCCGCTGGCCACGGTGGCGCGCGGCTATGCCCTGCTCAGCCGCGCCGACGACGGCAGCCTGGTGCGCTCGGTCGCTCAGGTGCGCAGCGGCGACGCCGTGCAGGCGCGGCTGGCCGACGGCACGCTGCGGCTGACGGTCGAATAGCCCGTCCATGTCTTGCGTGATCCATCCCAGGGGGCGTGGCTCCAGCCTTACCGGCATGGGTGCCGCGATCGACAGCAGCGACAAACACACGATGCCGGTCCGGACCAACGGCGCCCGCTGGCGGCACGGTCCACGCGACCTGCCGAAGCCATGAGCCACACCCTGGCCGCCGCCGCCAGCGCCGAGACGCGGGTGCGCCACAGCCGCTTCCTGGCCCAGGCCGCGCCGGTCGAATCAGCCGAGGCGGCGATGGCCTTGATCGCCCGCACGTCCGACCCGGCCGCCAGCCACAACTGCTGGGCCTGGCGGATCGGCCAGGGCTACCGTTGCAGCGACGACGGCGAGCCCGGCGGCACCGCCGGCCGGCCGATCCTGGCGGCGATCGACGGCGCCGGCCTGGACTGGGTAGCAGTGGTGGTGACCCGCTGGTTCGGCGGCATCAAGCTCGGCGCCGGCGGGCTGGTGCGCGCCTACGGCGGCGCGGCCGCGGCCTGCCTGCGCCAAGCACCGCGGATCGAGCGCATCGCCCAGATCGAACTGGCCCTGTACTGCAGCTTCGACGACCTCGGCGCGGTCCACGCCGCCCTGCCCGCGCACGCCGCGCAGGTGGCCGGCGAGGAGTTCGACGCCGCCGGCGCGCAACTGCGCCTGCAGCTGCCCGCCGACCGGGTGGACGCCTTGAAAACCCGTCTGCGCGACGCCACCCGTGACCGGGTGCGCTTCGCGCCCTGAGCGGCGCGCATCTCCGGGCCGGCCCGCCGCGTCCGCTCCATCCTCCCGCCGGACCCCGCATGCCACGCCGACGCAACCCCGACGCCGACACTTCCTCCGCGACATCGCCGCGCGCGCGCCTGGCCAGCCTGAAGGCGCTGTGGCCGTTCGTGCGCCGCCACCGCGCGCTGTTCGCGGCCTGGCTGGTGGCGCTGGCGGTGGCCTCGATCGCCACCCTGAGCCTGCCGGCAGCGGTCAAGCAGGTGATCGACCACGGCTTCTCCAGCGGCGCCGACATCGACCGCACCTTCCTCGGCCTGTTCGCGGTGGCGGTGGTGCTGGCGCTGGCCAGCGCGGCACGCTTCTACTTCGTCTCGATGCTGGGCGAACGGGTGGTGGCCGACCTGCGCCAGCGCCTGTATGCGCACCTGCTCGGGCTGGACGCCGAGTTCCACGACCGCACCCGCAGCGGCGAGCTGGTGTCGCGGCTGTCGGCCGACTCCGAGCTGCTGCGCAGCGTGGTCGGCAGCAGCATGTCGGTGGCCCTGCGCAGCACGGTCACCGTGGTCGGCTCGGTGGTGATGATGTTCGTGGCCAGCCCGCGGCTGGCGGCCTGCGCACTGGTCGGCATCCCGCTGGCGGTGCTGCCGATCGTGGTCGGCGGGCGCCGCCTGACCAAGGCCTCGCGCGCCAGCCAGGACCGGGTGGCCGACGCCAACACCCTGGCCAGCGAGACCCTGGGCGCGGTGCGCACGGTACAGGCGCACGCGCGCGAGCCCTACGAGCGCGGTCGTTTCGACCACGCGGTGGCGGTGGCGGTGGAGACCGCGCGCAAGCGCATCCGCGCGCAGTCGTGGGTTACCGCGATCGCCATCACCCTGGTGTTCGGCGCGATCGTGCTGGTGCTGTGGTCGGGCGCGCACGACGTGATCGCCGGCCGTACCAGCGCCGGCACGCTCGGCCAGTTCGTGCTGTACGCGCTGATCGGCGGCGGCTCGGTCGGCGCCCTGGCCGAGGTCTGGAACGAGCTGCAGCGCGCCGCCGGCGGCATGGGCCGGATCGCCGAACTGCTGCGCGAGCGGCCCAGGGTCGTGCGCCCGACCGACGCCCTGGCCCTGCCCGCGCCGGTGCAGGGGCGGGTGCGCTTCGAGCACGTCGGCTTCCACTATCCCAGCCGCCCGGACAGCGCCGCGCTGGAGGATTTCTCGCTGGAGCTGGCGCCGGGTGAGACCGTGGCCCTGGTCGGCCCGTCCGGCGCCGGCAAGAGCACGGTGCTGCAACTGCTGCTGCGCTTCCACGACGCCCAGGCCGGCGCGGTGACGGTGGACGGCATCGACGTGCGCCGGCTGGACCCGGCCGACCTGCGCGCGCACATCGCGCTGGTGCCGCAGGCGCCGACCATCTTCGCCGCCAGCGCCGCCGACAACATCCGCTACGGCCGCCTGGACGCCAGCGACGAGCAGCTGCACGCCGCCGCGCGCGCGGCCGAGGCCGACGCCTTCATCCGCGAACTGCCCGAAGGCTACGCCAGCCAGCTCGGCGAACGCGGCGCGCGCCTGTCCGGCGGCCAGCAGCAGCGCATCGCCATCGCCCGCGCCCTGCTCAAGGACGCGCCGATCCTGCTGCTGGACGAGGCCACCAGCGCGCTGGACGCGCACAGCGAACGCGCGGTGCAGGACGCGCTGGAACGGCTGATGACCGGGCGCACCACCCTGGTGATCGCCCATCGCCTGGCCACCGTGCTCAAGGCCGACCGCATCGTGGTGATGGACCACGGCCGGGTGGTCGCCCAGGGCACCCACGCCGAGCTGGTCGCCCAGGGCGGCCTGTACGCCGATCTGGCGCGGCTGCAATTCATCGACTGAAGCCTCAGCCGATGATCCGTCCATCGCTGCTCCTGCTGTCCTGTGTGTGCGCCGGCTGCGCCAGCCTGACGGTGCCGGCGGCGGACCACGGCGCGGCCGGCGTGGACTTCGTGCTGGTCCGCCATGCCGAGCAAGCGGCGACCGACCCCGACGACCCGCCGCTGACCGCCGCCGGCCAGGCGCGCGCGCAGGCGCTGGCCGACGCCCTGGCCGGCGAACCGCTGCGGGCGATCTTCGTGACCGAGTTCCAACGCACCCAGCAGACCGCCGCGCCCACCGCGCAGGCCCACCGCCTGCGCGAACAGCGTTACTTCTCGCGCGCCCCGGCCGCCGAACAGGCCCGCCAGTGGCGCAGCGCAGCGCATGCCGGCACGGTGCTGGTGGTCGGCCACGAAGACAGCCTGCCCGAACTGGCCGCCGCGCTGTGCGCCTGCGCGGTGGCGCCGATGGACGCTGGCGAGTACGACCGCCTGATGCGCATCCACCTCGGCGCCGGGGCTGCCGCCACCCTCGCCGTGTCGCGCTACGGCGCGCCTTCGCCATGAACGCCCGCGATCCCTTCGCCGGCTGGGACCGCAGCATCGAGGGCGCACGCGCGCTGCAGCAGCGGCTGGCCGCGCAGGTGTCGCTGGAGGACGGCTGGCGCGACCCGCCGCGCTGGATCGCCGGCTTCGACGTCGGCTTCGAGGACGACGGCGCCACCACCCGCGCCGCCGCCGTGCTGCTCGATGCGCACACGCTGCAGCCGCTGGCCACCGCCGTCGAGCGCCTGCCCACCGCCATGCCCTACGTGCCCGGCCTGCTGTCCTTCCGCGAGCTGCCGGCGCTGCTGCAGGCACTGGCGGCGCTGCCGCACGCGCCCGACCTGGTGGTGGTCGACGGCCAGGGCATCGCCCATCCGCGCCGGCTAGGCATCGCCGCCCACTTCGGCGTGGCCACCGGCCTGCCGATCCTGGGCGTGGCCAAGAAGGTGCTGTGCGGCCGCTTCGGCGAACTGCCGGCCGAACCCGGCAGTGCCGTGCCCCTGCTCCATCGCGGCGAACAGCTCGGCTGGGCGCTGCGCAGCAAGGCCCGCTGCAACCCGCTGATCGTCTCGCCCGGGCACCGCGTGTCGATGGCCGGCGCGCTGGACTGGACCCGGCGCCTGCTGCGCGGCTACCGCCTGCCCGAACCCACCCGCCTGGCCGACCGCCTGGCCTCCCGCCGCGGACCGATGCCGCCGCTGTTCCCGCCCGCTGGCTGAAGGGTCGCGCGGCGGGCCTGCCCGCGCCGCGCCCCGGCCGTGCCCAGGCCGCGCCC
>JASGEB010000111.1:0-8951 GCA_047606785.1 Pseudoxanthomonas sp.
AGGGATGGTGCGCGCCCGAGTCAGGGCAGGATGCCCTGCCGAGGGAAAAGCGGCTCCCGGCGGCAGGGCACGGCGTCTCGCCGAGGCCAACGCCGCGGAGGCGTTCCCTCGGTTGGGAGAAGAACCCTTTTTTGTGCCGTTGCCGGCCAAGGCGCGTGCCGCCGGCAAGGCGGGCCGCCTTGGCAAGGCCCGCAACGCTGCATCGCGGCGGCACAGAAGCGCGGGAACGTGCTCAAAGGTGCATACGCTCCAAGCCGGATGCCTCGTCCGGAAACGAAAACACGACACGAGTCGGGTTCTTCGCTGCTGCCGGGACCGGTACACCCTCGCTCTCTGCCCTCGCTCCGCCAGGCGGGGCGAGGGCAACGGTCGATCTTTCGCGCTGTGGCGCGAAAGATCATTTCTTCTTCGGCGCGATCATCATCACCATCTGCCGGCCTTCCAGGCGCGGGCGCGACTCGATCACGATTTCGTCGCCCAGCTCGGCCTCGATGCGCGCGGCCATCTCCCGGCCCAGTTCCTGGTGGCTCATCTCGCGGCCGCGGAAGCGGATGTTGACCTTGACCTTGTCGCCTTCCTCGAGGAAACGGCGGATGTTGCGCATCTTGATCTGGTAGTCGCCCTCGTCGGTGACCGGCCGGAACTTGAGTTCCTTGATCTCCTGCTGCTTGGTCTTCTTCTTGGCCTCGTTGGCCTTCTTCTGCTGCTCGAACTTGAACTTGCCGAAGTCCATGATCTTGCAGACCGGCGGCTCGGCGTTGGGCTGGATCTCGACCAGGTCCAGGCCCTCCTCCTCGGCCATGGCCAGCGCCTCGTCGCGCGAGAGCACGCCGATCATCTCGCCATCGGAACCGATCACGCGCACACGCGGCACGCGGATCTCCTGGTTCTTGCGGTTCTGCTTGTTGTCGGGGGGGGTACTGATGTTGCAGTCTCCGATGTGGTGGGGAGCCGGCCCGCCCGGGCCGGCGCTCGCCGTCAGGCGGTCTCCGCGCGCAGGCGCTCGGCGAAAGCCTGGACGGACATTGTGCCCAAATCTTCCCCGGAGCGCGTGCGCACGGCGACCGCGCCATTGTCCTTCTCGCGGTCGCCGACCACCAGCAGGTATGGCACGCGCTGTAGCGTGTGTTCGCGGATCTTATAGCCGATCTTCTCGTTGCGCAAATCGGCCTGGACCCTAAATCCCTGATCGGAAAGGGTTTTCGCCACGGCGGCCACGTGGTCGGCCTGGGCGTCGGTGATGTCCATGACCACCGCCTGGAGCGGCGCCAGCCAGGCCGGGAAGGCGCCGGCGTGATGCTCGATCAGGATGCCGATGAAGCGCTCCATCGAGCCGACGATGGCCCGGTGCAGCATCACCGGATGGCGCTTCTGGCTGTGCTCGTCGACGTACTCGGCGCCAAGGCGGCCGGGCATCATGAAGTCGACCTGCATCGTGCCCAGCTGCCAGGTGCGGCCGATCGCGTCCTTCAGGTGGTACTCGATCTTCGGGCCGTAGAACGCGCCTTCGCCCGGCAGTTCCTGCCATTCCACCCCAGAGACGCGCAGCGCCGAACGCAGCGCGTCCTCGGCCTTGTCCCAGGTGGCGTCGTCGCCCAGGCGCGAATCCGGCCGCAGCGCGATCTTGATCTGGATGTCCTCGAAGCCGAAGTCGGCGTAGACCTTCAAGGCTTGCTCGTGGAAGGCGCGCACTTCCGACTCGACCTGCGCCTCGGTGCAGAAGATGTGGCCGTCGTCCTGGGTGAAGCCGCGCACGCGCAGGATGCCGTGCAGCGCGCCGGAGGGCTCGTTGCGGTGGCAGGCGCCGAACTCGCCGTAGCGGATCGGCAGGTCGCGGTAGCTGTGCAGGCCCTGGTTGAACACCTGCACGTGGCCGGGGCAGTTCATCGGCTTGACCGCGTAGGTGCGCTTCTCCGACTCGGTGAAGAACATGTTGTCCTTGTAGTTGTCCCAGTGGCCGGACTTCTGCCACAGCGACACGTCGAGGATCTGCGGGCAGCGCACCTCGCCGTAGCCGGTGTCGCGGTAGACCTTGCGCATGTACTGCTCGACCGCCTGCCACAGGCTCCAGCCCTTGGGGTGCCAGAACACCAGGCCGGGGGCCTCTTCCTGCAGGTGGAACAGGTCCTGCTGCTTGCCGATCTTGCGGTGGTCGCGCTTCTCGGCCTCCTCGATGCGCTGGATGTAGGCCTTGAGCTGCTTGTCGTCGGCCCAGGCGGTGCCGTAGATGCGCTGCAGCTGCTCGTTCTTGGAATCGCCGCGCCAGTACGCGCCGGAGATGCGGGTCAGCTTGAACGCCTTCAGGAAGCGGGTATTGGGCACGTGCGGGCCGCGGCACATGTCCACGTATTCCTGGTGGTGGTACAGGCCCATCGCGGTGACCTCCGGACCCATGTCCTCGATCAGGCGCAGCTTGTAGTCCTCGTGGCGGTCGCGGAACACCCGCACGGCCTCCTCGCGCGGGGTCATCCGCTTGACCACGTCGTAGTCCTGCGCGATCAGCTCCTTCATGCGCTGCTCGATCGCGGCTAGGTCCTCGGGCGTGAACGGGCGCTCGCTGTAGATGTCGTAGTAGAAGCCCTCGTCGATCACCGGGCCGATCACCATCTTGGCGTCCGGGTAGAGCTGCTTGACCGCATGCCCGACCAGGTGCGCGCAGGAGTGGCGGATGATCTCCACGCCCTCGGGGTCCTTCGGCGTGAGGATCTGCAGGGTCGCATCGCGGTCGATGACATCGGACGCGTCGACCTGGCGGCCGTCGACCTTGCCGGCCACGGTGGCCTTGGCTAGGCCGGCGCCGATCGACTGGGCGACATCCATGACCGAGACGGGACGGTCGAATTCGCGGCGACTGCCGTCGGGGAGGGTGATGGTGATCATGGGTGCAGCCGGGAATGGGGAATGGGTGGAAGCGGCTTCGCCTTTGCTCGGAAAAGCAAAAAGGCGCCACACGGGCGCCTAGTCGTCGGCTGGCCGTGCGGGATCGTCAGCGTCGGGCGGTGGTAGTGCTCATGTCGCACGCTCGGCCGGCGCGTTGGCGCGGGCCACCTGTCTGCGGGATCGCGGGAGCCGTCATGGTAGCGCAAACCGCGGCCGCACAAGGCCGGCCGGGCGCGGCTGGCTATACTTGCCCGCCCCCCCGCCGCCCCGCCCCGATGCCCGAACAAGCGCCCGCCTCGCTGGTGTCCGAACTGGTCGACCTGCTCGCCCTGGAGCGGCTGGAGGACGACCTGTTCCGCGGCCAGAGCCGCGACATCGGCACCAAGTACGTGTTCGGCGGCCAGGTGGTCGGCCAGGCGCTGTCGGCGGCGCAGGCCACGGTCGCGGCGGACGGCGGCCGCAAGGCGCATTCACTGCACGCCTACTTCCTGCGCGCCGGCAACGTCGACGCGCCGATCGTTTACGAAGTGGACCGCACCCGCGACGGCGGCAGCTTCTCGGTGCGCCGGGTCACCGCGATCCAGCACGGCCAGGTGATCTTCTTCTGCGCCGCCTCCTTCCAAGGCGACGAGGACGGCGCCGAGCACCAGCCGCCGATGCCGCAGGTGCCCCCGCCCGAGGACGTGCCCGAGCGCAGCGTGGTGCCGCCGGAGGTGATGGCCAACCTGTCGCCGAAGGTGCAGCGCTGGCTGAGCCGGCAGACGCCGTTCCAGTTCCGCTTCGTGCATCCGCGCAACGAGCTGGACCCGCAGCCGATGCCGCCGCAGCAAGCGGTCTGGTTCCGGCTGGCCGAACCGGTCGGCGACTCGCCCACCCTGCACCGCGCCCTGCTGGCCTACGCCTCGGACTTCCAGCTGCTGGGCACCTCCACCTACCCGCACGCGATCAGCTACTACCAGCCGGGCGTGCAGATGGCCTCGCTCGACCACGCGCTGTGGTTCCACCGCCCGTTCCGCGCCGACGACTGGCTGCTGTACGCCATCGACAGCCCGACCGCGCAGAACAGCCGCGGGCTGGCGCGCGGGCAGATCTTCGACCGCGCCGGCCGGCTGGTGGCCAGCGTGGCGCAGGAAGGCCTGATCCGCGTGCACCAACCCGGCCAGGTGGGCTGATGCGGCAGGTATTCACCAGCCAGCGGGTGGAGACGGCCGAAGGCGTGGCGCAGATGCTGGAGGACGCCGGCATCGCCACCTACGTCAGCAACGGCCGCTCCTACAAGGGCGCGCGCCGCGGCCGTTTCAGCTACAGCGAGCCGCTGCCGGCCGCGCAGCAGCCGGCGGTGTGGGTGCGCAAGGCCGACGACCAGCCGCGCGCGCGCCAACTCCTGCGCGAGGCCGGCCTGCTCGACACCACCCGCCCGGGGGTGGCGCGCTCGCCGCTGTTCGCGCAGGCCGAAGCCGAACCGGCCGGGCGGCGCTGGGCGCTGCGCATCCGCCTGCTGCTGCTGGCCCTGCTCGCCGCCGCGGTGGTGGTCACCGTGCTGCGCTACCGCGCCGCCCAGCACGCCGCCGAACAGGCCGCGCGCGCCCGCGCGCTGCAGGAACGGCAGGACGTGGAGCGCATCCGCCTCAGCCCGCCGGGGCGGTAGGGCGAGAGCCCGTTCAACACCCTCGACATAGCCCGCATGTGCTCGTCGCTCCCGCGCCGACGGAGTCCATCAGGGCCCGCACACGAAGAAGGCCCGCACGATGTGCGGGCCTTCTCGTTTACCTCAAGCCAACCGCGGCTCAGTTGCCGGTGTCGCCATCCGGCGGCGGCGGCCCCTGATCGTCGCCCTGCGGCGGCGCATCGGGCCCCGGACCGCCAGCGTCGTGGCCTTGCTGCTTGTTCGCACCCAGCTTCGGCGCGGCCTCCAGCTCCTCCTTGCTCAGCTTGCCGTCGTGGTTGGTGTCGGCCTTGGTGAACCACTCGTCGCGCAGCTGCTTGCGGCGCAGCTCGCGGTCGTTCTTGTCGACGTAGCCGTCCTTGTTGAGGTCCTGCTTGTCGAACTCCTGCAGGATGCGGTTGGCCGCCGCGGTGGCCTCGGCCTTGCTGACCCGGCCGTCGTGGTCGGTATCCAGGCGCTCCAGCCCATCGCGACCGCCCGGGCCGCCACCGAAACCGCGCGGGCCGCCCTGGCCCTGGCCGGGACTGCCCTGGCCGCCGCGACCGGGGCCGCCCGGGCCGCGGCGATCGTGGTGCGGGAGTTCTTCGCGCGCCAGCTTGCCATCCTTGTTCTTGTCCAGCTTGTCGAAGTCGGCGGCCAGCTTCGAATCGGCCTTGGCCTCCTCGCGGCTGATGAAGCCGTCCTTGTTGGTGTCCAGCTTCTGCAGCTGCGCGCCACCGGCCGGCGGGCCCGGCGGCTGCGGCTGCGCTTGCGTATCCGCATCCTGGGCGAAAGCCCAGGCCGAGGCGCCCAGCGCCGCGGCCACGGAGAAGGCGATCAGGGTCTTGCGCATCGTCGTATTCCTGGTGTCATGGCCCAATGCCATGGCCGGGGAAACGCCGTCCCGCGCCCGCGGTTGACGGTCTCCCCGCCCCGTTCAGTCCGGCGACAGGCAATGCCGCGCCGCAGTATGCTTCAACCATGCCTGCTCCCCCGACCCACTGACGATGGGCACCGGCACGCCCGGCGCGCGCGAGGACGTCCGCCTGTTCCACACCGGCGAGCATCCCTGCGGCTACTGGCCCGAGCGCAGCGCGCGCGACCTGGTGCTGGACCCGCGCGACCCGCGCCTGGCCAGCTTCTACCCGACCGCGCTGTCGTGGGGCTTCCGCCGCTCCGGCGACCTGGTCTACCGCCCACACTGCCACCACTGCCGTGCCTGCGTGCCGGTGCGCATCGCCGTCGAACGCTTCGCGCCGGACCGCAGCCAGCGCCGCTGCGCTGCGCGCAACGCGGCGGTGGAGGCACGCATCGTCACCGCCGAGCGCAGCGACGAGCACCTGGCGCTGTACCGCCGCTACCTGGGCGCACGCCACCCCGGCGGCGGCATGGACGACCACGGCGCGGCCGAGTTCGACCAGTTCCTGGTCGGGCGCTGGTCGGACACCCGCTTCCTGGAGCTGCGCGAGCACGGGCGCCTGCTGGCGGTGGCGGTCACCGACCGCAGCGAGGACGCGCTGTCGGCGGTGTACACCTTCTACGAGCCGGAACTGGCCGAGCGCAGCCTGGGCACGCTGGCGATCCTACGCCAGCTGGAATGGGCCCGGCGCGACCATCGCGCCCACCTGTACCTGGGCTACTGGATCGAGGGCCACCGCAAGATGGACTACAAGGGCCGCTTCGCGCCGCTGGAAGCCTTCGACGGCCGCCACTGGCGGACCCTGGCCAAGGCCTGATCCGCCGGTTCAAACCAAGTCGATGCGCACCGCCGCGGCCGAGGCGCGGGCGACGATGCGCGCCTGCGCGATGTCCTCGCCGCGCGCCAGGGCCACCCCGACCCGGCGCTGGCCTTCCACCCGCGGCTTGCCGAACAGACGCAGCGCGGTACCCGGCATCAGCAGCGCCGAATCGACGTTCTCGAACACCGGCACGCCATGGCCGCGCGCCAGCAGCGCGCACGAGGCCGACGGCCCCAGCACCGGCAGGGTGTCGTCCTCGCCGGTGACCACCGGCAGGCCGAGGATGGCGCGCGCGTGCAGGGCGAACTCGGACAGTTCCTGCGATATCAGGGTGACCAGGCCGGTGTCGTGCGGGCGCGGCGAGACTTCGCTGAACCACACCTGCTCGCCCTTGACGAACAGCTCCACCCCGAACAGCCCGCGCCCGCCCAGCGCGGCGGTGACCGTGCGCGCGATCTCCTGCGCGCGCGCCAGCGCCGCCGGCGCCATCGGGTGCGGCTGCCAGCTCTCGCGGTAGTCGCCGTCCTGCTGCCAGTGCCCGACCGGCGCGCAGAACGCGGTGCCGGCGGCATGGCGCACGGTCAGCAGGGTGATCTCATAGTCGAAGTCGATGAAGCCCTCGACGATGCAGCGGCCGGCGCCGGCACGCCCGCCCTGCTGGGCGTATTCCCAAGCCGGCTCGACGTCGGCGGCGCTGCGCACGGTGCTCTGGCCCTTGCCGGAGGAGGACATCAGCGGCTTGACCACGCAGGGCAGGCCGATGGCCTCGATCGCGGCGCGGTATTCGGCATAGTCGTCGACGAAGCGATAGGCCGAGGTCGGCAACCCCAGCTGCTCGGCCGCCAGCCGGCGGATGCCTTCGCGGTCCATGGTCAGGCGCGCGGCGCGCGCGGTCGGCACCACCGCCAAGCCCTGTTCGGCCTCCAGCGCCTCCAGCGTGCGGGTATCGATGGCCTCGATCTCCGGCACCACCAGGTGCGGCTTTTCGGCGGCGATCAGCCGGCGCAAAGCCGGGCCGTCCAGCATGTCCAGCACGTGGCTGCGGTGCGCCACCTGCATGGCCGGCGCGTCGGCGTAGCGGTCGGCGGCGATCACTTCCACGCCGAAGCGCTGCAGTTCGATGGCGACCTCCTTGCCCAGTTCCCCCGCCCCCAGCAGCAGCACGCGAGTGGCCGAAGGCGACAGCGGGGTGCCAAGCGAGGTCATGCGGTTTCCGTGGGAGGAAGCGAGCGGCGGATGCGGAAGTCTAACGGATTGCCTCCCTGCGGTGACGGGGTGACGGGGATTCACCTCGCCTCACGACCGCTCTCCATCAATTGCAATCAGATATCTTTTTGATATCTTTATTTCCGAGCCTTCGAGGACACCACCATGAAAGAAATCCCCGTCCGTTCGCTGTCCGGCATCCCCTTTCTGATCGGCACCTTGCTGATCCTGGCCGCCGCGGTCTGGCTGTTCGTGCACGGCCTGGGCGCAGGCCCCGACAGCGGCGTGGCCTCGGTCGGCATGGTCGTCGCCGGCACGGTCCTGTTCCTGGCCGCCGCCCTGAGCCTGATCGGCCTGTACACCGTGCAGCCCAACCAGGCCGCGGTGCTGAGCCTGTTCGGCCGCTACGTGGGCACCGACAAGGCGGCCGGGCTGCACTGGAACAACCCCTTCTATTCCAGGAAGAAGATCAGCCTGCGGGTGCGCAACTTCGAGAGCGGCAAGCTCAAGGTCAACGACCTGGACGGCTCGCCGATCGAGATCGCCCTGGCCTACGCCCCGGAGATCGCCCAGGCCATGCTGCAGCGCCAGCAGGCCAACGCGGTGATCGCCGCCCGCACGCGCATCGTCGCCGGCGCGGTGGGCATGGTCGAGATGGCCCTGGCCGAACTGCAGAAGAACGGCATCGTCGAACTGGACGACGAGCGCAAGGCGCACATGGTCAGCAACCTGCTGGTGGTGCTGTGCGGCGAGCGCGGCACCCAGCCGATCGTCAACGCCGGTTCGCTGTATTGAGAATGTAGGAGCGCACCGCAGGGGGCGCGATAAGTTTCCTCTGAAAACCCGATCGCGCCCCTGCGGTGCGCTCCTACGGGAAACGTGGAACGCATGAACGAAAAGAAAGCCTATCCGCTGCGCATCAGTGCCGAGGTCATGGCCGCGGCGCAGCGCTGGGCCGACGACGAACTGCGCAGCCTCAACGCGCAGATCGAATACGTGCTGCGCGACGCCCTGCGCAAGGCCGGCCGGCTGCCCGCCGCGGCGCCCGCCGACATCACCCCTTCCGATCCGGACACCGATACGCCATGAGCGCCGACAACAGTACAGTCCCCGTGGGCAGCCCCTCCACGACGCTCCCCGACGCCGGCAAGCGCGCACGCGCACTCTGGAAGCCCGACCTCAAGAGCGCCGGCGTGCTCGGCGTCGCCGGCGGGCTGGCGGTGCTGGCGCTGTTCCCCTATCTGCTGCAGACCATGCCGCAGGCCCTGGCGCGGCTGCCGGTGTCGCTGCCCGCGCTGGCCGCCGCGCAGGCCGTGCAGGGCGCCGTACTGCTCGGCCTGGCCGCGCTGCTGGGACTGCGCATGGGCCATCGGGTCGGCCTGGGTGCACCGTGGCTGCGCTCCCTGTTCGGCGGCGGCGCGCGGCCCGGCCGCGCCGAGCTGCGGCCGCTGCAGGCGCTGGCCATCGGCATGGCCGCCGGC
>JASGEB010000112.1:0-4185 GCA_047606785.1 Pseudoxanthomonas sp.
GCGGGATCGCGTTCACCAAGGGCAGCAACTGGGTAACGTCGTGGCGGTTGGCCTGGGTCAGGATCACGCTCAACGGAAGGCCGCTCGCTTCGACGAGGAGGTGGTGCTTGCTGCCGGCCTTGCGGCGATCGGTTGGGTTCGGTCCGGTTTTTTTCCCCCGTGGACGGCCCGCACTGACAAACTGTCCACGATGACCCGGGACAGGTCCAGCTTGCCCACACCGCGCCGCCGCGACAGCAGCACCTGGTGGAGCCGATCCCATACGCCGGCTTGTTGCCATCTCTGGTCCGGAAAGGCTAGGAATTACCAAAAGAAAACGGCCGGGTTATCCCGGCCGTTTGCATGAGTCGCAGCGGCAAAACGTTGGATCAGAACGAGGCGCCGATAGTGACGATGACCGCGCGCGGCTGCAACACGTTGTAGTACGGGGTGCCGGTGCCACTCAGGTCGACCGAGGAGGCGCCGGAATAGGCCAGCAGCGCCGTGGTGCTCGCCCAGGTGATCGCCCTCTTGTCGGTCAGGTTGCTGACATTGAGCTTGATGTACGGCTTCTTCAGCCAGTCCCAGTCCTGGAAGTTGTAGCCGGCATCGAAGCTCATCGTGGTGTAGCCGCCTACCTGTTCGGTATTCATATAGTCACCGTAACGCGAGCCGGAATAGCGCGCCTTCAGCGTCGCCCAGAATCCGCCCTGCTCGAAGTTCAGCGAAGCCGTGAACAGGTCCTTCGGGGTGTTGGGCAACTGCTTGCCCTCGGTCGGGTAGTCGATACCTTTGTAGGGGTAGTCGTTCTTCAGCTCGGCGTCGGTGTGGGTGTAGGAGGCATAGACCTTGAAGCTGTCGCTGATCTTGTAGCTGGCTTCGCCGTTGAAGCCACGCATCTGCACCTTCGGAATGGTGATGGTGACCGAGTTGTTGCTCTCGTCGTAGCTGGAGATCGACTTGTTCTTGTAGTCGCTCTGATAAACCATCAGCGAGGCGCCGACGCGATCGCCGTAGAAGCGCCAGCCCAGATCGTAGGTCCAGGCCTCTTCCGGCGCGGACTGCTCGGTGTTGGCGAACTGGTTGGTATAGATCGAACTGGTTGCTGGTACACGGAAGCTCTTGGCCACGCCCAGGAACAGCTGGTTCTGGTCGTCGAGCTGGTACTTGAGGCCGAACGCCGGCAGTGCCTTGGTATAGGTATTGTCGAAGTAGGCCGACTTGGTCGAGGACGTGGTGCCGCCCGGATAGGCCAAGTCCCAGCCCTTGCGAGTGACGTGCAGCCACGACACGCCCAGGTTGACAGTCAGCTGGTCGGTTGGGGTCCAGTTGTCCTGGATGAAGTACTTCTGCACCGTGGTCACGGTATAGGCACGATAGACCTGCACTGGACCGGTGCCATCGCTGTAGTACAGCTGGCAGGCCGAGACATCGCCCCAAACGTCGCAGAGGTCACCATTGCTCTGGTCGACGGTGATGAAGTTCTGATGCTGGGTCTTTCGCGAACGGTCGTACCACACACCGTAGACCAGGCTGTTGTTGTCGCCGATGTCCTGGAAGAACTTGGCGATCACGCCCGGGCGCACGGTCTTGGAGGCGGAGAACTTGGCGGCGTAACCGGTATAGGCCGTGCCACTGGCCGTGTAGTAACCGTAGCTGCTGCTGATGTAGGAGGGGCTGCTGTTGCCGCCGCCGTCGCCCCACCACACGTAGGGGACCACCGACAGGCGCAGGCTGTCGCTCAGGGTGAACTCGCCGTCCAGGCTGGCCAGCAGGCTCCTATACGGGTTGCGCCGCAGGTTGTAGTAGTAGCTCGTGCCACTGCCCCACTCGGTGTCATAGTCGGCTTCGTAGTCCTCGGCGAGGTCTTCCTTGCTCTGGGTGTAGTAGGAATAGTTGCTCTGGCGGTTGTACTGGAACGAGAAGCTGAGCGAGTTGGCGTCGTCGATCTGCCAAAGCGACTTGCCGTCGATTTTCACCACGTCGAAGTCGCCCTTGCCCTTCCACTTGTCGGCGGTGTTCTTGGAGATCGAGACCCACGAACGCACCGGACCAGTATCGCCGGTGTTCACGCGCAAGAAGGTGCGACGGTAGTTGTTGCTGCCGAAGCCCTGGTTGAAGTCCACGCCGAACTCGTGGCTCGGGTCGATCGTCGACCAAGCGATCTGGCCGCCGGTGGCGCCCATCTCCGGCGCGTCCACGTTCGGGGTGCCCTGCAGCACGGTGATGTCGTTGTAGTTCTCGGCGTCGCCGTACTCGGTGGCGTAGATCGAGTAACTGCCGCTGTCGGTGACCGGCGCGCCGTTGACGGTGATGCCGATCGCCGAGGAGTCGAAGCCACGCAGGCTGTAGTTGCCGTTGGCCAGACCCGTGACATCATCGCTGGCCGCATCGACACCCGGGATCGATGAGATCAACTGGGTGAAGTTACTGCCACCGGAAGCCTTCTGGATCGCTTCGCGGGTCACGGTCGAGATTGCCTTGGCGGCGGTCTGCACGGTCATATTGCCGCCGCCCAGGACGAAAGTGTCCTTGCTGGCACTGACGTTGACCTTGTCCAGTTCCTGCACGCGTTTGGTGTTGTAGGCCGCGGTGGTATTGGACGTACTGGAAGCGGTCACGCGTTGCTTGTCTTCGTCGCTGCTCTGCGATGCGTCCTGGGCCAGGGCTGGCAGCGAGGCCAGCGCGGCGAGAACCGCCAGGTTGAGGGCGGACAGACGGGGGGATGGCATGAAAGACATGGAACTGGCCTCTGCAAGGTTGGCGGAATGCTGAAAACCGATGCGCCAGCCACGCCGGGGGCGATGGCAGGGGCAAGGGACGAAGCTGGGAGATCCCGCCTGTCCGGCCTGGTTGCGGCCGAAACAGGTTAACGGAAGGCTAACACGCTAGTGCCCAAATGTGACCGGCTTGTGAAGGTTTTTCATCAGCTGGACGCACCGATCGCCCCGGCCCGGCGGCGGCCCTGTCCTCAGACCCCGCCGAACACCCGCAGGTAGGTGCCGATGCCGTCCAGGAACATCTGTACCGACAGGGCCACCAGGACCATGCCCATCAGGCGCTCCAGTGCCGCCAGCGCGCGCCGGCCCAGCCATTTGTAGAGGATGGTGGCCGAGAACAGGGTGGCCGCCGTGGCCGCCCAGGCGATCAGCAGGGCCAGGCTCCAGTCGCCCAGCCGGGCCGGGTCGTTGCTGCCCATCAGCATCACCGCGGCCATGCCGGAGGGGCCGGCCACCAGCGGGATGGCCAGCGGGACGATGAAGGGTTCGCCGCCGGGAACCTCTCCCATCAGCCCCTCCGGGCGCGGGAAGACCATGCGCAGGCCGATCAGGAACAGGACGATGCCGCCGGCGATCTGCACCGACTCCTGGCGCAGGTGCATCCACTCCAGGAAGTACTTGCCGCCCCACAGGAACCCTATCAGCACGACCAGCGCGATCAGCAGCTCGCGCGCCACCACCACCCGCTGGCGCGGCGGCGGCAGCGGCCGCAGCACGCTCAGGAACACCGGGATGTTGCCCAGCGGGTCCAGGATCAGGAGCAGCAGCAATGCCGCCGACAGGATGGTCACGGCGATCCGTGCCCGGGCCCGGCCAGCAGTTCCACGCAGCGGCCGGCCACGGCGGCCGGATCGGCCGGCTGGCCGGTTTCCTCGGCCCAGGCGCGGGCGCGCAGGCCGGTCTTCATCGGCCCGGGGCGGAACGCCTCCACCCGCGGCGCGCCGCCGGTCTCGGCCCGCAGCATGCGCACCAGCGCCTCCAGCCCGGCCTGGGCCACGCCGTAGCCGCCCCAGTAGGCGGCGCCGGCGACGTCCGGTTCAGCCAGGACGAACACCACCGCGCCGCGCACGGCGCGCAGCAGCGGCAGGCAGGCGCCGGTGAGCCACGCCGCGGCGGTGAGGTTGACGTGCAGCGCGCGCGCGAACGCGGCCGGATCGGTGTGCTCCAGCGGGGTCAGGCCAGCGAAGTCGGCCGCGCAGTGCAGCAGCCCGTGCAGGCCGCCGAGCTCGGCGGCGATGCGTTCGGCCACAGCGACATGGTCGGCGGGGCCGGCGCCTTCCAGGTCGAGCGGGTACAGCAGCGGCTCGGGACCGACCGCGGCACAAGCATCGTAGACGTGCTCGAGCCGCGGCAGGCGCCGCCCGAGCAACACTACGCTGGCGCCGGCGGCGGCGCAGGCCACGGCGGCGGCGCTGCCCAGCCCGCC
>JASGEB010000113.1:0-17658 GCA_047606785.1 Pseudoxanthomonas sp.
GAACTGCTGAACGGCGGCAGCTACCGCAACCGCACCACCCTGCTGGGCGACATCGTCGATTCCTCGCCCACCTACGTCAGCGCCACCGGCACCGTCTACGTCGGCGCCAACGACGGCATGCTGCACGCCTTCGACGCCTCCAGCGGCGAGGAACTGTTCGCCTACATCCCGGCCTCGGTAGTCGGCGACGACCTGGCTTCGCTGGCCAGCACCGACTATTCGCACAAGTACTTCGTCGACGGCCCGATCACGGTCTCGACCACTTCGCAGACCAGCAACAAGAACATCCTGGTCGGCGCGCTGGGCCGCGGCGGCAAGGGCCTGTATGCGCTCAACGTCACCAGTCCGGCCAGCTTCTCGGCCAGCAACGTGCTGTGGGAGGTGACCGAGACCACCGGCACCACCGGCAACATGGGCAAGATCCTCGGCCAGCCGTTCATCGCCAAGCTCAACGACGGCAGCACCGCCCTGGTCACCGGCAACGGCTTCAACAGCACCAACGGCTGCCCCGTGCTGCTGATCTACAACGTGACCACCGGCGCGCTGATCAAGCAGATCAGCGCCGGCTCCACCTATTGCGGCACCGGCACCACCTACACCACCACCAACGGCCTGAACGCGCCGACCGGCTGGGACGACGACAGCAGCGGCACGGTCGACTACGTCTACGCCGCCGATCTGCAGGGCCATGTCTGGAAGTTCGACCTGTCCTCCACCTCGACCAGCAGCTGGGGCCTGAGCAACAGCTCCAAGCCGGTCTTCACCGCCACCTACACTTCCGGCAGCACCTCCACCGCCCAGCCGATCACCAGCGGCGTGCTGCTGGCCGAGAACGCCAGCACCGGCGACACCTGGGTGTTCGTCGGCACCGGCAAGTACCTGGAGGAGTCGGACATCACCGACACCTCGGTGCAGACCATGTACGGCTTCATCGACTCGACCAGTTCCAGCACCAGCACCACGCTGACGCCGAGCGACTTGAAGTCGCGCGCGATGTACTCGACCACCACCACCGCCAGCGACGGCACGAGCACCAGCGTGCGCTCGTTCGAGGCTTACTCCACGCTGGCCAGCACCTACCAGGGCTGGTACATCAACCTGGTGATCGATGATGATGAGGAAGGCGAACGCGTGGTGCAGACGCCGGAATCCTCCGGCAACTACCTGATCTTCAGCACCATCATCCCCAGCGAGGACACCGGCTGCAGTTCCAGCGGCACCAGCTGGATCTACGCGCTGAACATGTTCACCGGCACCAGCAACTCGTCGTCCTACTTCGACCTGAACGACGACGGCACGGCCGACACCACCGCCCTGGGCACCGCGGTCGGCGGCGTCTCGGTCGGCACCGGCATGACCTCGCTGGCGGCGCTGCTCAACGGCCTGCTGGTGACCAGCGATTCCAGCGGTACCCTGACGTCCACCACCACCGTGTCGGGCAGCGGCGTGCGCGTGTCCTGGCGCGAGGTTCGCAAGGAGGATTGAGGATGCAAACCGCAAGCCGCCGGCGCCACGGCGCCGGCTTCACCCTGATCGAGCTGATGATCGTGGTCGCGGTGATCGCGATCCTGGCGGCGATCGCCTACGCCAGCTATTCCCACTACCTGATCAAGACTCGCCGCAACGCCGCGGCGGTCTGCCTGCAGGAACGCGCCCAGTACCTGGAGCGCTACTACACCACCAACATGACCTACCTGGGCGTCTCCGATCCGGCCGCGTGCGATACCGTCTCCGACTTCTACACGCTCAGCTACAGCGTCACCCCGACCGCGACCGCCTACACCATCCAGGCGGTGCCGGTGTCGGGGAGCGCACAGGCCAAGGACACCACCTGCGGCACCCTGACCATCAACCAGGCCGGCGTGCGCACCGCCAACGGCTCGACCTCGCTGGCCAGCGAGTGCTGGTGATCTCGTAGGAGCGCACCGCAGGGGCGCGATGGGCCTTTCGCGGGAAAGGCCCATCGCGCCCCAGCGGTGCGCTCCTACGGTAATTCACAGCTTCCCGGCAAGCTGCAGATTGGCGCGCAAGGTGTCGTTCACGCGGGTTTGCCAGCCGTCGCCGGTGGCACGCAGGGCGGCCAGGATGTCGGGATCCAAACGCAGCTTGACGGCCTGCTTTGGATTGGCAATCGGGGGCCTCCCCCCTCGGGACTTGGCAATGGCAGCCTTGGCCTCATCGCGCGACACCACTTTGTCGCCGATGCGGTACTCGGCCGCGGCGAAATCGGCCTCCGTCCATACCGGCGCGTCGTCCGGGTCAACCCAGGCCGAATGCTTTTGCTTCGTGCTCATGTGCGTATCTCAAGCTGATGATGCGGCGCACCTGGCCGCGGGGCGTCCACACCACGACTGCGGCATGGCCGTACAGGAACCCGAAGGTCTGGAAACGCGGTTCGCCGTAGTCCTTGCGGTTATCCGTGCGGGTGGCATGAATGCCACTGAAAATCTGCCCTGCATCGGCAAGGTCCAGCCCCCGCTCCTGCAGGGTGATGTCGCGCTTGGCTGCGTCGAACTCGATCTCCATTCCGGTTACCGTACCCCCAATAACCCGGCATGTATAGACCCGCAGGATGGGTGGAGCCAAAGGCGATACCCATCGATACGCACGCATCAGCTTGGCATCGATGGACGACCACATCCGTCAATGATGGGTATCGCTGCGCTCCACCCATCCTACGCGCCGGTGATTGCTTTTCCCTTCGCCCTCCGGGAGAAGGAAAAAGCACAAGCGGAATACACTGACGCCCCCCGCCACTACCGGGACGGGCCTGCCGGCCTGTCCGTTCCATGGATCCAGCCTCTGCCGATTCCGCTCCGACGCACGCACCGTCCTTGCCCGTCCTGCCGCGACGGCCACGTGCGCCGGCGTCGGTGGTGGTGCTGGCGGTGATCGCCTGCGGCTTCACCCTGTGGGCCACCCAGGCGGTGGTGCTGCCGGTGCTGCTGGCAATGTTCCTGGCGCTGGTGGGCAACCCGCTGATCCGGCTGCTGCGCAAGCTGTGGCTGCCGCGCCCGCTGGGGGCGCTGCTGGTGCTGGCGCTGGGGCTGTCGGCGGCGGTGGCGCTGGGCAGCCAGTTGGTCAACCCGGCGGCGGCCTGGTTCAAGGACGCGCCGGCCCAGTTGCGCCAGCTGGCGCCCAAGCTGCGCGCCTTCACCCAGCCGGTGTACGAGGCCAACCAGGCCGCCGAGAACCTGGCCCGCGCCGCCTCCGGCGACACCTCGCGGCGGCCGCAGGTGATGCGCACCGCGCCCGACGACCCCTACCGCATGCTGATGACCACGCCCAAGCTGCTGGCGCAGGTGCTGGCGGTGGTGCTGCTGACCTTCTTCTTCATGGTCTACGGCGAGAACCTGCAGCGCGCGGCGCTGGCCCTGCTGCCGGGCCAGCAGCAGAAGAAGTTCGGCGTGGGCATCCTGCATTCAATCGAACGCGCGGTCTCGCGCTACGTGCTGACCATCAGCCTGATCAACACCCTGGTGGGCCTGGTCTACGCCGGCGCGCTGCTGCTGTTGAAGTTCCCGCTGGCCGATGCGCTGCTGTGGGGCACGGTGGTGGCGCTGCTCAACTTCGCCCCGTACGTGGGGCCGCTGATCGGCATGGTAGTGATGCTGGTGGTGGGCCTGACCGCCTTCGACGACCCGCTGCGGGCGCTGGTGCCGGCGGCGATCTACCTGGGCCTGCACACCCTGGAAGGGCAGATCGTCACCCCGATCGTGCTGGGCCGGCGCATGCGCCTGTCGCCGCTGGTACTGGTGCTGGGGCTGATGGTGTTCGGCAGCCTGTGGGGCCTGGTCGGCCTGCTGCTGGCGGTGCCGCTGCTGGTGTGCGTGAAGCTAGTGCTGGTGCATGTGGAGGGCATGCACGGGTGGGCGCGGTTGTTGGAGTGAGGTTGGGCTCGGGACTCGGGACTCGGGACTCGGGACTCGGGACTCGGGACTCGGGAAAAGCATATGCATCTGCCTTTGCGGCCTTTCCCGCCTTTGCGGGAACGACGAGCTAGAGCAAGCACGACGAGTGGAGCCGTTAGCCTTTCCGGGTCCCGGGTCCCGAGTCCCGGGTCCCGGGTCCCCCTGCCGTAAAATCCCCCAATGCATCCGCCGATCCGCGCCGTCACCCTGGACCTGGACGACACCGTCTGGCCGTTCGCGCCGATCGGGGCGCGCATCGAGCAGGCGCTGCACGCGTGGCTGGAGCGGCACAGCCCGGTCACCGCCGCGCGCTTCCCGATCGCGGCCATGCGGGTCCTGCGCGAGCAGGTGTTCGCCGCCAATCCGCAGCTGCTGCACGACCTGAGCCTGCTGCGCAAGATGACCCTGCAGCACGCCCTGCGCGAGAGCGGCGCCGACGTGGCGCTGGCCGAGCCGGCGTGGGAGGTGTTCTACGCCGAGCGCAACAAGGTCGAGTGCTATCCGGACAGCATCGCCGCGCTGGAGCGCATCGCCGCGCGCCTGCCGGTGGCCGCGCTGAGCAACGGCAACGCCGACCTGGCCCGCTGCGGGCTGGACCACCTGTTCGTCTTCCAGCTGGGCGCGCGCGAACACGGTGCCGCCAAGCCGCAGGCCAGCATCTTCCACGCCGCCTGCGCTCGCTTGGGGCTGCCGCCGGCGCAGGTGCTGCACGTGGGCGACCACGCCGAGGCCGACGTCGACGGCGCCCGGCGCGCCGGCCTGCGCGCGGCCTGGATCAACCGCGAAGGCGCGGACTGGCCGCTGCCCGGCGCGCGCCCCACGCTCGAATTCCCCACCCTGGCCGCGCTGGCCGACTGGCTCGACGCCGGTCGCGGCGAGGCCGTCACCGAGGACGCCGCATGACCCTGCCCGCCTGCTACACCACCGACCAGGCCGCCGCCGCGCGCCCGCTGCACCTGCTCGCGCGCGGCGGGCTGGAGGCGTGGCTGGCCGCGCAACCGCGCGCCACGGTGGAGTGGCTGGCCGCGCAGCACTACACCGGCGCGCCCGGCGCGCTGGCGCTGCTGCCGGGCGAAGGCGGCCTCGGCGGCGCGGTGCTGGGCGTGGACGATGCGCTCGACCCGCTGGCCTACGGCGGCCTGGCCTTCGGCCTGCCGGCCGGGGGAGCGTGGACGCCGGCCACCGCGCCGGCCGCCGACGTGCAGCGCGCACTGCAGCTGGGCTGGGGCCTGGGCGCCTACCGCTTCACCCGCTACAAGGCCGCCAGCCGCGCGCCGGCGCAGCTGCGACTGGCGCAGGTCGACGCCGAGACGCTGGACGTGCTGGCGGCCATCACCCGCGTGCGCGACTGGGTCAACACCCCGACCGAGGACATGGGCCCGCAGCAGCTGGAGGAAGTCGCCCGCGAACTGGCCGGCGAACACGGCGCGCAGATCGTGGTCAGCACCGGCGATGCCCTGCTCGCCGACAACCACCCGACCATCCACGCGGTCGGCCGCGCCTCGCACCGGCCGCCGCGCCTGATCGAGCTGACCTGGGGCGATCCGGCCCACCCGCACGTGGCGATCGTCGGCAAGGGCGTGTGCTTCGACACCGGCGGCCTGGACCTCAAGCCGGCCGACGGCATGCGCAACATGAAGAAGGACATGGGCGGCGCCGCGCACGCGCTGGCGCTGGCCGGGCTGGTGATGGCGCGGCGGCTGCCGCTGCGCATCAGCCTGCTGGTGCCGGCGGTGGAGAACGCCATCGGCCCCGACGCGCTGCGCCCGGGCGAGGTGGTGCGCACCCGCGCCGGCACCACGGTGGAGATCGACAACACCGATGCCGAAGGGCGGCTGATCCTGTGCGACGCGCTGACCCGCGCCGGCGAACTGGCGCCGGCCTGCGTGCTCGACTTCGCCACCCTCACCGGCGCGGCGCGGGTGGCGCTGGGGCCGGAACTGCCGGTGCTGTTCGCCAACGACGACGCCCTGGCCGACGACTGGATCGCCGCCGGCCAGCGCGTGCGCGACCCGCTGTGGCGGCTGCCGCTGTGGCGCCCGTACCTGCGCTACCTGACCTCCAGCGTGGCCGACCTGGCCAATGCCGGCGGACGCATGGCCGGCGCGATCACCGCCGCGCTGTACCTGGAGCGCTTCGTCCCCGCCGGCCTGCCGTGGGCGCACCTGGACGTGTACGCCTGGAACGACAGCGAGCGCCCCGGCCGCCCCACCGGCGGCGAGGCCATGGCCCTGCGCGCGGCGTTCGAGATGCTGAAGGCGCGGGCGGGTTAACCGCCCCCTTGGGCCCCGGTGCTAGATTGCCCGCGAGCCTTGCGCAGGAAATCGCCATGTCCAAGCCACATACTCACCCCGCCGAAGCGCCCGACCACGAGGATTTCGAGGCCGATCCGGCGTACTGGAACTTCCTGCGTGAGGCGGTGCTGGAAGCGCGTCGGGATCCGCGTCCGCCCATGAGCAGCGCGGAAGCCAAGGCGCGCATGGATGCCTTCAAAGCCGAACTGCGTGCGAAGGCCGAAGCGCATTTCGGGAAAATCGAGTGGGAGTGATCTGGAATCCCCGAACGGACCGGGACCGTCGCGACATCCTGCTGCACACCCTCGATTACGCCCTCCGCAAACAGGACCCCTACATCCTCGCCGCCGCCTACCGGCGGGATGCGCGAATGGAAGCCGAAGGCAACCAGCTCGACGGCATCATCATCTATCGACACGGCCCATTGCCGGATTCGCATCTTTACCTAACCCGCGACCGCCGCTTCGTCCGGCTCTATCGCCGCCGCGGCGATGGCGTGGAAATCGAGCGCGTGATGCCTGCACGCAGCAGCTGGCAAGACGAAACGACGTGACCTCGGCGCATCCGCGTCTCGAACTGCGCTTGCCACGCCTGGACGAGGAAGCCGAAGTCCTGCGCGCGCATCGCGCGGCGTCGCCGTCGAATCCGACGTTCCTGCATTACTACCGCGAGGGCATGGAGTTCGCCGCGTATTTGCACGTGCTGCATGAACAGCAACGCGGCGAGAACCTGCCGACGCCGGAACACGTGCCGTCGAGTTTCCTGTTCGCCTTCGACGGCGTGTGCATCGTCGGACGCGTGTCGCTGCGGCATCGGCTGGCACCGACGCGCGGCCAGGCTTACGGCCACATCGGCTACGCGGTGACCCCTGAATTCCGTAACCGCGGCTACGCCACCGCAATGCTGGCGCAAGCCCTGCGCATCGCCCACGACGACTTGCACATCGCAAGCGTGCTGGTCACCTGCGACGAAGACAACGCGGCGTCGATCAAGGTGATCGAACGCAACGGCGGACGCTTCGATGGCCTGGTCGACGCGCTGTTCCTGGCCAAGCCGAAGCGGCGTTATTGGTTCGATGCAGCAGGTTGAGCCGCCAATAGCTCCACCGGTGCATCGGGAAAAGCATTGACCAGGCGTTTGTCCAACGTCAGCAAGCGCAAACCATGATGCCGCGCCAAAGCGATCAGATAGGCGTCGGTGGTTTGCCGAGGCCCGGCGAGCGTGGAGAAATCGCAGTCCAGAACATTGGGATGCACATCGACGAACTGGTGCTTGCCGTCCTTGCAAAGCGCCGCCAGCGCGAGCTGCGCCTGTTGCGGCGACAAGCTGCGACTGAAGATGCCGCCGGTGGACGAAATGCGGATGAAACCGAGCTGGGTGATCGGGCAAGTGACCCACCGCGGCGCAGCGCGGCGGGAAAGACGTTGCACCACGCTGGCGTGCGCTTCGTGTTCGGCCCAGCCAAGCGCAAGCAGTGCATTCACGTCCAGCAACAGGGCGTCACTCACAGAACTCCTTCGTCGTCGATAGCCTGTTGCACCACGGCGCTCGCCACCTTGGCGTCCTGCACGGTGGGCACGAGCACGGCGAAGCGCCCGCTGCGCTGCATCGCGGGCGCTTCGCCGCCGCTGGGCGCGCTCTGCATGCTTTGTTCGACCAACTTGCCGAGCATGCGTCCAAGCGACAAGCCTTCGCGCTGCGCTCGGCGACGCACACGCGCGTGCAGTTGCGGTTCGAGATCGATGGTCGTGCGCATGGCAATGTCACCGCATCATTGATGCGATGAATCATAACATCAACCGCACAGCTACAACCAGCCCTTCTGCCGCGCCAGCCGGTAGGCCTCGATGCGGTTGCCCACGCCGAGCTTGCCGATGCACTCGGACAGGTAGTTGCGCACGGTGCCGTGCGAGAGGTTCAGGCGCGCGGCGATCTCGGCCGCACCCAGGCCTTCGCCGGCCAGGCGCAGGATCTGGCGCTCGCGGTCGTTGAGCGGATCGGCTTCCGACCAGGCCTCCAGCGCCAGTTCCGGGGCGATGGCGCGGCCGCCGCGCTGGACCTGGCGCAATGCCTCGGCCAGCTTCTCCGCCGGCGCGTCCTTGAGCAGATAGCCGGCCACCCCGGCGTCGAGAGCGCGGCGCAGGAAGCCGCTGCGGGCGAAGGTGGTGACGATGACCACCTTGGTGGGCAGCTGCCGGCGCTGGATGCGCTGGGCCAGTTCCAGCCCGCTCAGGCCCGGCATCTCGATGTCGGTGACCAGCACGTCGGGCGCGAGCCGCTGCAGCTCGCGCCAGGCGGCCTCGCCGTCGGCGGCGGCGCCGACCACCTCGAGGTCACTCTCCAGGCCGAGCAGCGCGGCCAGCGCGCCGCGCACCATCGCCTGGTCCTCGGCCAGCAGGATGCGGATCATCGGCGGATGGTACCCGGACGGTGCGCATCGGCGCGGATGCACCGCCGTCGGATTCGGCGGCCGCCGCAGCGTCCGTCCCCCGCGCCGGCAACCGCGCCAGCACGCGCGTGCCCTGCCCTTTCGGCGATTCGATCGACAGGCTGCCGCCGAACGCGGCGATGCGTTCGCGCATGCCGCGCAGGCCGTTGCCGTCCGCGCCGATGCCGCCGCGGCCGTTGTCCTCGATTCGCATCTGCACGCCGCCGCCGGCGCGCGCGAACCCGACCCGCGCGTGGGTGGCGCGCGCGTGGCGGACGATGTTGGTCGCCGCCTCGCGCAGCACCAGCGCCAGCGCACGGCCGCTGTCGGCCGGCAGCGGCGGCACGGCGTCGTAGTCCAGCTGCACCTGCGAGGACTCCAGCAGCAGTTTCGCGGCGGCCAGTTCGCCGGCCAGATCGGCGGCGCGGAAACCGGTCACTGCGCCGCGCACTTCGGCCAGCGCGTCGCGCGCGACGCGCTCGGCCTCGGCGATCTCGCGGCGCGACGCGGCCGGGTCGCGCTCGGACAGCTTGCGCGCCAGTTCCAGCTTCAGCGTGATCAGCGACAGCGTGTGCCCGAGCAGGTCGTGCAGATCGCGGCCGATGCGCTCGCGCTCGGCGGTCGCGGCCAGCCGCCGCACTTCGTCGTGCGACAGTTTCAGCGCCGCGTCCTTGCGCTTGTCCTTGCGCTCGACGTGGATCAGCGCGCCAATCAACAGCACGGTGACCGGCATCCATGCCAGCGAGCCCCACGGATAGCCCAGCCATCGCGCAAACACGAGCAGCGCCGCGCTGAGCGCCAGCCCCTGCGCGAGATAAACCCACAGCGGACGCTCGACGCCAGCGCCAAGCAGGACGCAGCCGAACACGAAAAAGCTCAGCCCGCCCGGATACCAGGGCAGCAACGCGAAGCTCAGCGCGACGATGCCCAGCGCGCACAGCCCGACCCGGCACCGCGGCAGCCAATAGGCGCCCAGGTACAGGACCAGGAACAGCGGATACGCGGCCACCGTCAACAGCGCCCAGCGCAGGTCGTAGCCTGCCGAGGTGAAGGTCGGCACGATGAACACCCACACCGTCCCCAGCAGGTGGATCGTATCGCGCCACGGCGACTTGCCTTCGCGGATGCGCGCCGCCGCCAGCGAGTCCGGCGCCGGCTGGCGCCAGCGCGACCCGGGCTGCGGATTCACGGTCGGGGCCTCGTGCAGCATCGTTCAAGCGTGCTCGCCAGTGGGCGGCCATCGCCGGTAGAGGTGCAGGCCGGCGAAGACGATCGGCACCAGGACCGCGTAGCAGAGCCAGATCCACGGCGATTGATCGACGAAGAAGGTCCAGTTCGCCGCTGCCCCGAAAGCCAGCGGGATGACGGCGATGAACACCAGCGCATCCATCGCGAAGGAAATGGCGATCCACAACAGGGTCAACTTCAATGCCTCCCGTGCGGCCTCGGCGGCGGCTGGCCTGACGCCGCGGAAGTACCAATACGCCAGCGCCACGAAGATCAGCGGCATCAGAGTGAAGGTCAGCGCCCACATCAGCACCGGCCGGGTGAAAGTGGCCCAGCCGACCGCGGTCGCCACCGCATAGCCGATCCCGAACGCCGCGATTGCCCGACTCCAGCTTTTCATGAACTCCCCACCCCGATCGGCGGCATGCTACTTCACCCATGGCGGCCTGGGCCGCAGACACGGCGCAAGCTCCCGATGACCTGCCGCCAGCCTCGCACGGCGACCGCGGCCGCAACAGTGGCGATCATCAGCCGGCGCGGATGACAGCTGTCACTGGTGCGACCGGGCCGGGCTGTCCACACTGCGCCGCGACCGCCACCCGGCAGCGCACGGCAGAAAGTGACTTCCGGCCCCTTGGTGGCGGATGCCCGATGCGGCCACACTGGCGTCACTTCGAGATCGCGATGGAACCATGAACGCCTCCGCCGAACTGCTCAAGGAACTGCGCATCGACCGCTCGGCGCCGCCACCGACGCGCCCGCCGCGGCGCTGGCCGTGGCTGGTACTGGCCGCGCTGGTGCTGCTGGCGGCGGCCGGGTGGTGGCTGTTCGGCCGCGGCCGCGCGCTGGAGGTGAAGACCGCGCCGGTGGTGGCGATCGCCGCCGGCGGCCAGGGCGCCTCGGTGCTGGATGCCAGCGGCTACGTGGTGGCCCGGCGCATGGCCACGGTGGCGACCCAGGTCATCGGGGTGATCACCGAGGTACTGTTCGAGGAAGGCGACCGCGTCGAGCAGGGCCAGGTGCTGGCGCGGCTGGACCAGGCCGCGTCCAGCGCCAGCCTGACCGCGGCCCGCCAGCAGGCCGCGCAGGCGCGGGCCCTGGCCGGCCAGTACACCGTGCAGCTGGCCCAGGCCGAGCGCGAGTCCGCGCGCCAGCAGCAGCTGGCCGAGCGCCAACTGGTCTCGCGGCAGGACGCCGAACAGGCGATCGAGAACCGTGACAGCCTGCGCGCGCAATTGCAGGCACAGCAGCGCAGCGCCGACTACTACCAGGCCGAGGTGGCCTCGGCGCAGGTCAACCACGACTACACGGTGATCCGGGCGCCGTTCACCGGGGTGATCACCTCCAAGGCCGCGCAGGTCGGCGAGACCATCTCGCCGTATTCGTCCAGCGGCTTCACCCGCACCGGCATCGGCACCATCGTCGACATGGACTCGCTGGAAGTGGAAGTGGAAGTCGGCGAGGCCTACATCGGCCGCGTGCAGGCCGGGATGCCGGTGGAAGCGGTGCTCAACGCCTATCCGGACTGGCACATTCCCGGCGCGGTGATCGCCATCATCCCGGCCGCCGACCGCGGCAAGGCCACGGTCAAGGTGCGGGTGGCGATGAACGCCAAGGACCCGCGCATCGTGCCGGACATGGGCGTGCGGGTGAGCTTCCTGGAAAAGCCGCGCGCGGCCGGCGAGGACAGGCCGCAGGGCGTGCGCGTGCCGGCCGGCGCATTGACCCAGCGCGACGGCACGACGGTGGCCTTCGTGGTCGGCGACGGCGACCGGGTGGCGATGCGCGCGGTCAAGACCGGCATCGACATGGACAAGGACAAGCAGGTGCTCTCGGGCCTGTCCGCAGGCGACACGGTGGTGCTGGATCCGCCGCCGGCGCTACAGGACGGGGCCAAGGTGAAGCTGGCCGAGGGCGAGTGATTCCGGCCCCGCTCCCGAGAAGGCAAAAGCAACGCGTATCAGCCCCTCTCCCCGCGGGAGAGCTCGAAGTCGCAGCTAGCGACTGAGGGGGGTGAGGGTACGGCGGAGTCAGCGATGTCCGAACCATCGTGGACTTCGCCGAACCCTCATCCGCCCCTTCGGGGCACCTTCTCCCGAAGGGAGAAAGGAAAAGCAGGGAAGGCTCTCCCATCGAAACGAAGAGAAATCCGCCATGACCGCCCTCGTCACCCTCCGCCACATCACCAAGACCTACCAGCGCGGCCCCGAGCAGGTGCGGGTGCTGCACGGCATCGACCTGGACATCGCGCGCGGCGACTTCGTCGCGCTGATGGGCCCGTCCGGCTCGGGCAAGACCACCCTGCTCAACCTGATCGGCGGGCTGGACTCGCCGAGTTCGGGCGAGATCGAGATCGAGGGCGAGCGCATCGACCGCATGGGCGGCGGCCAGCTGGCCAACTGGCGCAGCCGCCACGTCGGCTTCGTGTTCCAGTTCTACAACCTGATGCCGATGCTGAGCGCGCAGAAGAACGTCGAACTGCCGCTGCTGCTGACCGACCTGCCCGCGTCCGAGCGCAGGCGCCGCGCGCAGATCGCGCTGACCCTGGTCGGCCTGGCCGAGCGCCGCGACCACCGCCCCAACGAACTCTCCGGCGGCCAGCAGCAGCGCGTCGCCATCGCCCGCGCGATCGTCTCCGACCCGACCTTCCTGATCTGCGACGAGCCCACCGGCGACCTGGATCGGCATTCGGCCGAGGAAGTGCTGGGCCTGCTGCAACTGCTCAACCGCGAGCACGGCAAGACCATCGTCATGGTCACCCACGACCCGAAGGCCGCCGAGTACGCGACCCGCACCATCCAACTCGACAAGGGCGAATTGGTGAACGCGCCCGCGCTCGCCTGACGGATCCGCGGACATGCGCATGTTCATCGCCTTGTTTTTCCTCGCTTCGACTTTCGCCGTGCATGCCGGCGTCGGCCTGCGCGCACTGAAAGTAGCCGAGCCAATCACCGGCAAGACTGTCCCCGTCGAAGTGTTCTATCCGTCGTCCAACGCAGCCGACGACGCGGCCTTCGAGGCCGGCCCGTATCGCATCGCGGCGGAAAGGGGCGCCGCGCCCGACGCGGGACGCCATCCGCTGGTACTGATCTCGCACGGCCACGGCGGCTCGCGCTGGGGACATCACGATCTAGCGGAGTTCCTCGCCAGCCACGGCTACGTGGTCGCTGCGGTCGAACATCCCGGCGACAGCTTCGCCGACCAGAGCGGCGTCGGCACCGACGTTGCCCTGCGCGGCCGCGCCTATCAGGCCTCGGCGGCAATCTCGGCGCTGCTGGCCGACCCGATGTTCGCGTCAGTCATCGATCCCGCACGAATCGGTGTCGCCGGTTTCTCCGCTGGCGGTTACACGAGCTTGCTGCTGCTCGGCGCACGACCCGACTTCGGTCGTCTGATCGGCTACTGCCGGCGCCATCCGCGCGACGCGGAAATCTGTGCGGGCGGCGCGGTGCCGGCGGAGAAAATCATCGCTGGCATTTCGGTGCTGAAGAATCCGCCGCCGATGGCCGACGCACGGATACGGGCTGGGTTCGCGATGGCGCCGCTGGGCATCTTCTTCGGCCCGGGTTCGCTGGATGCGGTGAAGGCACCGGTATTCCTCTACGAAGCGGCGAACGACGCCACGCTGTTGCCCGATGAAAATGCGCGCAACGTGCGCAAGCGCCTCGGCACAACTTATGCCTTCCGCAGCGTGCGCAAGGCCGACCACTACGTGTTCCTCGCACCGTGCGGTTCGGCGCTGGCCGAAGCCGAGCCGCAACTGTGCCGCGATCCGCAAGGCGTCGATCGCGTCGCAGTCCATGCGCAGTTGCAGCGCGATGCGCTGGCGTTCTTCGACGATGCGCTCAAGCCGGCGGGAGCCGAAGGAGCGAAGCCATGAAATACCTCTCGCTGGTGTGGGCGCAGCTGTTCCGCAGCAAGACCCGCACCCTGCTCACCCTGCTGAGCGTGGTCGCCGCGTTCCTGCTGTACGGCATGCTCGATTCGGTGCGCGTGGCGTTCAACTCCGGCGGCTCGGTGGACGGCGCCAATCGGCTGGTGGTCACCTCGCGACTGTCGATCACCCAGACCCTGCCCAAAAGCCTGGAATCGCAGGTGCAGAGCGTGGCCGGGGTCGGGCAGGTCACCTACGCCATGTGGTTCGGCGGCATCTACCGCGACCCCAAGGACTTCTTCCCCAACTTTTCGGTGGCGCCCAACTACTTCGACGTGTACCGCGAACTGCAGCTGCCGCCCGAACAGATCAAGGCCTTCCAGGACACCCGCACCGGCGCGGTGGTGGGCGAGACGCTGGCAAAGAAGAACGGCTGGAAGATCGGCGACACCATCCCGCTGCAGGCGACGATCTTCCCGCGCAGCGGCAGCAACGACTGGCCGCTGCAGCTGGTGGGCATCTTCCGCTCGAGGGACCGCAGCATAGCGGCCAACGAGGAGAACCAGCTGATGATGAACTGGAAATACTTCGACGAGGCCAACGACTACCTCAAGGGCAAGGTCAGCTGGTACACGCTGACCATGGACGATCCGGCGCACGCCTCGCGGGTGGCGCAGGCCATCGACGCGTTGTCGGCCAACTCCGACCACGAGACCAAAACCCAGACCGAATCGGCCTTCCAGCAGGCCTTCGTCAAGCAGTTCGCCGACATCGGCATGATCGTCACCTCGATCATGGGCGCGGTGTTCTTCACCCTGCTGCTGCTGACCGGCAACACCATGGCCCAGGCGGTGCGCGAGCGCGTGCCCGAACTGGCCATGCTCAAGACGCTCGGCTTCCCGGACCGCACGATGCTGGTGCTGGTGCTGGTCGAATCGCTGCTGCTGGTCGGCCTGGGCGGCGCCATCGGCATGGCGCTGGCGGCCGGCCTGCTGCCGGCGCTGGCCGCCAAGGCCGGCGGCCTGCTGCCCGCGCGCGTGCTGGCGCAGACCTGGGCGACCGGCGCGGCGCTGGTGCTGGCGATCGGGCTGGTGGTAGGCGTGCTGCCGGCGCTGCGCGCCAAGCGGCTACAGATCGTCGATGCGCTGGCGGGGAGGTAGTCCTGGTGGTCATTCCCGGATTCGTCATTCCCTCTGTTTCCGCTCGTCATTCCCGCGAAGGCGGGAATCGCTCTGGTTTTTCGATTTCCGACAGCAGGGTGAAAGAGCAAGATCAAAAACAGGATCAAGAGCGATTCCCGCCTTCGCGGGAATGACGAGCAAAAGCAAAACCGTTCACCTCCGATCGGAGAACCCGCATGCCCCGTTGGCTCGCAAACCTGCTTTCCATCCTCCTGCTGGTCGTCGGCCTGAGCGCCTGGATCGTCCTGCCCTGGTACTGCGTGCTGGCGGTGACCGTCGCGCTGGCGCTGTGGCTGCTGCTCACCCGCGCCGGCCGGCTGGCGCTGGAGGCCACCCGCATCGGCATCGCCAGCCTGCCGCGGCGCTGGGGCGCAGCCTCGGTGATCGTGGTCGGCATCGCCGGCGTGGTCGGGGTGCTGGTGGCGATGCTGGCGATGGGCCGCGGCTTCCAGGCCACCCTCGACGGCACCGGCGACGACAGCAGCGCGATCGTGCTGCGCGGCGGCTCGCAGGCCGAGACCAACTCGGTGATCATGCGCGACCAGGTGCCGCTGGTGGCCAGCCTGCCGGGCATCGCCCGCGGCGGCGACGGCCGGCCGCTGCTGTCGGCCGAGCTGTCGCAGGTGGTCAACCTGCTGTCCAGGGCTGACGGCAGCGACGCCAACGTGCAGTTCCGCGGCGTCGGCGACGAGGCCTGGGCGGTGCACGACAGGATGAAGATCGTCGAGGGCCGCCGCTTCCGGCCTGGCCTGCGCGAACTGGTGGTCGGCAAGGGCGCGCAGGGCCAGTTCCGCGGGCTGCAGGTGGGCAGGGAGCTGACCCTGGGCAACCAGCGCTGGACGGTGGTGGGCGTGTTTGCCTCCGGCGACGCGCACGACTCGGAGCTGTGGACCGACGCCGAGACGCTCGGCGCCACCTACAACCGCCACGCCTTCCAGTCGATCACCGCCAGGACCGAGGGCAAGGCCGGCTTCGCGCAGTTCAAGGCGGCGATGGCGGCCGACCCGCGCCTGAAGCTGGACGTGGACACAACCCGCGCCTACTACGGCAAGCAGGGCGGCGGCCTCAACAAGCTGCTGTCGATCCTGGGCACGGTGATCGGCGCGATCATGGCGGTGGGCGCGGTGTTCGGCGCGCTCAACACCATGTACGCGGCGGTGGCCGCGCGCGCGCGCGAGATCGCCACCCTGCGCGCGCTCGGCTTCCGCGGCGCGCCGGTGGTGACCGCAGTGATGCTGGAGACCATGCTGCTGGCACTGCTCGGCGGCCTGCTCGGCGGCGCGCTGGCCTGGCTGCTGTTCAACAACTACAGCGTGTCGACCCTGGGCAGCAACTTCAGCCAGGTGGTGTTCCAGTTCAAAGTCAGCCCGGCGCTGCTATGGAGCGGGCTGAAATGGGCGCTGGGCATCGGCCTGGTCGGCGGGTTGTTCCCGGCCCTGCGCGCGGCGCGGCTGCCGATCACGGTGGCGCTGCGCGAGACCTGAGCGCAGGCCCTGCGGGGCGTTCGCGACCGACTGATGGCCGGCCGACCACCGATCGGCGGTCACCCGAACACAGCACAACGGTCATCTTTTTGTCATCGGCCTGCGCTAGCGGCGCGCCGGCGCGAGCGCCAGGATGGCGCGCTTGCCCCTCCGGATTCGGCCATGCTGCGCGCCCTGGCGCTGGTCGGCGTCTGCACGATGCTGGCCGGCTTCACCCTGTCCCCGTCCCTGCCGGCGTTCTCGCTGAGCGCGCGCCTGGCCGCCCCCGGCGGCACCTCACCGCTGGAGCCGACCGCGCGCATCGAGGCGCTGATGGCGCGCCTGCCGCACCGCCAGGGCATGGTCGCCGGCAGCGGCGGCGTGGCCCTGCACTGGGTCGCCTTCGACCCGGGCGACTACCGCCTGCGCTACCGCTACCTGGGCCAGGGCGAGCACTTCCCGCAATTCGCCCTGGACGCGGCCGCGCCGGCGGCGCCGGCGGCCGCGCCGCGCGGCACGGTGATCCTGCTGCACGGCTGGATGATGGACGGCGGCTCGCTGCTGCCCTGGGCGCTGGACCTGGCCCAGCACGGCTACCGCACCATCGCCCTGGACCTGCGCAACCACGGCCGCTCCGGACCGGCGCCTTCGGGCTACGGCACGCGCGAGGGCGAGGACGTGGTGGCTGCGCTGCGCGCGCTGCAGGCCGAAGGCGAGATCAGCGGCCCGCTGCACCTGCTGGGCGTGTCCTACGGCGCGGCCAGCGCGATCTTCGCCGCGCGCGAACTCGGCCCGCGCCTGGCCAGCGTGGTGGCGATGGAATCCTTCGACAACGCCGGCCAGGCGATCCGCGCGATGGTCCCGCACATGCTCACCCGCCCGCCCGAGCGCCTGAGCGACTACCTGGCGCTGCCGCTGGCGCGCTGGCAGTACGGCGGCCGCGGGCTGGACGCGGCGATCGCCGCCACCGACCGCGAACTGGGCCTGGACCTGGACCGCATCGACGTCGGCCAGGCGCTGGCGCAGGTGCCGGCCTGCGTGCTGCTGGTGCACGGCCGCGACGACCGCCACATCCCGGTCGCCCAGGGCCGCGCCCTGGCCGCCGCCGCGCCGCGCGCGCGCTACCTGGAACTGGACGGCGAGGACCACCTGACCCTGCCGCTGCGGCTGGACCGGCTGGGCGCCACCGTCGAGGACTGGATGGCACGCTCGCCCGACGCCGCCGGCGGCTGCGGCCAGCCGCTGGCGCCGGGCGCGGGCGGCGTGCTGGCGCAGGCCGC
>JASGEB010000114.1:0-24257 GCA_047606785.1 Pseudoxanthomonas sp.
CGAGACCCTGGCCTGCGGCAGCGGCGCCTGCGCGGCGGCGGCGGTGCTGATGCGGCGCGGCCGCCTGCAGCGGCGCGCGAGCATCGCGCTGGCGGGCGGAGAATTGACCATCGAATGGCCCGCCGACGACGCCGAGGTGGTGATGTCCGGGCCGGCGGCTTTCGTGTTCGAAGGGGAGTGGAGGCAGCAATGAGCGAGACCCGCGAGAAGAGCGGCGCGCACGAAGTGGCGGCCTGGCTGCGCCGGCATCCGGCCTTCCTGCAGCAGTTCCCCGACCTGGCGCTGACCTTGGTGGTGCCGCGCGAGGACGGCCCGACCGCCTCGCTGGCCAGCTACCAGCTGGAGGTGCTGCGCGACAAGAACCGCGAACTGTCGCGGCGGCTGGCGGAACTGTCGGCCAACGCGCTGGAGAACGAGCGCCTGGCGGTGCGCACCCACCAGCTGACCCTGGCACTGCTGCGCCAGACCGGCGCGGCCGACACCCTGCGCGCGATGGCCGCTTCGCTGGAAGAGGATTTCCATGGCGACCTGGTGCGCATCGTGCTGCTGAGCGCGGTGCCGGAACTGGCCGACGCGCCCTGGTTCCAGCACCTCGCCGCGGACAGCAGCCACCTGCAGCCGTTCCGCGACTGCCTGGCCGACGGCGAGCCGCTGTGCGGCCGCCTGCAGCCGGAGAAGAACGCGCTGCTGTACGCCGCGCAGGCCGACCAGGTGGGGTCCTCGGCGCTGGTGCCGATGCCGGGCGTGGGCCTGTTCGCAGTCGGCAGCCGCGACGCCAACCGCTTCTATCCGGGCATGGGCACGCTGTTCCTGCGCATGATGGGCGAGGCGCTGGCGGTGGCGCTGCAGCGGTTCGGGTGATGGGCGGGCGGGGCTCGGGGAGGCAGAGCCGGGACCCGGGACCCGGGACTCGGGACTCGGGAAAGCAGAGCCGGGACCGGGGACTCGGGGCTCGGGACCCGGAAAAGCGCAGCCGCGCCCCCGGGTCGGGGCCGCGGGATTCCGAGAAGCAACTTTCCCCAGGCAAACGAGCCGTTGCCTTGCCGGGTCCCGGGTCCCGGGTCCCGAGTCCCGGCTCTAACAGCCCCATCGACCCCTTCCTCACCCACCTGCAGGTCGAGCGCCAGGCCTCGCAGCACACCCTGGCCGCCTACCGGCGCGACCTGGAGGCCCTGGCCGAATGGGCGGGCACGCAGTCGCCGCCGCCGGCCGTCGTCGACCTGCAGGCCGCGCAGTTGCGCGAGTTCACCGCCGCCATGCACCGCCGCGGACTGTCGCCGACCAGCCTGCAGCGGCGGCTGTCGGCCTGCCGCAGCTTCTATGCCTGGCTGCTGCGCAACGGCCGCATCGCCGCCAACCCGGCCACCGGCGTGCGCGCGCCGAAGGCGCCGCGCAAGCTGCCGCGCGTGCTCGACGCCGACGAAGCGGTGCAACTGGTCGAAGTGGACACCGCCGCGCCGCTGGGCCTGCGCGACCGTGCGCTGCTGGAGCTGTTCTATTCCTCCGGCCTGCGCCTGAGCGAACTGTGCGCGCTGCGCTGGAGCGAACTGGACCTGACGCTGGGCACGGTCGCCGTCACCGGCAAGGGCCGCAAGCAGCGGATCGTGCCGGTGGGCTCGCACGCGCGCGCCGCGCTGGTGGCGTGGCGCCAGCACAGCGGCGGCCAGACCGACAAGCCGGTGTTCCCCGGCCGCGGTGGCGGCCCGATCACCCCGCGCGCGATACAGCTGCGGCTGCGCCAGCTTGCCCTGCGCCAGGGCCTGTTCAAGCACGTGCACCCGCACATGCTGCGGCACAGCTTCGCCAGCCACCTGCTGGAATCCTCCGGCGACCTGCGTGCGGTGCAGGAGCTGCTCGGCCACGCCGACATCTCCACCACCCAGATCTACACCCACCTGGATTTCCAGCACCTGGCCAAGGTCTACGACGACACCCATCCGCGCGCCAAGCGCAAGCCGGGTTGAACCCGCGCCGGCCGTCCCCACTTCGGGCTGACAGTCGCGGAGGCCGCATGGACCCCAGCCAGAACCCCAACGTCTTCCACGCCACCACCATCCTGTCGGTGCGGCGCAACGGCAGGGTCGCCATCGCCGGCGACGGCCAGGTCACCCTCGGCCACACGGTGATGAAGGGCAATGCCCGCAAGGTGCGCCGGCTTGGCAGGGACGGCCAGGTGCTGGCCGGCTTCGCCGGCGCGGCGGCCGACGCCTTCACCCTGTTCGAACTGTTCGAGGCCAAGCTGGACAAGCACGGCCAACTCACCCGCGCGGCGGTGGAACTGGCCAAGGATTGGCGCACCGAGCGCCGCTACGGCAAGCTCGAAGCGCTGCTGGCGGTGGCCGACAGGGACACCTCGCTGATCATCGGCGGCACCGGCGACGTGATCGAGCCGGAGGACGGCATCATCGCCATCGGCTCGGGCGGCAGCTACGCGCTGTCGGCCGCGCGCGCCCTGCTCGCGCATACCGGACTGGACGCCCGCAGCATCGCCGTGGAGGCGCTGAACATCGCCGGCGACATCTGCATCTACACCAACCGCAACGTGGTGGTCGAAGAGCTGTGAGGCGGGAATTGGAGATTTTCCTTGCTCGTCATTCCCGCGAAGGCGGGGTTTTCAACCGGGGCATGTCGGGTCATCGCTCTTGCTGTTGCTTTTGTTGTTTCAGAAGCGAAAAGCAAAAGCGATTCCCGCCTTCGCGGGAATGACGAGCAAAAACGATACGCTTTTCCCGGGTCCCGGGTCCCCGATTCCCAATCCCGCTTTGCCAACGAATCCCGAATCCCCAATGACCAATCCCGGCTCTTCCACCATGACCCCGCGCGAGATCGTGCAGGAACTGGACCGCCACATCGTCGGCCAGAACGCGGCCAAGCGCGCGGTCGCCATCGCCCTGCGCAACCGCTGGCGGCGCATGCAGCTGGCGCCGGAACTGCGCAACGAGGTGATGCCGAAGAACATCCTGATGATCGGCCCCACCGGCGTGGGCAAGACCGAGATCGCGCGGCGGCTGGCGACCCTGGCCAACGCGCCGTTCGTCAAGGTCGAGGCCACCCGCTTCACCGAGGTCGGCTACGTCGGCAAGGACGTCGAACAGATCGTGCGCGACCTGGCCGACACCGCGGTCAAGCTGTACCGCGAGCAGGCCAAGGTGCGCGTGCGCACCCAGGCCGAGGAGCGCGCCGAGGACCGCATCCTCGACGCGCTGCTGCCCCGCCGCAGCACCACCATGGGCTTCGACCCGGCGGCGGTGGCCGCGCACGAGCCGTCCGCGCAGGAAGACGGCACCCGCGCCAAGTTCCGGCGCATGCTGCGCAACGGCGAACTGGACGAGCGCGAGATCGAGCTGGACGTGGCGGTGAGTGTCTCGTCCGTGGACATCATGACCCCGCCTGGCATGGAGGAAATGGGCCAGCAGCTACGGCAGATGTTCTCCAACCTGGGCGGCGGCAAGTCGCAGACGCGCAAGCTGGCGATCAAGGCCGCGCGGCCGCTGCTGGTCGAGGAAGAGGCCGGCAAGCTGGTCAACGAGGACGACGTGCGCGCCGCCGCCATCGAGGCCTGCGAGCAGCACGGCATCGTCTTCATCGACGAGATCGACAAGGTCGCCAAGCGCGGCGACAACATCGGCGGAGGCGACGTGTCGCGCGAAGGCGTGCAGCGCGACCTGCTGCCGCTGGTCGAGGGCAGCAACGTCAGCACCAAGTACGGCACGGTCAGGACCGACCACATCCTGTTCATCGCCTCCGGCGCCTTCCACCTGGCCAAGCCCAGCGACCTGATCCCGGAACTGCAGGGGCGCTTCCCGATCCGGGTCGAACTGGGGGCGCTGGGCAAGGACGACTTCGTCCGCATCCTCACCGAGCCCAGGGCGGCGCTGACCAAGCAGTACGTGGAACTGCTGCGCACCGAGGGCGTGGCGCTGTCGTTCGCCGACGACGCGGTCGAGCGGCTGGCCGAGATCGCCTTCCAGGTCAACGAGCGCCAGGAGAACATCGGCGCGCGCCGCCTGCACACCGTGCTCGAGCGCCTGCTCGACACGCTCAGCTTCGAGGCGCCCGACCGCGGCGGCCAGACGGTCGCCATCGACCGCGCCTACGTCGATGCGCACCTGGGCGAACTGGTGCAGGACCCGGACCTGAGCCGCTACATCCTGTGAGCCCGGCCGGGGCGCATCGCGCGCGCCCGGGAAACATGGCTGACTTGCACCGGCCATAGACTTGCACGCTCGGATCGGGATGGGTTCCGGGTGCACAGACAGCTCCGCTACTACCTGGGCGCGCATGCCGGGAAGATCCTGGTCTGGCAGGCCTACGACCTGTTCTTCGCCTATTTCCTGACCCGCGGCCTGCGGCTTGCGCCGGAGACGATGGGGATCGTCACCATGGCACTGATGCTGTTCGGCGCCATCGCCGATCCGCTGGCGGGATGGTTGATCGGGCGCGGGCCGGATACCGCCGCGCGGCTTGCTCGCCTGCAGTTCTGTGGCGCGCTGCTCTGCGTGGTGGCCTTTCCCGCGCTGTTCTGCGCGCCGGGGTGGTTGGCGCCGTTGCCGCATGCGCTGTCCCTGGGGCTGGTCTTCCAGGTCTGCTACAAGCTCTACGACGTTCCGCAGAACGCGCTCACCTCGGTGCTCTCGTACGACAATGCCGAGGTCCTGCAGTTGTCCACGGGACGCTACCTGCTCAGCGCCGCCGCCCGGATCCTGGTCGCCTGTGCCGCCTGCGTACTGGCCGGCGATGACGGCCGCGCCGCCCCAGGCTGGGCGATGGCGCTGTTCGCCGCTGTGTTAAGCGTGCCGGCGGCGCTTTCCGCGCGCGGCCTCGCTCGGGTCCTGCAGGTGGCGCCCGGCGCAGGTGGCGGGACGCGAAGGCCGTCCGCGGCGGGCGCTGCGCGGCGACTGCCGGCACGCTTGCCCGCGCTGGCGCTCGCGACGCTGGTCAATGCCGGCACGGTGTCGGTCATGGGCCGGATGCTGCCGTATCTCGGGGCGCGGACGCATGCGCTGATCGCCTTCTCGCTGGGCACGCTGCTGCTGCTGCCGCTGTTCAAGCGACTGGCATCGCGCTTCGGCGAGCACGTCGCGTTCACCCTGGCCGCCGTCGCCACCGCGCTGGCGTGCGCCGGCCTGTCGCTGGCCTGCCGGCTCGACGGCGCCGGCGGCGCGCTGCTGCTGGACGTGTTCGCGTTCGCCTACGGCGGCGGCTCGTTCGGATGCACGATGCTGCTGTGGGGAACGGCCGCGAATCTGATCCACAGGCACGCGCAGGAGACGGCGCTGCGCGCCGACACCCTGTCCTACGGTATCTGCACCTTCGCCGCCAAGGCCGGTATCGCCCTGTCGATGCTCGCGCTGGGGCGCGTGCTCGGGCCGCTGGCGCTGCCGGGGAACGCCGCCAGCGCCGACGTCCTGGACGATGCCGCCGCGCTCGGTGCGTTCGGCGCGCTCGCCAGCGCGGCGATCATCCATCGCACGCTGCGCCGGCTGAGCCGGCCGTTGCCGCTGACCGGAGCGGTCTGGCGCGGAGGCATTACCCTCCTGACCCCGGCCGCCGCGCCGTGCCGCCGCCGCTACCGCGGCAGCGACGGAATCGGCACCCAGGGCGCCAGCAACTCGATCTCGGCCAGCTGCATGCGTGCCGGAGCGGAGAAGCGCAGCCGGTATCGGCGGTAGCTGCCGGGACGGGCGATGCGGAACGGCCGGGTCTGCAGGCTCCAGCGGAAGGACTGCTCGTCCCGCGTGTCCAGCACCGTCCAGCTGCCGTCGTCGCGCGCGCCTTCCAGAACCCAGGCGGCGCCGGCGATCGGGCGCTCCGCGCTGGTGAGCGTGTAGAACGTGGGCCGTGCGTTTTCGCCCAGCACGATGTCCACGTCGGCCTGTCGGCCCAGCACCGGGCCGTCGGTGCGCGCATCGTCGTCGACCAGTGAGGCGCCGCCGGGACCGCCGGCGACGCTCACCGAGGTGCCGGCGTCGGTCACGTCCGCTAGCGTGACCGGCGCCTGTCCGGCCGGGGTCAGCGAGGGCGGGACGTCTTCCGGGCGGCTGCCCCAGCTGGACGGTTCCGGGCCCATCACGAAATCCAGCGTGGCGCCGGCGGCCAGCAGCCGGTGCGGGATCCAGGCCCGGGTCCAGGGCTTGCCGTTGACCTTCAGCGACTGGACGTAGACGTTCTCCGGCGAATTGTTCGGCGCGCGGACGAGCAGCCGCCGGCCGCCGGGCAGGGCAAGCGCGAAGCGCTTGAACAGCGGCGAGCCGATCACGTAGTCCGGCGAGCCTGCGCGCAGCGGGTACAGGCCCATCGCGGTCAGCACGTACCAGGCCGACATCTCGCCGTTGTCCTCGTCGCCCGGATAGCCCTGGCCGATCTCGCTGCCCAGGTAGAGCCGCGCCAGGACCTGGCGGGTAATGCGCTGGGTCTTCCACGGCTGGCCGGCATAGAGGTACATCCACGGGATGTGGTGCGAGGGCTGGTTACTGTGGGCGTACATGCCCATGCGCACGTCGCGGGCCTCGATCATCTCGTGGATGAGGTGGCCGCGCGGCCCGGCAAGGCGCAGCTGCGCGGTTTCGGGCGTGGCGAAGAACGCGTCGAGCTTGCGCGCGAGCGCCTCGCGTCCGCCGTAGAGTGCGGCCAGCCCCAGGCCGTCGTGCACGGCGGTGAAGGCGAAGGTCCAGCCATTGGACTCGGTGTAGTCGTTGTCCCAGACGCGCGGGTCGTAGTCCGCGGCCGGCAGCCGCCAGCCGCCGTCCGCATCGCGTCCCTGGAAGAAGCCGATCCCGCGGTCGAACATGCCGGCGTAACCGGCAGCGCGGTAGCGGAAATATTCGGCTTCCTCGGCGTAGCGCTGCCGGTCCGACGCCGCGGCGGCCTGCACGGCCAGACCCTGCGCGAGGGTGGCGATGCCGAAGTCGTCGAGGGCATTCTCCAGCGTCCAGGACATGCCGCCATCGGTTTCGGCATCGACGTAGCGCAGGAAGGTGGCGCGCGCCATGCCCTTGCGCCCGACGTGCCGGTCCGGCGGCACCACGGTGGCGTTCTTCAGCGCGGCCTCGTAGGCCAGGACGGGATCGAAGCCGCCGATGCCCTTGGCCCAGGCGTCGGCGAAGGCCACGTCCGAGCTGGTGCCCACCATCAGGTCGGCGTAGCCGGGCGAGGACCAGCGCGCCACCCAGCCGCCGGCGCGGTACTGTTCGAGGAAACCGGCGACCAGGTCGCCGGCGCCTCCCGGATCGAGCAGCGCGTAGGCCGGCCAGACGGTACGGAAGGTGTCCCAGAAACCGTTGTTGACGTAGACCCTGCCGTCGCGCACCGGCGCGAAGCTGCGTTCGGCATTGCCCTGGGCGGCCTCGTCGTCTGCGCTGAACTGGCTGGCGTAGCGCCAGTCGGGTGTGGCGGCGGTGCCGGCGTTCTCGGAGCCGGTGTTGGGATACAGGAACAGGCGATAGAGGCTGGAATACAGCGTGACGCGCTGGTCCTCGCTGGCGCCGTCGACGTCGACGCGTCCCAGCAGTGCATCCCACTGTGCCTTCGCGCGCGCCGCGACGCTGTCCACCGAGTCGTCCTGGCGCAGTTCCAGCGCCAGGTTGTGCCTGGCCTGTTCGAGCGAGATCAGCGAGGTGGCGATGCGCATGACCACCTTGCGGCTGCCCTCGACGAACTTCACGTAGCCGGTGGGACGGCCGGTGTCGATCTGGCCGCTGCGCTGCCAGGGCGTGTCGAAGCGGGCGTACACGAACATGCGCGTGGCGCCGGTGGACAGGCCGCTGCGCACGTCGGTGTAGCCGGATAGCGTCTGCGTGCGTTCGTCCAGGGTCAGGCCGCCGCGCGCATCGACGTTGTCGAACAGCAGGTTGGCCTCGCCGCTCGCCGGGAAGGTGAACTCGAACAGCGCCGCATGATCCGTGGGCGCCAGCGCCACGCCGATGCCGTCGTCCAGTCGCACGCGATATTCATGCGGCCGTGCCAGCTCGGATTCGTGCGAGAACGCCAATGCGCGCCTGGCGCGATCGGCCTCGGGCACGCCGCGGTCCAGCGACGGTATCACCTGGAAGGTCTGGCGATCGCCCATCCACGGGCTCGGCTGGTGGCTGAGCGACAGCGCCTGCAGGCGCGGGCGGTTGTCCGAGCCGTTGCGCTCGTTCCAGCTGTACAGCCAGCCAAGGGTGCCGGCATCGGTTGCCGGCGTCCAGAAATTGAAGCCGTGCGGAACCGCCGTCGCCGGGATGTTGTTGCCCCTCGAGAAACGGCCGTTGCTCTGGGTGCCCCGCGTGGTGACCACCCAGTCGCTGGGGGAGTGGCGTTCGGCGACGGGCGCCTCGCCGAGGAACACGTCGTCCAGCCAGCCCTGGGCGCTGCGGCCGCCGTCCGGGCCGAGTTCCAGTTCGATCGCCGTCACATGCCGGCCGCGCAGCGCCTGCACGTCCCCGAGCCGGACCGACTTGCGCGCCCACTGCTGCGGATACAGCGTGTTCGAGTCGCCCTGCGCGCGTGCGCCGAGGGCGATGCCGTGCTGGTCGCGCGCCGGCGTCGATGAAACGCGGGTGCCATCGTCCAGCACCGCGTCGAGGGAGATGTAGGTCGAGGCAATCGTGTCGTCGCCGACGATCTCGGGCAGCACCAGCCACGACAGCGTGGTGTCTTCATCGACGCGCACGTCCACGGCGAACAGCCGCACGCGCCCGCCGTTTCCGCGGTAGTGCAGCGCCTGCCCGCCGCTGTAGCCGGCCTTCGCCTTGGCCGCGTACGGGGCGTCGGGGCCTGGGCCGATCTCCAGCCGCAGGCCGTCGGCGGCCGGCGGCGTCCAGTGCGGTGGCGGCGCCTCGAACGAGTTGAAGAACGCGGCCTGCGCCGAGCAGGCGAAGGGCGATGCCAGGGTGAGGAGTGCCAGCAACGACAGGCCCGGGCACCCGCGCGACGACCTGCAGGCGGCGGCGCGCAGCGGCGGCCGGAGGCGGGTGTCGGGTATTGACGGCATCGCGGGATGTGCTGGCCGGGTCAGGGCCCCGGCGCGGTCGCGGTCGGTGGCGATGGCCAGGCGAGATCGGCGACCACGGCGAAGTGATCGGAAGGATATAGCGCTCCGGCGTGATCGGTCACGGTCTCCATCCCGGCTATTTCCAGGCTGCGGAAGAGCACCCAGTCGATCCGCTCGGTCGGTGTGCCGGTGAACGCGTGCACGGTCCGCTCCGGACCAGTCCGCCGCGGCGCCGATTCCCAGGCGTCGCGCAGGGTCGCGGTCAACAGCCGGTGCGCGTCGGTGTCCGGGCCGCTGTTGAAGTCGCCGGTCACGATCACCGGCTCGTCCGCGGCCAGCCGGGCGATCCGCGCCAGCAGCAGCCGGGCGCAGCGGACGCGAAGCGGCGCGGCTTCCGGGCGGTGCGGGAAATGGGTGTCGAAGAAATAGAAGCGGCGCCCGCTGCGCAGGTCGCGGAACCGCGCCCAGGTCGCCATGCGCGGCATCGACTGGCCGAAGTTGCTGCTGCCGGGGACGTCGGGCGTGTCCGAGTACCAGAAGTCGCCGTGCTCGAGCAGCTTCAGGCGCTTGGTGTTGTAGAACACGCCCATGTGCTCGTTGTCGTTGTCATCGACCTCGTCGCCGTTGCGGCCCTTGCCGAACCAGGCGTAGCCGGGCAGCGCGGCCTGCAGGTAGCGGGCCTGGCGCAGCAGCAGCTCCTGGGTGCCGAGGATGTCCGGATGCCGGAGCAGGACGGTCTTGGCGGTCAGGCCGCGGCGCTTCTCCCAGGCGTTGATGCCGTCGTCGGCGGCGGCGTAGCGGACATTGAAACTCATCACCCGCAGGCCGTCGCCGGCCGCCGGCCGGGCGTGCAGGCCGGCGCTGGCGCCGAGCAGCGCCAGGCATAGCGCCAGCAGCAGGGCCGGGCGCGGATCGAAGCTTCTGGATGGGAACATGGACGGGTCGGGTCTCGCTGGGGATCGAAGGGGATGGCCGCCGCTGCGGCTACATCTGCGGCGAGCGCGGCGCCGGCGCCGAGCCGGTCTCCGGATCGTAGCCGGGGTTGTCCGGATCGACCGGGCCCGGGCGGCTGGGCGCCGGCGGCGGCAGCGCGCTCTCGCGCCAGGCGCGGTAGATCAGGTCGCGCAGCATCGCGGCGCCGGCGGCGGCGCTGACGTAGACCGCTTCGCGCGCCTCGCGGTCCTGCGGGTCAGCGAACGCGCCGCGCTTGTCCAGCCGGTAGATCTGCTCGACCCGGCCGCGCGAATCGTCTAGGAAGGCGAGGATCTGCTCGAACACGTCGCCCTGCTGGTGCGTCGGCGCGCCGTAGCGCGAGCTCAGGTCGCGCTCGTCCAGGCCGATCATCTCGACGTACTCCGATTCGAAGCGGCCGTGGATCGACGGATCGCGGGTGTAGCCGTGCGGGTTGGGACCCTGCCAGCCGTCGTGGTGGATGCTGCTGTGCAACGGCTGCGCGCCGTCGCCGATGTAGTGCGCCAGCCAGGTCGCGTAGAACGCGCAGCTCTGCTCCAGGAACGCGGTCGATTCGCCGCGCGCTCGGGTCGCGCGCCATTGCCGCATGTTGGCGACCAGGCGCTGGTAGCCTTCGACCGCGGCGTAGGGCAGGGTGCCGGTCCAACGCACGTTCATCCGCCGCGCCAGTTCCGGGTCGCTGGCGGCGATGCGCTGCCGCTGCTTATACAGCGCCAGCACGAAGGCGTAGCGCGAGCGGGGCGGGTGCTTCATGAAGGCGAACTGCTCGCGGAACCAGCCGTGGTTGGGATCCTCGTCGATCTTGAGGAACGGCTCCGATTCGCCGCGCCAGCTGTCCGGGGTGCCGGCCGAGGCGGCGATATAGTCGCGCGAGCGCTTGAGGAACACCGGGCCGTCGTCGGGCAGGGTGTCGATCGCGGCCGCGGCGATCGCCGCATGCCCGCGACCGCCCCAGGCCTGGGCGGTCCCGGCCGCCGCCCAGGCGCCGGCGAGCAGCGCTACCGCCAGCAGCTTGTTGCCGCGTGGCTTGTTCAAGCGGGTTGTCCGTGGGCGAGACCGGTGCGGAAACGGTTGCGGCATGGCCTGGCCTCAATTGAAGTCGTACTTCAGGTGCAGGTAATAGGTGCACGCGTAGTTGTTGAGGTTGCGCATGAACTGGTAGTTGTCGCCGAGCGTCTCGTACTGGTCCTTGTTGAACAGGTTCGAGGCGGTCAGCACCACCGACCAGTGATCGTCGATGCGGGAGGTCCACGACGCATCGGTGACGAAGCGCCCGCGGAAGCCCCGGTCCTGCCAGGAGCTGGAGCCGAAGCCGATGATGTAGCGGCCGGTATAGTTCTCCGCCACGGTCAAGGTGCTGCGGAACCACGGCATATGCCAGGAAACGCCGAGATTGGCCACGTTCTTCGGCTGGTTGGTGAGCTGGTACACCGTCCTCGAACTGCCGTCGGTGTTGGTGTAGCTCATCTTGCCGTCCATGTGGGTAGCGTTGAACAGCAGGTCGAAGGTCTGGCCCCAGTAGGCCAGGCCGCGGTTGACGAACGACAGCTCGACGCCCTGGATCGACGCCTTGCTCGCGTTCTGGTATTGCTCGGTGGTGGTGATGGCACCGCTGGCGTCGGCCGAGTCGGTATCCATCTGGAAGATCGTGTCCTGGATGTTCTTCCTGAACCAGGCCAGCGAGATGTAGCCGTTGTTGTCGTTGAAGTAGCGCTCGATCGACGCGTCGATGTTGAAGGACTTTTCCGGCTTCAGGTCGGGGTTGCCCTTGCTAATGGTGGTGGTGCCGGTGTCCTCGTCGTAGCTGGACGATTCCGCCTGGGCGATGTACGAGGGCGTCGGCCGGCCGATGGTGCGGCTCAGGCTCAGGCGCAGGTTGGTGTTGTCGCTGACGTGGGCGACCAGGTTGAAGGACGGCAGCGGCAGCTTGTAGCTGCCGGTGTTCTTGGCCATCCCGGAGATGCTGTCGTCGGCGATCGCCGGCGCATGCGAGACGTAGCGGGTGTCGTCGTAGCGCAGGCCGAGTACCGCCTCCACGACCGGGTTGGCGTAGTGCAGCGAGACGTAGGCGTCGCCGACCTTCTCGCGGTAGTCGAAGTCCGACGCCTGGCTCTCGTAGCTGGACTCGTCCCCGTCAACGGCCAGGTTGGACCAGCCGCCGGCCGCGATGAACTTCTTGTAGTCGAAGAACGGCAGCGCGTAGTTGGACTTGGGGAACTTGTAGGAAGGGTAGTACAGGTAGCCGCTATAGTCCGCGCCGGTGTCGTAGATGACGTTGGTGTAGTCGCTGGACAGGTCGAGGACCTTGTATTCGGCGCCGGCGGCGACGCCGAAGCCCTCGGCGCCGGGGCCGGTGTTCCTGGAGAAGTCGAGGCGGATGTCGCCCATCGACGCCACCGACTGGGTGTACTTCTGGTTGGCGGTGCTGATGTCGTACTCGGAGGAGCGGATCACCGAGGGGTCGGACAGCGAGGTCATGTTGAAGATCTCGCCCTTCCCGGCCGATGCGTAGTCCAGGTAGGTGTCGCTGGGCGATGCGGTCAGGGTGATGTTCTGCTGCATCACCCTGACCCGCTCCCGGGTGTAGCCGGCGGCGAGGTTGAGCCGGTTGTCGTCCTCGACCCAGCTCACGTTGCCGAGCACGCCGCGGTTGTTGCGCGACCAGTTCTTGTTGCCGTAGATCGCGTTGAGGCTCTTCACCTGCTCGGTGCCGGAGGTGTCGGTCTGCCCGGTCACGCCCTGCTCGGTGTATATCTGGTAGCCGTTCTCGGTGCGCCGCTCGTCCATGCCGTAGTCGTACGCCATCAACGACGCCTTGAACGGTCCCTTCGCAGGCCACCACTCGAGCTTGGCCGAGCCGCCGTAGGTCTTGGTGCGGCGGTTGTCCATGTAGTAGGCGATGTTGTACGGGCTCGCCTTGCCGTTCCAGCCGTTCGCGGCGGAGGGCGAGGAGATGTAGTTGCCCGATCCGTCGTAGAAGTACTGGGTGGTCTGGAATAGCTTGTTCTGGTTGCCGTTGAACTCCTGCTCGTGGCCGGAGACGGTGATGCCGAAGTCGTCGGCGGGGCCGAACACGGTCGAGTATTTCGCGCTCAGGCCTTTCCCCCACGGCGACTCGATGCCCGATTGCGAGTTATAGCCGTTGTCGCCGCGAAGATCGTGGTAGTTGACGTTGCTGTCCAGGTGCAGCGAATTCTTGGGATGGTCGAAGGCGCTGCCGCTGACCAGGTTGATCTGGGCGCCGATGCCATCGGGATTCTGCTCGGCCGAGAAGGTCTTGTAGATGTCGATGCGGTCGGCGATCTCGCTGGGGATCAGCTGCAGGTTGATCGAGCGCGAACCGCTGCCCTCGTCGCCGACCGAGGCCAGGGTGATACCGTCCAGCGTGGTGCTGTTGAGGCTCGAGTCGATCCCGCGCACGGTGATGTAGCGGGGCGTGTCCTCGTCGCGGGTGACGCTGACGCCGGGCGCGGTCATCAGCCGGGAGGCGATCGAGTCGTCCTGCGCGTGGACCTGGATGCTCTGGTTGTCCAGCGAGTCGACCGTGACGCTCTGATCGCGCTTGGTCGATATCTGGCTGTTGAGGTCCTTGGCATCGGCCTTCACCGACACCGCGTCGAGCGTGGAGACCTTGTCGGCCTCCTTGTTGCGGGAAACCTTCAGCGCGGCCGCGGCATCGCTTGATTCGTTCGCGGCATCGGTCGCGGGGGAGTCGCCGGCGATCGCCACCGGGCTGGTCCCGGTCGCGGCGGAGATCACCAGGCTCAACAGGCACAGCTGCGGCAACCGGCCGTTGCCGGCGCGTTGCCCGCCGATGCTCGGCGCGTGACGGCGGGGAAGGAGGCCACTGGGCGTTGCAGCCGGATCGCGATCGAGGAAAGGGGTCATGGCTTCGGTTCTGGGGGGGGCGATGAGGGTCGGATGCTCCGCCGCGGCGCTGGCGCAGCCGGGGCGGCCGGCGCGGGCGGACCGTGGTCGCGGCGGCGCGATCGGGCGTGCAGTGACGTAAGCAATTAAATTCCGAAAGGGAATATATTTGCCGGGTGTTTCACCCAGGTTTCAATTGATTTGTCGCGGCCTTGTCCGTATTTTGTCCGCTCGATGGCCATGATATGGTCCGATAGGGAAGTAAAATGGCGGATGCGTCGAAAGACCTGGGGTTGGCCTGGAGCGAGCAGCGGGTGCTGGACGCGATCCGCTATCGGGGGGCGATATCGCGCGCCGAGCTGGCGCGGGAAACCGACCTGGCGCCGCCGACCCTGTCCCGGTTGATCCAGCAGCTGCTCGAGCGCGGACTGGTGGTCGAGGCGGACAAGGTCCGCGATGGCCAGCGCGGCAAGCCGGCGCAGCTGGTGCGGCTCAACGCCCGCGGCGCCTATGCCGCCGGCATCGCGTTGCAGACCGAGTACCTGGCCGGCTGCATCACCGACATGGAGGGCGGGGTCTGCGCCAGCGCGACGCTGCCGCTCGGGTCGCTGGAGCCGGCGCTGATCGGCCCGCTCGCCGCGCGGATGCTCGAGGACCTGCTGGTCGAGGCTGGGATCCCGCGCCAGCAGCTGCTCGGCGCCGGCGTCTCGATGCCGGGCATGGCCCTGGGCGTGTACGGCTCCGGGGTGCGCCCGAGTGGCGGCAACGACCTGCCGGACGAGCTGGAAGACTGGCGGCAACTGGACCTGCAGGCGTTCTTCACCGATGCGCTGGGCCTGCCCTGCTGGCTGGAGAACAGTTCCAAGGCGTCGACGCTGGCGGAGATGTACTACGGCGAAGGGCAGCAGCTGGGCAACTTCGCGGTGCTGCACTTCGCCTATGGCTTCGGCGGCGGGCTGATCCTGGGCCGCCGCCCCTACCGCGGCGCGCGCGGCCGCGCCGGCGAATTCGGCGGCCTGTTCCCTTACTTAGGGATCCGTCCTTCCGGGCGCGACCTGCTGCTGTACCTGGGCGAACGCCTGGCTGAGCCGCCGCGCCACGTGCGCGACATCGTGATCGAGGACATTCCCGGCCACCTGCTCGACGGCTGGGCCGAACGGGTGTACCCGTGCCTGCACGACCTGTGCAAGTTCCTGGCGGTGGCGCTGGACCTGGAGGCGATCGTGTTCAACGGGCTGATCCCGGACAAGCTCATGCGCCTGCTGGCGGAGCGGGTGCGGCAGCGGCTGCCGGGGATGCTGCCGGCCGAATTCGTCATGCCCGACGTGGTGGTCTCGCGGTTGTCGGCGTCCAGCCTGAGCATTGGCGCGGCCAGTCTGCCGCTGCACTACCTCACCGCGGCTACGCCCTAGGGACGGGCCGTCGCATCCGCCGAAGGCGCGCGGCCGCAGGGCTGCTCGGCGCGGTCTGCTGGCCGCTGAACGGGGGCGGCCACGGCCGCGGATTTCGCCTGGCATGAACGCGATGCGTGCGCATGCTGTGTTCCTTCCCAGTTCCTGTGAGGAGGTCGTCCATGATCCGCACCATCGCCCTGGCTTCCACCCTGGCGCTCGCCGCCGTCGCCGCGCCGTCGCACGCGGCCACCACCTGCAAGATCAAGTTCTACCTGTCCGGTTGGTCGGCGATCTACAAGACCTCCGACGGCAGCGGCACCATCACCTGCGACAACGGCCAGCGCATGAAGGTCAAGCTCAGCACGCGCGGCGGCGGCCTGACCATCGGCAAGTCGAAGATCAACGGCTACGGCCAGTTTTCCAGCGTGCACGACATCAAGGAGACCCTGGGCAGCTACGCCGCCGCCGAGGCGCACGCCGGCGCCGAGAAGTCCACCAAGGCCCAGGTCATGACCAAGGGCAACGTGTCGCTGTCGGTGGCCGGCACCGGCAAGGGCTGGGACCTGGGCGTGGACTTCGGCGCCTTCAACATCGATCCGATCCGCTGAGGTAGCCGGGTCGGCAGCTTCCCGATTCGAGGGCCGGCGCCAACCGGCCCTCGTCTTTTTTGGCGAACCGGAAGTGGGCTCACTCCTCGCCGATGTCCTCGTTCCACACCTCGGGGTGTTTCTCGATGAAGCCGCCGAGCAGGTCGATGCATTCCTGGTCGTGCAGGTCGATCACCTTGACGCCGGCCTCGCGCAGCCAGTCGATGCCGCCCTGGAAGGTGACCGACTCGCCGACCACCACGGTGCCGATGCCGAACTGGCGCACCAGGCCGCTGCAGTACCAGCACGGGGCCAGGGTGGTGACCATGATCGTGTCCTTGTACGAGCGCTGGCGGCCGGCCTTGCGGAAGGCGTCGGTCTCGCCGTGGATCGACGGGTCGCCCTCCTGCACGCGGCGGTTGTGGCCGCAGCCGAGCAGGCTGCCGTCGCCGCGGTACAGCGCCGCGCCGATCGGGATGCCGCCCTCGGCCAGGCCCTGGCGGGCTTCGGCGATGGCGGTCTGCAGCAAGACATGGTAGTCGGGCGTGGCGATCTGGGTCATGGCGGGCTCGGCCGGTCGGGGGCAGGGCATCCTACCGCCCGCCGCGCGCGCCGCGTCCGCCGCCCGCCGCGCTGCCGTGCCGGTGCAATAATGCCGGCCATGAGCGAATCCCCCTACAAGTCCGGCACCACCCACTTCGGCTTCCGCAGCGTGGCCGCGCGCGACAAGCAGAAGCTGGTGGGGCAGGTGTTCACCTCGGTCGCCGGCAAGTACGACCTGATGAACGACCTGATGAGCCTGGGCATCCACCGGGTGTGGAAGCGCTACTTCGCCGCCACCGCGCAAGTTCGGCCGGGCGATGCGGTGCTAGATCTGGCCGGCGGCACCGGCGACATCGCCGCCCTGCTCAAGCCGCGGGTGGGGCCGCAGGGCCGGATCGTGCTGGGCGACATCAACGCCGGCATGCTCGGTGTCGGCCGCGACCGCCTGACCGACCGCGGCCTGGTGGCCGGGCTGGACTACGTGCAGTGCAACGCCGAGGCGCTGCCGTTCCCGGACGCCAGCTTCGACCTGGTGACCATCGCCTTCGGCCTGCGCAACGTCACCGACAAGGACGCCGCCCTGCGCGAGATGCAGCGCGTGCTCAAGGTCGGCGGGCAGGCGCGGGTGCTGGAGTTCTCGCAGGTGAAGGTCGACTGGTTCAAGCCGATCTACGACTTCCACTCCTTCCAGGTGCTGCCGAAGCTGGGCAAGCTGTTCGCCGGCGACGCCGACAGTTACCAGTACCTGGCCGAATCGATCCGCAAGCACCCGCCGCAGGAAGAATTGAAGGCGATGATGGAGCAGGCCGGTCTCGAGCGCTGCCGCTACACCAACCTGTCGGCCGGCATCGTCGCCATCCACGACGGCTGGAAGGTCTGAACCTGCCTCACCGGGCGTATACGGACAGCAGGACGGCGGCCGCCAGCGCCGCCGCGCCTATCGCGCAGGAGATCGCTCCGAGCGCGGCGTGGCCGCATCCGAGGTAGCCGCGAACCGCGTTGGAACCGGCCAGTTCCGCCTGCGACGGATCGGCCGGGTTCACCAGGATCGGCCGTCTGATGCCGGTACGGTACAGGCCGGTGTCGATCGTGGTCGGGTTCACGAACTCCCGTTCGGAGCCATCCGGCAGCACATGGCGCACGACCGGGAAGAGCAATCGCTCCTGCTCGCCGGGCGGGCCCATCCACGGCCCCGGCCGGTAGCCGACGATCGTGCCCTCGGCGCGGTGCCAGCCAGCGCGGTCGGGCCGCCGCCGGAACCGGAATCCACTGCGGACGAACGCCATGCCGGCCACCAGGAACAGCAGGCCGACCGCGGCAAGGATCGGTGCGCCGTGCGTGCTGTGCATGGCCTGGAACCGGGTGCCGGCGTCAGCGCTGCCGACCGGCGTCGCGCTCCTGCTCGGCCGCGTCCTGCGCCTGTCCGCGCGCTTCGTCGGCGGCCCGCTGTGCCCGTGCACGATCCTCGTCGGCCGTGCCCTGCACGCGCGTGCGCTCCTCGTCCGCCGGCTTCTGGATGCTTTCGCGCTTGGCGTCCGCTTGTCGCTGGGCGTATTTGCGCTTGGCATCCGCGAGCGATTGGATGGCCGCGCGCCTGGAGTCGGCTTGCTGCTGCAGGGCACTGCGCTTGTCCGGATCGATCGAATCATCCTTTTGCAGTTCTTCCCAGCGATCGTTGTATTCCTTCTGACTCGTGTCGAAGGTGGCGTTGTACTCGTGCTGGGCATGGTCGAAGATGTCGTTGTATTCCTTCTGCGCCTTGTCGAACAGGCAGTTGTAGCGTTTCTGCTGTGCGTCGAAAGTCTGGTTGTAGGCGCGTTGCTGTTCGTCGAAAACGCAGTTGTAGCGTTTCTGCGCCTCGGTCCAGCGCTCGCTGAAGATCCGGTCCAGATCGCCGCCCGAACTCGCCGCCAGGTACTCGCCCCCGCCGGCCTTCGCCACCGCCTCCAGCTGCTGCGCGGCCTGCGCGTCGACGTCGAAGCCGACCACGTTGACCACCACATCGATGTCCGATTCGTGCAGCCGGCGCGCCGCGGCCACCGGGTCGCCGCCGCAGGTCTCGATGCCGTCGGAGACCACGTACACCACGTTGGCGCCGTCGCGCGCGGGCGCGCCGGCGAAGTCGTGCACGGCCGCGTCCAGCGAGGCGGCGAGCGGCGTCCAGCCGGTCGGCCGGAAGCTGCGGATGGCGGCCTCGAACCTGCCGGCGTCGCCCTTCTGGAAGGGATACAGCAGAGCGCTGCCGGCGCAGGACTCGGCCCTGCCGCTTTCCTTGTTGTTGCCGGTGTGGCCGTAGACCCGCAGCGCCACGTTGGCGGCGGCCGGCAGCGTGGCGGCGAAGCGGCTCAGGGCGTCCTGCGCGGCCTGCATCTTGGTCTGGCCACCGATGCGCGCGGCCATCGAGCCGGAGGCGTCGAGCATCAGCAGCACGTTGCTGCCGATGGCGCGGCCGGCACCGGGGATGTCCTTGGCGGCTGCGCATTCCTGCGGCAGGGTACGCTCGCTCGGGCCGCAGGCGGCATAGTCCTGGCCGTACTGCGCGACCAACTGCTGGTAGTAGTGCTTGGCTTCGGCCTGTGGGTCGAGGGGTCGGTCTTTCGACGCGGCGGTGTCCGATGCGGTCGCGGCTTCGGTCGGCGTAGGCTGCGATTGCGAACAGGCGCCCAGCGCCAGCATCAGGAGCGGGAACAGGCCGGCGGCCAGGTGGCGGCAAGCGGTCATCGCGACATTCCATTGCTCGGTTCTGCAGCGAGTCTGTCGGCGCTGCCGTTCAAGCGATGTAAACGCCGGGAATATCCGCCGCGGCGTGCCGGCCGCCGCGCATCGGGATGATGGCGAAGGGTAAGCTTGGAGTCCCTTGTCGCAGGAAGTCCCGATGCGCGCCGTCGTGTTGTGCCTGTCCGCCGCCGTGCTGGCGGCGGGCTGCTCCAAAGCCCCCGAGCCGGAAGCCGCCGCCACCGCTCCGGCCAAGCCCGCCGCCGCGCCGCCGCCGCGCGCGCATGACGAGACCTCCTACGCCGAGCCCGGCAAGGTGGCGATCAAGGACCTGGCGCTGGACCTGAAGCTGGACTTCGACGGCAAGACCCTGGCCGGCACCGCCACCTACACCCTGGACTGGAAGGACCCCAAGGCCGCCGCGCTGGTGCTGGATACCCGCGAACTGGGCATCGACAAGGTCGAGGGCGGCGACGCCGCGGGCAGTGCCTGGGCGCCGCTGCAGTACCGGCTGGCCGACCCGGACAAGGTGCTCGGCAGCAAGCTGACCATCGACGTTCCGCAGCGCGACCCGAAAGTGCGGATCACCTACCGCACCGCGCCGACCGCCTCGGGCCTGCAGTGGCTGGAACCGGCGATGACCGAGGGCAAGCAGCTGCCCTTCATGTTCAGCCAGTCCGAGGCGATCCACGCGCGCAGCTGGGTGCCGCTGCAGGACACCCCGGGGGTGCGCTTCACCTACAGCGCGCACATCGTCTCGCGCCCGGACGTGATGGTGCTGATGAGCGCCAACAGCGATCCCAAGGCCCAGCGCACCGGCGACTATCGCTTCCGCATGGAGCATCCGATCCCGTCCTACCTGCTGGCGATCGCCGCCGGCGACCTGGTGTTCCGCCCGACCGGGCCGCGCAGCGGCGTGTGGGCCGAGCCGGCGATGGCCGACAAGGCGGCCAAGGAGTTCGAGGACACCGAGAAGATGATCGCCACCACCGAGTCGCTGTACGGCCCGTACCGCTGGGGCCGCTACGACCTGCTGGTGCTGCCGCCGTCGTTCCCTTTCGGCGGCATGGAGAATCCGACCCTGACCTTCGCCACCCCGACCGTGATCGTCGGCGACAAGTCGTTGGTGTCGCTGGTCGCCCACGAGCTGGCGCATTCGTGGTCGGGCAACCTGGTGACCAATGCATCGTGGAAGGACATCTGGCTCAACGAGGGTTTCACCACCTACGTGCAGGGCCGCGTCACCGAGGCGCTGTACGGCCAGGAGATGGCCGAGATGGAGCGCCAGATCGACCAGACCGAACTGGCCGCCAACGAGCTCAAGGACCTGCCGCCGCAGGCCCAGTTGCTGCGCCTGCCGCCGCTGGCCGCCGGCGACGACCCGGACGACTCGGCCAGCGAGATCGCCTACGTCAAGGGCGCCTGGTTCCTGCAGTTCCTGGAGCAGCGCTTCGGCCGGCCGGTGTTCGACCCGTTCCTGAAGGGCTGGTTCGACAGCCATGCCTTCCAGAGCGCCACCACCGACGACTTCGTCGACTACCTGAAGAAGAACCTGCTGGCCAAGAGCCCCAACGCGGTCAGCGCGGCCGAGCTGGATGCCTGGCTCGACCAGCCGGGCATCCCGGCCTTCGCGCAGAAGGCGCAGTCGCGAGGTTTCGCCCTGGTGGACACCGCGCGCATCGCCTGGTCGGGCAGCGGCAAGCTGCCGGACGGGCAGGTCACCGATCAATGGGTGACCCAGCAGTGGGTGCACTTCATCGAGGGCATGGGCGATACGCTCAAACCCGAGCAGATCAAGCAGCTGGACGAGGCCTACCACTTCACCGGCACGCCCAATGGTGAGATCGCCATGCGCTGGTACCCACTGGCGATCCGCAGCGGCGACAAGGACGCCTGGCCGGCGGCCGGCGAATTCATCCAGCGCGTCGGCCGGCGCAAGCTGATCATGCCGATCTACGCCGAACTGGCGAAGACGCCCGAAGGCTTGGCCTTCGCCAGGGAGACCTTCGCCAAGGCCCGACCCGGCTACCACCCGATCACCACCGCCTCGGTGGAGGCGCTGCTGGCCAAGGCCGAAGCCGGTCCGCCGGCGACGTCGGCCGCCCAGTAGGCGGCACCCTCCCGCCGCTGCCCCGGACTCTCTTTCGGGGGAGGCTATGCAAGTTCCGGCGGGGATGGAACACTGTCGCCGGAGGGTGTCAGGAAACGCGATCGGTTCCGGGCGGCAGGCCGGGCCGGTCGTCCTTCGGCATCGGGGAGCCGGCATGCGCGATCGGGTGGTGGCACTGGCCGAGGCGGCCGCGTCCGCGGCGGCGGCGGGACGCTGGCAGGAGGCCGAGCGGCTGTGGACGCAGGTGCGGGCGCTGGCGCCGGACCACCCGCAGGCGCTCTACAGCCTGGGCGTGCATGCCTTCCAGCGCGGCGATCCGCGCGCGGCGCTGGCACTGCTGCAGGCCGCACGCGCGGCTGCGCCTTCCGATCCGACGATCCCGCTGACCGTCGCCATGGTCCACCGCCAGCTCGGCGCCTCGGAATCGGAATGGGAGGCGATCATCGCGGCGCTGACCATCGATCCCTATTTCCTGGCCGGTCTGCTGGCCAAGGCCGAGTTCCTGGAGGACCGGCGCAAGTCCCGGCTTGCGGCCGGCGTGTACCGGGACGCGTTGAAGATCGCCCCGCCCGAGCCGCAATGGCCGCCGCTGCTGCGCCAGAAGTTGGCGCATGCGCGCCAGGCGGTCGAGGCCGACGCCCAGCAACTGTTCGACTATCTGGCCGAGCGCGTCGCCAGCCGCCGTGAACTGCTGGACGTGGCGCAGAGCAGCCGTTGGGACGAGGCGGTCGCGATCATGGCCGGCCGCAGCAAGCCCTATCACTGTGAGTGCAACAGCCTGTACGTGCCGCGGTTGCCGGCCCTGCCGTTCTACCCGGCGGAGATGTTCGACTGGATCCCGGAACTGGAAAGCCGGGCCGATGCGATCCGCGTCGAGCTGGAAAGCCTGATTGCACGCGATCTGCCGGGGTTCCAGCCCTATGTGGCCTATGCAGCAGGAACGCCGGTGAATCAGTGGCAGCAGCTCAACCACAATCCGGCGTGGAGCTCCTTGCACCTGTGGGCGCACGGCAAGCCGGTGGAAGAGAACCTGGCGCAGTGCCCGCAGACCGCCGCGGCGCTGCGCCAGGTGGACGCGGCCACGATCAGCGGCGTCTGTCCCAATGCGATGTTCTCGGCGCTGGCGCCGCACACCCACATCCCGCCGCACACCGGCGAGACCAACGCGCGCCTGGTCGCGCACCTGGCGCTGATCGTGCCGGACCAATGCCAGCTGCGGGTCGGCTACGAACGCCGGCAGTGGCAGCCGGGCAAGGTCATGGTGTTCGACGACAGCATCGAGCACGAGGCGCGCAACGACAGCGACCGGTTGCGCGTGGTAATGATCTTCGACGTCTGGAACCCGCTGCTGTCGGCCGCCGAGCGCGAGATGGTCGATGCGATGGAAATGGCGATCCAGGCCTACCGGCAGAGTACCGACGCGCTCTAGTCCGATACGGTGACGCCGGTTCGCCGCAGCGCCTCGCGCAGCGGGCCGAGGTGCTGCGCGTAGCGTCGCCAGCGCCCCGAGGCGTCGGTGTACAGCGAGCGCCGTACCTGCCAGTAGCTGGCGGTCCTGACCGCGTTCTTCAGTGCGTGCGCGGACAGGCAGCGCTCGTCCCAGTCCAGGCCGAGGAAGCGCAGCAACTCGGAGAGGGTTTCACGCGGCCGCGCCACGTAGGCGTCGTAGTCGAAGCGGTGGATCGACTCCGGGTACAGCGCCTGCCAGTGCCGCATCAGCCGTTCGTGCTGGCCGTAATAGTGGCCGATGTCCTGTAGCCGGCCGGCATAGGGGAAGGCGCGCGGATTGAGGTGCTGCATGAAGATGCCCAGGGCGTTGTCCAGCGGGTTGCGCACGCTGTGGACGATCCTGGCGGCCGGGAACAGGCGCTTGATCAGGCCGATCAGCAGGAAGTTGTCGGGACGCTTGTCGGTGAAGCAGCGCACGTCCGGCGGCAGCGCCACACTGCGGGCCAGTTCGCGGCGATAGCGCGCGGCCAGTTGCGCCAGATCGCCGGCGGCGAGCCTGCCCATCGTGTCCGGGAACGGCGCCAGCGGGCCGGCCAGCATGCGCGGCAGGATCTCCAGTTCGCCGCCGGCGGCCACCTGCGGATGCGCGGCCAGGGCCTGCTCCAGCAAGGTCGAGCCGGAACGGAACATGCCGCAGATGAACACGGGCACGGGGGCGGCCTGGTCGGCCGCATGCTCGGGCTGCGGCTGCGCGAACGCCGCGATCAGCCGCTGCATCCGGGCTTCGGCGTGCGCTGCCGAATACGCCGGTGCGCGCCGGTGGGCGCAATGCTTGGCCCGGGCGAAGGCGGCGAAGGCCGGGTCCGCCAAGCCTAGGCCATCGCAGGCGCGGCCGAGCGCGAACAGCAGGTTGGCGCGGGTGGAGTCGTCGACGCCGTTTGCCTCGGCGGCCTGCCGCAGTTGCGTCAACAGCGGATCCTGCGCCGAGGCCGGCGGCTGCAGGTGCGCCAGCCGCGCCAGCGCCTCCAGCGCGAGTTGGCGCTGCGGCTGCGCCGGTGCCGATTGCACGATCGCCAGCATCCGCTGGTAACAGGCGATGGCCTGGTCGCGCTCGCCCTGCTCCTCGTGCAGGTTGCCCAGGTTCAGCAGTGCCGGCAGGTCGTGCGGCGCGATGGCCAGCGCGGCGGCCAGTTCGGCCTTGGCCTGCTCGTGCCGATGCAGATGGTCGGAATAGATCACCGCGCGGTTGAGGTGGGCTTCCTGCGGCTCGGCCACGCCGTGGCGCAGGGCCTGGGCATAGGCCTGCAGCGCGGCTTCGAAGTCGCCGTCCTGGCGCAGTAGGTAGCCGAGGTTGAACCAGCTGTCGGCATGCTCCGGGCAGCGCATCAGCAACCGCCGCAGGCAATCGATCGCCGCCGCGCGCTGGGCGGGACCCTGCCCGATCAGTGTGGCGGCTTGCCTGAGCAGGAGGGCCGAAGTGGCGTCCAAGGGCCGAACGAGACAGAACGATCCTGCCAGCTTACTCATAAGTTAGTGAATTAGGGAACAAATGCCGACATCCGCTGTCCAACCCGACATGAAGAGAGACGGACGTAGGGTATCGCGGTCGGCGCTGGAGGAGATGCGCCTGATGGCACTGGATCGCA
>JASGEB010000115.1:0-39097 GCA_047606785.1 Pseudoxanthomonas sp.
AGCACCGCTCGCGCGGCCGGGCCGACGGCGGCGTCCAGCGCGGCGCGGTCGGCCACGCAGGCGGCCACCAGGCCGACGTAGGGCAGGCCGGGCGTGCGCAGGGTGTTGGCCAGCGGCGTGCGGCAACAGGCCGCGTACCAGCGCAGCAGGCCCTTGGGCGAGAGCGACATGCAGGCCACTTGGTCGAAACCGGCGGTGATGCGCAGCCCGGCCGGCGCCATCGGCACGATGTCGGTGCCGGCGTGCGCGTCAAGCACGCCGGGCTGGCCGAGGAAGCGGGCGAACGCCTGGCAGTCGCGGCAGTAGCAGGTCGCGCGCGCCCACATCCGCGGCACCTCCGCTTCCCCCTGCACCCGCCCGCACCGGCAACGCAACGCCACGGCCATCCGTTCTCTCCCGTTCCGACACGGCCATCGTACGTGCCGGCCTGGCTGCGCGGATGTCTGCCGTACGGGGCTTCCTGTATGCTCGCGGCAATGGGGGTCGACAGACTACAGGGGGTAGCCGCGGTTGCCCTGGCGATTCTGTATGTGTGGCTGTCCGCGATCCGGCCGGCGGCCGCCGTCACGCCCGTTCGGCCGCTCGACCTGCGCGATGTCGGCGCGCCCACCTTCACCCGCTTCGGCAGCTACAACGGCCTGCCCGACACCATCATCGTCGCCGTGCGCACCGACCGCGACGGCTTCACCTGGGCGGCCACCAACACCGGCCTGTCGCGCTACGACGGCCAGCGCTGGAGCAGCCCGGACGACCCGGCCCTGGCGCATCCGGTCAACAGCCTGCTGCTGGACCACCAGGGCACGCTGTGGGCGCCACTGCGCAACTACGGCCTGGCCCGCTACGACGGCGTGCACTGGCAGGTGTCCACCCCGGCCGACGGCCTGCCGAGCGCGCGGATCGTGCGCCTGGCCGAGACCCGCGACGGCCAGGGCCGCTGGCAACTGTGGGCGCTGACCCAGGACCGCGGCCTGCTGCGCTACCAGCAGGGCCGCTGGGTGGCCGACCCGGACAACGCCGGCCTGCCGCACGAAGGGGTCCTGTCGCTGGCGCACACCGCCAGCCTGGGCGGCCACCCGCGCCTGTGGGTGGGCACCGAATCGCAGGGACTGTGGTACCGAGACGAGGGCACGCGCGGCTGGCGGCGCTGGCGCGCGCCCGGCCTCGAACCCAACCAGGTGCAGTTCCTGCTGGCCACCGACGGGCCCGACGGCGAGGAACTGTGGATCGCCATGTACGGCGACGGCCTGGCGCGCCTGCGCCGCGACGGCCTGCGCTACTGGACGCCGGCCACCGGACTGGCCAACAGCGAGATCTACGACCTGGCCTCCTCGCGCCTGGAGGACGGCAGCCTGGCAGTGTGGGTGGCCTCGCGCACGGGCCTGATCCGCATCCACCACGAACACATGCAGGTGTTCGACAGCGACCACGGATTGCCGTCCAGCTCGATCCGCGGGCTGAACGTGTGGACCACCCCGGACCGCCGCCAGGTGCTGTGGGTAGCCACCGAGTCGGGGGTGGCGCGGACCATGCTCGACGCCACCCCGTGGACCACCGCCACCCTGATGGGCGCGCAGTCCACCGGCGTGTTCGCCGAACTGGTCGAGCCGGACGGCCATGGCGGCGAGCGCCTGTGGGTGGGCTCGTCCAACAACGGCCTGGGCCTGTACCAGGACGGGCGCTGGCGCCACTTCACCACCGCCAACAGCGCCCTGCCTTCCAACAACGTGCGCATGCTCCGCGCCAGCGGCATCGGCACGCCGCAGGCGCAGTACTGGCTGGGCATGTGGGCGGGCCAGCTGGTGCGCATGCGGCCCACCGCCAGCGGCGTTGCGACCTTCGAGCAGGTGCCCACGCCGTGGCGCAAGTTCGGCGGCAACTCGGTGATGGACATCCTCGAGGACGCGGGCCGGGACGGGCCGGAAACCTGGATCGCGCTGCGCCAGGGCGGCATCTGGCGCCGCCACCGCGGCCGCTGGAGCGAGCAGCACGCCACCGGTGTATCCGGCACCTGGCGAGTGGGCCGCCTGCTGCTGCAGCGCCGGGACGGCCGCACCTGGCTGTGGGCCGCCACCAACCAGGGCCTGGCGCGCTTCGACGGCCGGCGCTGGACGATCTTCGGCCGCGGCATCGGCCTGGCCAGCAGCTACCTGCTCGACGCCAGCCTGGCCAGCGGTCGCGACGGCCGCCCGGTGCTGTGGCTGGCCTCGGCCGATGCCGGGGTGGAGCGGGTGGACGTATCCGACCCGGCGCATCCGCGCGTGCTCGACGCCGCTCCGTTGCCGCCGCCGCCGGACCTGTACACCTACAGCGCGCTGTTCGACAGCCGCGGCCGCGTATACGTGTGCACCAACGCCGGCATCCAGCTGCTGCAGCCGCGCGCCGACGGCGGCTACGACAGCAACGTTTTCACCCGCAAGGACGGCCTGGTCCACGACGAGTGCAACGCCAACGGCCAACTGGTCGACCGCCACGACCGCTACTGGGCCGGCACCATGGGCGGCCTGTCGGTGTACGACCCGCAAGCGATCCGCGCCGACACCCAGCCCAAGCCGCTGCGCCTGCTGGCGGTGCGCGCCGACGGCGCCTCACTGCCACCCGGCCCGGTGCGGCTGGCCGCCGGCGCACGCGACCTGGAAGTGGAATTCGCCTTGCTGGCGTGGAGGGGCGAGGACGACTCGCGCTTCCGCACCCAACTGATCGGCTACGAAGACACGCCCGGCGCCTGGAGCGGCCAGCGCCTGCGCAGCTTCAACGCGCTGCCGCCGGGCGACTACCGCCTGCACGTGGAGGCGCGCGACTACGCCGGCAACGCCAGCACGCCGCTGGACATCCCCATCCACGTCGCCGGCCACTGGTGGCAGAGCGGCTGGGCGCGCGCCGCGCTGGTGACGGCGCTGCTGCTGCTCGGCTACGGGGTGGCGCTGCTGCGCACCCGCGCCCTGCGCCACAGCCAGCGGCTGCTGGAACGGCGCGTGGCCGAGCGCACCGCCGAACTGCACCAGGCCAATGCGCGGCTGGTGGAGCTGTCCTACCGCGATGCCCTGACCGGCCTGGCCAACCGCCGTGGCCTGCTGGAAATGCTCGAGCGCCAGCCGGCCGGCAGCACGATGGCGCTGCTGTTCGTCGACGTGGACGACTTCAAGGCCTACAACGACCGCCTGGGCCACCCGGCCGGCGACGAAGCCCTGAGCACCGTCGCCCAGTCGATCTCGGCCTGCGTGCCCGGGCATGCGCTGGTGGCACGCTACGGTGGCGAGGAGTTCGCGGTGCTGCTGCCGGATACTGGCCTGGAAGCGGCGGTGGACGTGGCCGAATGCTGCCGCGCCACCGTGGCCGGGCGCAGCGTGGCCGTGCCCGGTACCGACCGCCACGAGCGGGTCACCATCAGCGTCGGCGTGGCCCTCGTCCGGCCCGGCCCGGACGACTCGATCCAGGACCTGCTGCGCGAAGCCGACATGGCCCTCTACCAGGCCAAGCGCACCGGCAAGAACCGCGTGTGCGTGCACGGCGCCGGCGCCGAGAGGATGGAGTAGCGCCTCCCCAGCAGCGCGCCGCCCTACCCCGCCTGCTGCGCCAGCGCGAAATCCAGCGCCGCGCACACCGCCGCCGCCTGGGCGTCGTCGCACTGTTGCGGCGTGGCGCGCGGACTGTCCGGATAGACCTCGGTGGTACTGGTGTAGCGCGCACCACTGATGCCGGCGCACAGGCCCAGCTCGGCCAGCGCGTATTCGATCACCCCCGGCGCCACCACCGGCGAACCGATGATGGTGCCGTCAGGATCGGCCGGCGCGATGTGGGTCACTTTCGCCACCGCGTCGATGATCGCCCGCTGGAATGCCGGCTGCGGGTTGCCGCTGTCGTCCACCAGGTAGAAGCCGTCGGGAATGGTGCCGGGCTCGAACGGCTGGCCGTCGCGCGCGGCCAGCGCCGGACGGAACTCGGACTCGTCGCTGTCGGTGGTCTCGTGCAGGTCGACGTGCAGCAGGACGCGGCCCCGCAGCGGCGCCACCAGCGCCATCAGCGCCGCCGACTCCCGGGCCGGGCTGCCGACACGGAAGTTGCGGTTGGGATCGAGCGCGTCGGCGTTCCAGCGCTGGATGCGCTCGTAGCCCCACGGACTCACGCACGGCGCCACCAGCAGGTTCGCCCGCCCCGCGTAAGCGCCGGCATGACGGTCGAGGAACTGCAGCGCACCCTGCACGCCGCTGGTCTCGTAGCCGTGCACGCCGCCGCTGACCAGCGCCACCGGCAGCGCGTCGTCCCAGCCGCGGTTGCGCAGCGCGTACAGCGGGAATCGCCCGTCCGCGCCATAGTCCAGCTCGCCGTACGGCACCACCTCGAAGCGCCCGCGCAGCGCGTCGATCTTCGCCAGCACCTCGCCGGCGTAGCTGCGTCGCACGCGCTGGCGCGCGCGCCACTGCGCCTTCTCGGCCGGGCCCCAGGGCTGGCCGGGGGTGCCGATCGGGTAGCGGGACATGTTCATGCAGGCGCTCTGGTGCAACGACGGGACCGGAATTCTAGGGCCGCGCGCTCATACCGCCGCGGTCACCACGATCTCGACCTTCCAGGCCGGATCGGCCAGGCGCGCCTCCACCGTCGCCCGCGCCGGCGCATCGCCGGCCGCCACCCACGCGTCCCAGGCGCGGTTCAGCGCTGCGAAGTCGCCGATGTCGGCCAGGAAGATCTGCGCGCGCAGGATGCGGCGCTTGTCGCTGCCGGCCTGCGCCAGCAGGGCGTCGATCTGCGCCAGCACCTGCCGGGCCTGGCCCTCGGCATCCTGCGAAGCGTCCTCGGCCACCTGTCCGGCCAGATAGACGATGCCGGCGTGGACGCTGGCCTCGGACATGCGCTTGCCCGGTTCGATGCGCTGGATCATGGGGTCACTCCAAGGGGAAAAAGGGCGCCAAGGGTAACCGCATACCCGCACCTGCGCTGTCCGCGGCAGCACAGCCGATCACGCCGCGATCCGCTCGATCTTGCGCACGGCGGCACCGATCGCGCGGCGCGCTTGCTCGAGGTCGTAATCGGCCTGCAGCCCAAGCCAGAAGCGCTCGCTGGTGCCAAGCGTCGCGGCAAGGCGCACGGCCGTGTCGGCCGTGATCGAGCGCTTGCCCAGCACGATTTCGTTGATGCGCCGCGGTGGCACGCCGGCCGCGCGCGCCAGCGCGTTCTGGCTGATGCCCAAGGGCTCGAGGAACTCCGCGAAAAGGATTTCGCCTGGATGGATGTTGGCAAGTGTCTTCATGGATACGGCCTAGTGATAGTCGACGATCTCGACAGCATGCGCATCACCGTCGTTCCAGTGAAAGCAGATTCGCCACTGGTCGTTGATTCTGATGCTGAATTGACCCTTCCGATTTCCCTTCAGGGCTTCGAGCCGATTGGCAGGCGGAATCCGCAGGTCATCCAGGGCGACAGCGGCATTGAGCATGCGCAGCTTCCTGCGCGCCGTCTGTTGGATGTCCGATGGCAGTCGTCTGGAAACGGCGCCCTACCCGATCGATTCCGCTTCCTTGTCCTTGAAGCTCCTGATCATGAGCCGACTATAACGTGATTCGTTATGGGCCGCAACCACGGCACCACGGGGTGCCTCCAGTGCGCTACATATTGCGCCGGTACTCGCCGCCGACATCGTAGAGGGCGTGGCTGATCTGGCCCAGGGAGTGGGTCTTGACCGCCTCCATCAACGCCGCGAACACGTTGCGGCGCTCGCGGGCGGCGGCCTGCAGGCGGCCCAGGCCGTCGGCCGCCGTGTGGGCGCCTCCACTTCGGCCCGGTCCTGCCGGAGCGGGCAGGACGATGCCGTTGCGGCCGGCCTGCCAGGCCTGGAGGCTGGCGATCTGCTGGGCCTTTTCCGCCGGCGTGGAGCGGATCAGTTCGATCGCGGTGGCGATCTCGCCGCCGTGTTCCTTCGGCAGGAAGGTGTTGACGCCCACCAGCGGCAGCGAGCCGTCGTGCTTGCGCTGCTCGTAGTACATCGACTCTTCCTGGATCTTGCTGCGCTGGTACATGGTGTCCATCGCACCGAGCACACCGCCGCGCTCGCTGAGCGCCTCGAACTCGCGATACACCGCCTCCTCCACCAGGTCGGTGAGGTACTCGACCGCGAAGCTGCCCTGCCAGGGGTTCTCGACGAAGTTCAGCCCCAGCTCCTTGTTGATGATCATCTGGATCGCCACCGCGCGGCGCACGCTATCCTCGGTAGGCGTGGTGATCGCCTCGTCGTAGGCGTTGGTGTGCAGGCTGTTGCAGTTGTCGAACAGCGCGTAAAGAGCCTGCAGGGTGGTGCGGATGTCGTTGAACTGGATCTCCTGCGCGTGCAGCGAGCGACCGGAGGTTTGGATGTGGTACTTCAGCATCTGCGAACGCTCGTTGCTGCCGTAGCGCTCGCGCATGGCGCGCGCCCAGATGCGGCGGGCGACGCGGCCGATCACGGTGTACTCCGGGTCCATGCCGTTGGAGAAGAAGAACGACAGGTTGGGCGCGAAGTCGTCGATGTGCATGCCCCGCGCCAGGTAGTACTCGACGATGGTGAAGCCGTTGGACAGGGTGAAGGCGAGCTGGCTGATCGGGTTCGCCCCGGCCTCGGCGATGTGATAGCCGGAGATCGACACCGAGTAGAAGTTGCGCACCTGGTGGTCGACGAAGTACTGCTGGATGTCGCCCATCATGCGCAGGGCGAACTCGGTGCTGAAGATGCAGGTGTTCTGCGCCTGGTCCTCCTTGAGGATGTCGGCCTGGACGGTGCCACGCACGGTCCCGAGGGTCTCGGCCTTGATGCGCGCGTAGGTGTCGGCGTCGACCAGCTGGTCGCCGCTCATGCCGAGCAGAGCGAGGCCCAGGCCGTCGCTGCCGGCCGGCAGCTCGCCGTGATAGCGCGGGCGCTCCCTGCCCTCGAAGAAGACGTCGATCTTCCGCTCGGCCTGCGCCCAGCGCGCGGGATCGGCCTTCAGGTGCTTCTCCACCTGCTGGTCGATGGCGGTGTTCATGAACATCGCCAGGATGATCGGCGCCGGGCCGTTGATGGTCATCGACACCGAGGTGGCCGGCGCGCACAGGTCGAAGCCGGAGTACAGCTTCTTCATGTCGTCCAGGGTCGGTACGTTGACGCCGGAGTTGCCGACCTTGCCGAAGATGTCCGGGCGCGCGGCCGGGTCCTCACCGTACAGGGTGACGCTGTCGAAGGCGGTGGACAGGCGCGCGGCCGGCTGGCCGGCGGACAGGTAGTGGAAACGGCGGTTGGTGCGCTCGGGCGTGCCCTCGCCGGCGAACATGCGAATCGGGTCCTCGCCGCTGCGGCGGTAGGGATACACGCCGCCGGTGTAGGGATAGCCGCCGGGCAGGTTCTCCTTGCCGAGGAAGGTCAGCAGCTCGCCCCAGGATCGGTACGTGGGCGCAGCGATCCTGGGGATCTTCTGCTGGCTCAGCGACTGCCGGTAGTTGTCCACGCGGATGGCCTTGCCGCGGACCTGGTACTCGTTGACCTCCTCGCTGATCGACTTCAGCCGCTGCGGCCACTCGCGCAGCAGCCCGAGGCTGTCCTTCGACAAGGACTGCACCGCGTCGTCGTAGCGCCGGCGCAGGGCCAGCAGCGAGCGATCGCCCTGCTCGTCGCAAGCATCGGTGTCGTAAAGCTCCAGCACCTTCGGCAATGCCTGATCGTCCAGCTCCTTCAACGCCTGCCACAGCGACTGTGCGCGGCTGGCGATCTGCGCCTGCGCCTCGATCCGCCGATTGATCGCCCGGCCCTGCTCGGCGATCTCGGCCAGGTAGCGCACCCGGCTGGCGGGGATCAGGCAAGAACCGGGGTCAGAGTCGACATTCCCAGCCATGCCCCCGGCCGCCGACCATTCCGGGGAAAGTCGACTCTGGCCCCGGCTTTCCAGCAGGCGGCACAGGTTGACGAACAGCCAGTTCACGCCCGGATCGTTGAACTGGCTGGCGATGGTCGGATAGACCGGGATGTCCTCGTCGCGGGCGTCGAAAGCGTTGCGATTGCGCCGCCACTGCTTGCGCACGTCGCGCAGGGCATCCTCGGCGCCGCGCCGGTCGCACTTGTTCAGCACGATCAGTTCGGCGAAGTCGAGCATGTCGATCTTCTCCAGCTGCGAGGCCGCGCCGTAGTCGCTGGTCATCACGTACAGCGGGAGATCGACCAGGTCGACGATCTCCGAATCGCTCTGGCCGATGCCGGCGGTCTCCACGACCACCAGGTCGAAGCCCAGCGACTTGAGCAAGCCGATGCAGTCCCTGAGCACCGCGTTGGTGGCCACGTTCTGCCGGCGGGTGGCCATCGAGCGCATGAACACGCGCCGGCTGCGCAGCGAGTTCATGCGGATGCGGTCGCCCAGCAGCGCACCGCCGCTGCGCCGGCGGGTGGGATCGACCGAGATCACCGCGATCCGCATCTGCGGGAAGCAGGCCAGGAAGCGGTTGAGCAGTTCGTCGGTGACGCTGGACTTGCCGGCGCCGCCGGTGCCGGTGATGCCGATGACCGGCGCGGTGCGCCGGTTGCGGGACCCGGCACCCGGGACCCGCGACTCGGCAGAAGCGGACCCGCCAGCATTCCATTGCTTGCGCAGCAGCGCGAGTTCGGCCTCGGAATAGGCGCCATCTTCGATAGTGGAAAGGATCCTGCCGATCGCGACCTCATCGTCCAGGGATGGCTGGGTGGCCTGCACCGGCTCCCGGGTCCCGGGCCCCGAATCCCGGGCCCTCGCCGCACGCGCCACCACGTCCCCGATCATCTCCACCAGCCCCATCTTCATGCCGTCGTTGGGGTGGTAGAGGCGCTCGACCCCGTAGGCCTGCAGCTCGCCGATTTCCTCCGGGGTGATGGTGCCGCCACCGCCGCCGAACACGCGGACGTGCCCGGCGCCACGCTCGCGCAGCATGTCGATCATGTACTTGAAGTATTCAACGTGGCCACCCTGGTAGGACGACAGCGCGATCGCGTCGGCGTCCTCCTGCAAAGCCGCGCGCACCACGTCCTCGACACTGCGGTTGTGGCCCAGGTGGATCACTTCCGCGCCCTGGGCCTGGATCAGCCGGCGCATGATGTTGATGGCCGCGTCGTGGCCGTCGAAGAGGCTGGCGGCGGTGACGAAGCGCAGCGGCGCGGCGGCGCGCCGAGGCACGGGCAGATCGCGGGCGCGGGTGTTCATGCGGCGGGAATCTCCTGCGGCGCCCGCGATACGGGCGACCGATAAGGCGGCAGGCGACGCCACTGTCGCCCTGGGCCGCACCGATGCGCCATCCGACGATGGTGGCGGCGCGCCACGCACAACACGGTGGATCGCAGCCGCGGCGCCATGCCGCGGATGGTTGCGATTGTAAGGAGTCGCCCGGCCCGGCTCTTGCTGTGGCGCAGCAACCACCATCAGGCTGCGAATGGGGACCCGATCACCTTTCAAGGCTTCCAGGCGGTTAGCCGGCGGAATCCGTAGCTCAGCCAGTTCCTTTGCTGCATCCAGCATCGCCAGCTTGCGTATGGCGACGCGATAGGGTCGCACGCGGGGTTTCAACGCTCTCAGCTTGGTGTCTGTCAGCATGTGAGTCACCCAAGTGTGAGTCAGGGGGTCAGGTGGCTGTCCTCTGACTCACAGTCATGACCCCATTTCGACCTGGATGCAATCCGACACGGTCGAGCGTAAAAAGACGAAAAACCCCGGAAATTCCTGGGTTTTTCGCATTCTATTGGACTGCACCGGATCGCGTCGGATTGGTCGAATGGTGGGCCCACCAGGATTCGAACCTGGAACCAAGGGATTATGAGTCCTGCCGACGCAACACCCAACTAGTTAATATTAATAGAAATACTTAGGATCGCCATATACACATTCCGGCAACATTCCGAATCTGGATCACTCGTATTGCGCCCAGAGCTCCCTAATAGGCCCGAGGTATTTCCTCGCTATCAGGACGTTCGCCTTCAACGCTTGGAACACCGCCTTCCTGGCATCTGCATGCAGACTTCCCCTCTTGATACTTGGATCTTGGGAAACTTTCTGCTGCAACTGTTCAAGGTTGTACTCGTGACTGACTTCCGTGCAGGAAAGATAGCTGTCGTAAGTCAGGAAGCTATGCTGACACTGCTGGATTAGCGGAGATGCTACGACGTGATCCTGTTGGCCTTTGGCCCAGTCCGTTAAATCCGAATTGATGAGGAACATCCTCAGGGGCGTTACTTGCGCCACTACAAAGAATTTCGGCTTTGGTGGGTTACAGAGCGTGCAACGCAGGTAAAACACATCCCCAAGTTCGATGGACTGATCGGACTGCGTCATCCGCGAACCAAACCCTTTCGCTTAGTTCGCGCGGCCTGGCGCGTTATCACGCAAATGCGCGACCAAACGCTCGGCACCCTCTAACTGCCCTGCGATAGCTTCGACGGACATCGGAAATGATTTCCTGCGTGCCGATTTCCAAGCTGCTTTCCACGCATCGTCATGAGACATGTCACGTACAGCCCAATGCCCCATCTTCTTGTACGTCTCTATGACTACATCCAGACACCGGATGTCAGACTCGCTCAACTCATCCAAGTCGGGATCCCTAAGCAGCTTGAGCGAGTGGTCATCGGCACCATATGCGAAGAACTCGCGGGCGACAACATCACCCGGACAACTCTCACTCTCACCGCGCACACATTTGACCAAGTTGTAAGCATGACTTGGAACAGGCCCCTGTTTCATCGCCGCATAGGTATCCCCAGCGATGAAGCGGCCATACCGCTCAAGATGGAGCTTGTCCGCCAAGTACATCATCTTCATCACGGAGTACATCGAAGCTTGAGTCTGTTGGACAACATGACCCATAGCCGCAATGGCTTTCTCGCGCTGGAATTGGGCGTTCACGGCGTCTCCAAGCTACGCATAGCGTCTCGCCGATTAATCATTGGCGAAATGCTAACAGGAAAAGCCGCCAAAAAACGAACTATGTTTGCATCATGCTTCCGCCACGATCTCATGTAACTTATTGATTTATAATGGCTTCAGTGAACGGCATGGTAAGCAGAGGAGCACCAGCCCTCTGGCACAATGGCTAATTCACTCACCGCCCCCAACCCTTCTTCTCCGGCCCCTCCAAGTACTCGTAGGGCGAGACCTCGCGGCCGTCCTGGCTGGCGGCCACCGCGTCGATGGTCTTGTTGACCTGGGCCGAGGGCAGGCCGGTCAGGAACCCCGCCAGCTTCACCGAGGCCTTCAGGGCGCCCTTGTCGGCCTTGCCCTGCTGGGCCTGGGTCATCGCCTCGGCGGCGCTGTGCCAGGCGTCGGCCACCACGCTGCGGTCGGCGTAGCCGCGCATCTCGCTCACCCCCTGCGATAGCCCCGGGACCGCACCGAACAGGTTGGACAGCGCCGCGCTGCCGGCCGCTTTGATCCAGTCGTCGACCACGCTGCCGTCGTTCTCCTCGTCCTTCGGCAGTTGCCCCCGCAACAGGCGGCCCAGCATGTCCTCGACCACCAGCAGCAGCGCCAGTTGGGTGGCCATGCGCCCGGCCGAGCGCACGCTGCGCAGGTTGGCCGTCTTGACCACCTCGTAGCCGATGTTCTGCTTGGCGATCAGGTAGCCCATCAGCGTGGTGGTGGCCCGCAGGTACTCGGACTGGCGCACGTTGTCGCCGAGCGTGCCGCGCTGCAGGGCGGTCTTGTCGATGAACTCGCCGCTGCCCTGGGTGCGCGACACCACGTCGTCGGCGTAGCGCCGGGCCTTGGCCACGTCGCCGTCGAACTTGCCCATGCCCTGCTTCTCGGCCGCCAGCCAGGTGGTGATGTCCACCAGCGACTGCACCTGCCCGATCATCCAGTAGCCGCGCCGGATCATCTCCGCACGCGTCCGGGTGAACTTACCGGCCTGGGCGCTCACCACCTGCTCGACCGCCTCGACGTGCGTCTGCACGCGCTTGCGCATGAAGGGCGAGGCCTCCAGGACGTAGCGCCGCAGCGTGCGTGGCCGGCGGGTGAAGCGGGCGACGGCGTCCAGCATCGCCCCCTGGCCAACCACCACGCTGGACTGCACAACGCCAGTGACCTGCAGCACCGCCGAGGACAAGCGCCAGGTCAGCACCGCCGCGGTCGAGTTGACCCGGATGAACCGGGCCGCGCGCTCGCCGAAGGAACGCAGGCCCATCTCGCCGGAAGCCACGTCGCGCAGCCAGGTGTCCAGGCCCTTCACCAGCTGCTGGGTGCCAGTGGCGTCCACCGCCCTGCCGAACTCCGGCCCTTTCAGCGCCTGGTGCACGTAGTTCACCGCATCGCCCAGGTGCAGGTCGCGCACCACGTCGCGCAGGTGGCTGTCCACTACGTCCAGGTCCAGGCGCACCGTGCGCCCGCCCGAGCCCACGCGCTCGATGGCAAAGCCGTCCTTCGTGGCCGCCTTGCTGAAGCGTCCGGTGCGGATGGCGTCGAAGTAGTCGTCGGCCTGCTCGCGCACCGAGCGCACGCTGTCGTTCTCGAACTTCAGCGGGAAGTAGCCGCCGGGCAGGGTCAGCTGCTTTCCGTCCCTGGTCCGCACGGTGAACGGCGACGCCTCAACCTTGGCTGGGGCCAGGCCCTTGCGCCGGCGCTGGGCCGCGGCGATCTGCGGCCAGTAGCCGTCTATCTGCTGCCACACGCCTTGCACGAACGCCCAGTCGCGCGCGTCCAGTTCCCCCAGCAGTCGTCCCACCTGCTCGGTCGAGAGCCGCCAGCGGGCTTGCGTGAGGATCGCCTCGCGGTTGCCGGCATTGCCCCAGTTCAGCGCCAGCGAGAGGATCCTCGCCTTGGACCACGCGTCCCCGATCTCGGGGAAGAAGGTCTTCTCGGTCAGCATCCGCCGCAGTTCGGCGCGCGTGTAGTGCTTGAGCTTTAGCTCGGCCAGTGCGGTGGCGGCCTTCTCCAGTTCGATGTTGGTCTGGTCCTGCGCGCTGCGGATGACCCCGACGGTGTTCTCCCACACCCCGCCCAGGTCCTTGAACCCGTCCAGCTCGCGGGCGATGTCGGTGGCGGCGCCGGTGACGATGCGCGCCTTGAGCAACTCCTCGCGGGTCTTGTCGCCGAACCGGCGATCGCCAGAACTGGCCGGCCGTTCCTTGTGGGCGGCGGCGACGGACTGGGCCATGGCCTGGTCAACGACGGCCCGTTCGCGGGTCTGCTCGCCCAGGCGCAGTACGTTGGCTTCCTGCGCGGCATGGGCGATCGAGCGGACCGCCGCGTGCAGGTCGCGCAACTCGCCTACCTTCAGGCGCCGGAACGGGACCCGGAACGCCTCGTTGGCGATGTCCAGCGGCACGTCCACCAGGATGCCCTGCTCGGCCTTGCCCTTGATCCACTCGGCCAGGCTGGCGCGGCTGGCGTCCTGCGCCCGCGTCACCGGCCCGAAGTCGAAGCGCTGCAGCAGGCCGTCGATCTGCTCCAGGTAATCGCCACCGGCCTGGCCCAGCGCCGCGCGGGTGGGCTTGCGCAGGAACTGGCCCAGGTAGCGGCCGGCGCGGGTCGCCTGGTCACGGGCGTTGCGTGCCTCACGGTAGAGGTAGAGGTTCTGCAGTTGCCGGCGCCGGGCGGCGGCCGCGGCCTTCCAGTCGCCCTTGGCGGCGGCGGCGTAGGCCTCGCGTGCGGCCTGGGCCTCGGCCAGACGGTACAGGTGCGGGCGGACGTTGCTCACCTGCTTGCGGGCAATCAGCTGGCTGGCGGTCTCGCGCAGAACCGCATCGTGCGTGCGGATGCGACCGCCGGTGCGCTGCTCCAGGGTCTGCACTTCCTTGAGCATCATCGCCGCCACACCGTCCAGCCCATCGTGCCGCGGGGTCTCCTGCAGGTCCTGCTCGCGGGCCGCCAGGCGGGCATCGGTCTCGGTGCGCACCACCTCGGCCAGGGGCGGCGCGGTCAGCAGGTCGTGCATGAGCTGACCACCACTGCGGTAGCCCAGCAGTGCCGCGGCCTCATCCGGATGCAGGCCACCGGCCTTGCGGGTCAAACCTTTCAGACGCTCGGCCCCCGCCTCGCCGTAGCCCGCATGCACCGCGGCCGCGTCCAGCTTGATCCCGTCGCGGCCGCGCAGGATCGCCTGCGCCTTGTAGGCCGGCTGCTGGCTGATCTGCGCTTCCACTTCGGCCTGGATGCCGGCGCGCTCACGGGACTGCAGGCGTGCCTGGGCGCGCTCGGCCTGTGCCTGGCGCTCGGCTTCCTGCGCTTCCAGGCGAGCGTCCCGTGCGCTCTGCACCGTCTGCTGGTACTCGGCCCAGGTGTTGGCCTCCATGAGCGCCGGATCGGTCACCAGCGGCGCGTGCGTGGCCGCCACCGGCTCGCCTGTCGCCTCGGCCCCCGTCGCCTGGGCATCGGCCGCCTGCATTTCCTCCATCGCCGCCGCCAGTTGAGCCTTCACCTCGACGGCGGTCGGCGCCGGCGTACTCGGCTTGATCTCCTCACCCGGCTGCAGGCGGAGCTGCTCGGCCATCGCCGCGTGCGCCTCGGGCGAGATCGTCGCCACGTACCGCGACAGCGGAATCTGCACCTCAGTGCCGGTCTCCTTGGCCTCGGCATAGGCCACCTCGTCGCCGGTCAGCGCCAGCACGGCCTGTTCGGTGCGCGGCCCGTAGTGCGACTGCAGGGCCTGCAGCGGCACGTACACGTGTTCACCCGGCTGGGCCGTCTCGATCAAGTCGGCCAGGGCCTCGGGCGCCCTGCGCTTCAGTGGCGACTCGGCCACCGCATCCACCAGTCCATCCACGTGCGCCCGCTCGGCCTGCGCCTGCATGCGGGTACGGCGACCGGTAGCCAGCCCGATCACGGCACGCGCGACCGCGCCGGTGGCGCCGGCGGCTTCTGCCTGCCGGGCGATGCCCTCGCCGATGCGCCAGTCCGGGTCCAGCAGCGCCTGGGTGAGCGCGTCCTGCGCGAGGTTCTCGGCGGTCTCCTCGCCCGCCTCGATGCCGCCACCGATTGCCACGTCCGCCAGCTTGCGCAGCAGCGGGTTGCGGACGCCGGGCGGCAAGCGGTGCATCAGCCGATCCAGGCCGAACTTCTCCAGCACACCGGTGATCGCCGCGCCGCCCACCACCGCCTCATGCCCTTCTGCCGTGCCTTCCTTGCCCGTCTGGCGGACCTGTTCGGCCATCTGCTCGGCGCCCTGGCCGAACAGCAGCGCGCCGCCCGCGGTCGGGTTGATGCGGCTCACGGTGGCCTGGGAGATGATCTGGCCCAGGCCGCCGGCCAGGTCGGTCATCAGATCCTGGTGGTCCTCGGGCAACTCGGTGTAGAGCCCGGGCGCCAGCTTGCCCAGCAGGGAACCCTGCCCCACGAACTCGCCCGCGCTGCGCAGCCACTGCGCCGGGTTGGTCGACGAATGAGCCGCCTCGCGCATGTACTGGTCCGCGGCCTGCTCGCCCTGCACGGTGCGCGTGGCGCCGTAGGCGAAGGCGTCCAGCAGGTCGCCCAGGCCGGCGATGCCCTGGCCCAGCGCCTGCGTGCCCTGCCGGTTGAACTCCTTGAGCATATCCAGCGGCGAACTCTTGCCGATCGCCGGCAGCAACTGACCCAGCTTGCCCAGCGTGCCCAGGTCGTCGCTGGCCAAGGCCAGGTGCTCCGGCTTGGCTGTGAGCCACTGCGCCACTGCCGGCGACTGCTGCGCCAGGGTGTCCACCTGCTGGCGCTGCACGTCCTGGCGCACGGTGTCCGGATCGGTGGCCACCACCGCGGGCGGGATGCCGCTGCGCTGGGACAGGTCGATGACCTCGGCCTGCTGGTCGGGCGTGGTCTGCTGGGCCATCAGCGTGGCGCCGGCCAGGCGCTGCTGGTCTTCGCTCTTGGCATTGCCCCAGAACTGGGCGGCATTGGTCGTCACAGGCTGTCTCCGGCCTTGTCGAGGTAGCGGGCAACGATCTGCGCTTCGCTCGGGTTGGGTACGCCGTTGGCCTTGGCCTCGGCCACGATCTTGCGGCGTTCGTCATCGGGCACCTGGTAGCCCGGCGCGCCGCCTTCGAATGCCCGGCGCGTGCCGCCGCCGAACCCGAAGAAGCTGGCCTTCACGAACGGCAGCTTCAGCTTGTTGATGATCGTCTGCATCTGGTCGGCGTCCGGCTCCTTGCCGCCGTTCTGCTCCATCCAGGTGCGTTTCTCGCGGTAGTACTGGGTGGCGAACTGGCCGCGCTTGGCGGCGTTGTCCTCGCCGACCAGGCCCATGTCGTTCTGCGCCAGGCTCAGCAACTGGCCCTCGCTGGCCCACTGCTGCAGCTTCTCGGGATTCTTCTGGCCCTCCTTCTGCGCATTGGTCAATGCCAGGATGGTCTTGCCGCTCAGCTTGTCCACGTACTGCATGAGGTTGAGTTGGCGGAAGCCGTTCGGGTCGTTCGCCTGCATCAGTGCCAGCTTGTCCACCGTCACCGGGTCGTCCTCGACCACCTGCCCCTGCGCCTGCATCTTGCGGTAGCGGCCGATCGCGCTATTGAGGGTCTCGTCGCGGGCCAGCAGCAGCATCTGGTCCGGGGTCAGCAGGCGATTGAGCGGCATGTCGGCCGGCGCCTGTGCCACCTGCTGGAACAACTCGGTCGAGGTCTGCGCATCGGCGGCCTGCTGGCGCAGCTTCTGGATGTCCCAGCGATCACGCAGCAGGCCCTCGGCGACCTTGCGGCGGGCCGGCGGCAACTGCTGCAGCCGCTCCAGCGCATCGGCCTCCGAGACCGCCACAGGCAGCGCCTGCGCGCCGTCCTGCCACTGGGCAGCACGGGCCTCCACCTGCCGCAGGTACAGCGCCGTGCGCGGGTTCTGCGCGGCCTGGCCCTTGTTCACCACCGCATCGGCCCCGGCATCGCCGGCGAAGTGGGCCGCGATGGCGTACTGCAAGCCCCCCTTGTCCATCCGTTCGCGCAGTTGTTTTGCCGCCGCGTCGGCACTGGCAGCGGCGTTCTTGCGGTCGAAGCCGCCCAAGCCGTTGGCCGTGCTGGCGCGGTACTGGAACAAGCCCGTCGCGTGGTCGCCGTCGTCCAGGGCTTCCGGGTTGACCGCGTTCGGGTCAAAGCCGCTCTCCTGCTCGGCCAGGGCGTACAACACGTTGGCCGGCACGCTGTACTTCTTGGCAGCCGCATCGAGCGCCTGCTTCACCGGCGCCGAAGGCGTACCCCGCGCAGGGACAACCGCCACCGGCACCTGGCCACCGTTCGAAGCCCAGTCCGCATCGGCCTGACCCTGCTGGTCCTGCAGGTACGGCACCAGCGCCTGCTCGATCTTCACCCGGGCATCGGGCGACAACCCATCGGCCAGGCGGTGATAGCGCGCCTCGGCCTTCACCGGGTCGTCCTGCATCTGGCGCAGCAAGGCCGCTGCCCAGACCGCCGAGCCTGCCTGCTGCCGGGCCACGTCCTGCGGCAGGCCCAGCCGGCCCGCCTCCAGCCCTGCCGCCGTCGCCGCGGAAGTGGCGGACGCACCCACGCGCATGTCGTCATCGAAGTGCAGCATCGCCTCGCTGATCGTCGTCTGCTGGGTCTGCGCCGCCACCTGGCTCTTCCAGGTGTTGTCCTGCTGGCGGATGTGCGTCTGCACGTCCGCATCCCAATCCAGGTTGAACTGGGCGGCGATCGCACCAGCCTGCTTGCGAAGCCGGGCCGGCACGGTCGCCAGGGCGTCGCGCTGGGCCTTCTGCCACCGGTCCTGATATCCCGGCTGCGTGGCCGCGGCATTCGCGCCCTGCTGCGCCAGGAAGCCGGTGTCGGCGTTGTTCAACAGCTCCTGCTTGCTCGCCTGCAGTTCATTGTGGAACGACAGCAGCGCGGCCTTGTCGTCCTCGGCCTGCTTCTCCTGCAATTTCTGGATCACCGCCCCGCCAATCTGCGGCAAGGTGCGGGCGGCGGCCTCGGCGAAGCGGTTGGGCGCAACCTGCAGGTTCGGCGCTTGGGCCGCCTGGAAGGTGGGATTGGTGCGGTAGACGGGGACGCGCGGCATGGTCGTCCTCCTTACTCGCCGGACTGCAGGGCGGTGCGCTTGGCCTCGAGGGCCACGCGGACGCGTTCGGTCACATTGCGCAGCCGATGGGCCACGTAGGCCCGCGAGCGCGCCACGTCCTCCGGCATCATCCGGAAATTTTTTCGCCACCTGTCCAGCGCGCCCGCAGCCAGCGTGTCGACGGTGTTGCGTGCCTCGTTCGAGGCGTGAATCACGTCCTCGCTACGTCCCTTGCGGGTGCACTTCAGGCACTTGGCGAAAGCGTCCTGGTCCAGGTCGCGCAGCTCGAAGCGCACCTGTTCCAGTTGCTCGATCAAGCCCAAGGCCTCGGCGAACTTTGCCTCGACCTGATCCAGGGCCTGCAGCGCGGCCTGGCCCTGCGCCTTGAACTGCTTCCACTGCTCGGCGCGGTCCTGCTTGTCGACCTGGCGGTGGGACTCGGCGTAGGCCGCCTCGATGATGCCGATCTCGCGGGTGCTTTCGGCCATCTGCCCCTCGACCTCGCGGATGGAGGCGGCGGCTTCGTCGTCGCCGGTGGCGGTGGCGAAGGCCAGTTCCTGCTTGCGGCGGGCAAGGCGTTCGATCTCGGCTTTCAGTCCAACCTGCTTGGCCTGCAGGTCGGCGTGGATGGATGTTGCTGTGTGCATGAAGTGGTCTCCGGTCAGTGCTGGGTGGATGAATCGGGGTCGGGGACGGACTCGGGCGGTACCCAGGTCTCCAGCAGCACCTGCAGGGCACTGCCGACCATCGTGGTGGTGGGTGGTGGTGGCGCCGGGATGTCGCGGATGTACTGCGGCACCTTCGATGGTTTCTTCTCTTCGGGCACGTTAGTAATCCTCCAAGTTCAGGTCATCCATCAGGCGCATGCGGCTGGGACGGTCGGTTCGATCACGCCAGCCGGCGCTCACGACTTGCGCATTCGGGGCTTGTCCGGGGAGTACCGGCGCAGACTCCAGCTCGGCCTCGCGCGTGCGCGATGGCGTGGGAAACCCCTTCGCCGGGGTGTCATCGCTCAGACCATCCGGGTCGCCATCAGGTTGTGGAACACCGGTATCCACGACGATCAGCGGCGGCATGAGCTCCTCGATCTCGCGGCGGAAGGCAGCCCCATCGGTGCGCCCGATTTCTTCCAGCGCCCGCGCGCGCGCCGCACGCAGCTTGTCGGCCAGGTTGCCGTCCTCGACTTCGATGGAAGCACGGGACAACTTCGGCACGGCGTACTCGGCAGCCTTCAACGCCAGGTCAAGGGCCTTGGCCGGATCCTCGGCTGCGACACGTTCCAACCAACCCGCCATCTTCGGCGCAGCCTGCTCCAGCAGCTGCTTGAGCGCCTCGCGGATGTCGGATGTCACCCTGTTCGGCGTCCCCGGCTGGCGTCCGCCACGGCGCTCTCCGGGCTTGCTGCCGCGATTCGAGTTGGACGCCCGCTTACGGCTCTTCGGGGCTTCTTCAGTCGTTGGCGGCTTCTTGGAACGGCTCACCGCTTGGCCCTCCTGGCATTGCGCAGACCGATGGCGGCGAAGTGCTTCACCACCGCCGGCTCATTGCCCGCGCCGTTCTCGAGGATGCCTTCCAGCCACGGCAGCCGGCGCATCGCATCCTTGGCGGCGCGCTGAGCCAGCAGTAGATTGGCCTGGTAGTGACGGCCCCAGCTCCGGCGCAGCTCGGCCTCGGTGTCCGCCATCTGGCTGCGCAGGCCTTCGCCGCTGAGCGGCTCGCGGCCGTGCCAGTGGGCCAGTTCGCGTACCAGCTCGCTGGCATCGTCCTGCGGCACGCGCATCTCGGTCAGGATCGCCACCGCCTCGCGCTTGCCCTCCGCCAGCGCCGTCAGGCCTTCCTCGCTGTTCTGGTCGGCCGCCTGCCGCTCCAGGTGGACGAAGCCCTCCAACACGGGCGTGTCGTAGGACGTCCCGGGCCCTGCCTCGCGCACGCCGTAGAGCACGCCCTCGGCGCTCTGGGACTGCTCGGCAAGCAACTCCTCGACGCTGGCCTGCACCTCCGGCTTCGGCTCGACCGCAGGCAAGGCCTCACCGCGGTGACCGTACAGGCGCTGCTGCAGGTCCGGCTCGGCGGCGGTGCGCTCGGTGGTGCTGGTGGTGCTGTTCGCCGGCGTCGGGCCGTACAGGCGGGCAGCCAGGGTGCTTTCGTCGGTCATGGGGTCAATCCTCATCGTTGTAGACCTTGATCGGCCGCTCGACCATCTCGCCGTCGATGCACACGACCATCGAGCGCTCAGGCTTGGCCGGCTCCTCGAAGGCTGGAGCCGCAATGCGCAGTTCTTCATCAGCACCAGCAGCCAGGCGACGGCTTTCACCGGGGATGCCCACCATCACATTGACCTCGCGCAGCCGGTCAGCCGTGCGTTCGCCAATGCTGTCCAACTGATCGGGCAGCAGGTTCGTGGCCACCACGGTGGTGCGCTGGTGGCGGTAGCGATGGTCGATTAGGTCGAACAGCAGCGCCTGGTCAAATTCGCTGCCGGTGCGCACCCCGATCTCGTCCAGCACCAGCAGGGTGGCTGCCTTCAAACCCTCGACCAGGGTTACATCCTCACTGCCGCGATTGCCGAAGGTCGCCTTGTGGCGGTCCAGGACGTCTGACCAGACGATGTAGCGGGCATGCACACCAGCTTTCCAAGCCGCAGTCACCAGCCCGTAGGCCAAGTGAGTCTTGCCGACACCAGGCGGACCGCTCAGGGTCAGTCCGTCGCCGGCGGCAACCCGCTCGGGCAGGTCCTGGGCGAAGCGCTCGATGGTCCGCTTGGCCGTCATCTGCGCCTTGCCAGCCGGCACCCAGTTGGCAATGGTGCGGTTGGCGCCACGGCGTGGGATGCCACTGCCGCGCCGCCAGTTATGCCACAGGCGCCAACAGCCTTGATACTCACGCTCGATCTCGCGCCGCAGGTCTTCGAACTCGCGGAAGCACTTGGGGCACCAGGCGGGAATGCGCCGGCCGTTGGCCCGGATGTAGTGCGGCATATCGACGTCGTCGTACTCGCCGTGCCGCTCGCAGGTCCAGGCCGTCATGCCGCACCTCCCCAACGCTGGGCGACCTGCGCCTCCAACTGCGCGGCGATCTCGTCCTCGCTGCGCGTGTCGCGAGGCAGGACACCCGTTGGCAGGCTGGCCTGCCAGTCGTCCTCCCAACGCCGACCGTTGAGGTAGGTCGCCGGCAGAGGGATGAACCGGCGCTCGGTCTTCTGCCACTGACCGGGATCGGCCAGGCGCGCCTGCAGATCGGTCAGGATCATGTCCGCCTTGCTGTCCAGCTTCTGCCGACGCCAGGACTTCTCTGCCTGTGGCTTGGACTCCCGCCTTGGATACACCGACCAGAACTCGGTGAAGCGGTCACCAGCGCTTGCGCTGGGGATAGCTTTTCCTGTTTCTCTTGTATTGATTGCTTTTGCTTTTACTGCTTCGAGGTGCATCGGTGCACCTACCCCTAAGTGCAGGTTTGCACCTACCCTAGGTGCATCGGTGCACCTACACGTAGATGCATCGGTGCACCTACACGTAGATGCATCGGTGCACCTACACGTAGATGCATCGGTGCGCCTACCAAGGCGGCCCAGAACGTACCTGTTTGAGGTCGTCCGGTCACCGCTGGAACGGTCCAGGTAGCCGTGCTCGATCAGCACGGGCAGGCCGCGCACCACCTGGCTGCGGCTTACCTTGGCGTCGTCGGCAATCGTGCTCAATGACGGCCAGGCTTCGTCCTTACCCTGCATGCGGTTCAGGACGGCGCCCAGGATGGCGACCTGGGAGCGGTTGAGGTTGGAATCAGTCGAGGCCAGCAGCATCAGTTGCCACCTCGCGACAAGGTTCCCGGGAGACGCGTCATTGGCCATCTGCGCCTCCCACGCGGTGGTTGGGAGTGCGGTTGATCAGCGTTTCGGCAAGTGCCTCGTCAAGCGCCGCCGCCAGCGCCGTGGGCTGACCCGCGGCGGTGTGCCGCTGCTGGGCGTTGAACCACGCCACGCGGCCACTGTGTGCGCACGCGCGCGCCGTCCAACCGGCACGCTCGGCAGCACGCTCCGGCCCGGTCATCTCGTTGGTGTCGGGACGGAGCTTCATTACGCCGCCACCGACTGGTGGATGGTCCGGCTGGTCAGCCAGTGCTCGATGTGCTTACGGTCATAGAGCACACGGCCCTGGACACGCAGAAACGGAGGCCCGACGCGAAGACGGCGCCAGCGCATGAGGGTTTCCTCGGAGCGCTGCAGCTCCTGGGCCAGCTGGCGGGTAGTGAGGTAGTCGGAAAGCAGTAATGACATGGGAACACCCTGTTGTGTTGGGGTGCCCCACACCTTATATGGCTGATTTCAGGCCGCTAGCCGCGTTAAATGGCTATTTCTTGCGGGGTATGTACTGCGACAGCCCCAATACCTCCCATCGCGCTGGAGGCAGTCGCCCCATGTGCTTCCAAAAACCAGCCTGAATCCGGCGCGCCTCCTTAGCAACAGCGAAATCATTCCCATCGACAACATTTCTCGCGTACTCCATGAAGGCTGTCCCTTCGATTTGCTTGTACGGCCGCTTCTCCCCCTCTCCCGTAAGAGGGATGCCACCTTCATGGACGCGTAAAACATCACGCATCACTTCGAGCCATTCGCGATCAGACTCCTTCCGCGGCCTGCCCTTCTTAGCCGGCCTGACCGGTCGAATGTTGCCAAATACAGACAATGGGTCCTTCCATCTTGCATGCCAGAGCCCGTCCAGAATCATATTGCGCAGCTTGACCGGCATCTTTTGGCCGGAGGCGATGCACCACTTTGCATGGCTGATTAGCTCTCGCGCGGCATCTTCCGCATGCAGGTCTTTTTCAATATCCAGGCGCAGCTCATCCACTCTGGCATCGGAGATGCCGCCATAAACATCTCCCACATCAGCAGTGGCGTTCTTCGGCTTGCTGATCTTGTTGGTCAAGGCGCACACCCCTTATCCAGCGATGTGCCGACCACCGCGTGGATGTCGGGGCCAAGGGCCTCGGCACGGGCTAGGTGTTCGTTGGTGCGGCGCTTCGATTCGCCCGTTACCTTTTCAGTGTCGCCGGCAAACTGGACATGGCCGCGCCCAGAAGTGGGCGGATTCCGCCCACTTTCTTCCGGATGCATCGCCTCCCAAATCTCCTTGCGCCGGTGGATCGCGCGGTTAATGTCGGACTTGCTTTCGCCGGTCACCTTCGCCGTGGCGGCTGCGTAGCCTTCCTTTTGGGGCGGTGGCTGTTTGAACCCAATTTCAGGTGGAACAAGTTGTTCCACCTGATTTTCTAGCCCCTGCATCGCCTCCCATACTTCCTTCCGCTTGGCATGATGCTCTGCCCTTTCGGTCGCCGTCAGCTCTGCCCGGCACAGGTTCTCGTCGATCTCGGCTAGCTGCTCTGCCATCTCGCACCCCTACGCCCCTAAAAAGGTCCCGCACCAGGCCGGCAGGGTGAACCGGCTTTTCGCCCCGTCGGGCTAGGTGCGGGGGTTCGGTCAGCCCGCCGCGACTTCAAGCCAATACAGCGCGTCGGCGAAGTCGGCCAATAGCTCATGCCCTGCCGGATGTATCGCGCGCTGTTCTTCCGGCCATGGTTTGCCGGACATTTCGGCCCATTCGGAAAGCTGTTGCAGCCTCTCGATTTCACCAACTGCCACCATGCCAAGCACAACTGCCTTTCGCAGCGATGCGACAGCATTAGCGGGCAAGGAAACTTCGTCCTCCATCTCGGTTGCCATGGTCAGCCCTCCCGCTCAATCGCAGGCGCCAGCATGAGAATGCGCGCTTCTTGAAGCATGTCGCGCAAAGCCCAGCAGGTGGCGGTCAAAGTGGCCGACGTGACATTGGCATCTTGTTCCCCAGCAGCTTGCAGCAGGTCGGCTAGCCCTATGGACTTGCTTAGCAGTTCGGCAGCACGGTCCGCCCTTTGTAGTTCTGTCATGGCCATGGTCAGGCTGCCTTGTCGTGGGTGGCAGTGGCCTTCTTCACCGCGTCCGTGTATTCCTCGCGCCGCTCATCCAGGAAGTTGCCAGCATCGTTAGCTACGCTGCCGCCAAGCTCGGCCAAGTGCCGCACCCGGCCATACTTGTCCGCAGATGCCGCGATGGCCTCAAACAGGCTTGCAAGCTGGAAAAACCGCTCACTCCCATGTTCGATAACCGCTATCACGTCCAGGGGATATTCACCGAACAAATTCCGCGCTGCGTCGACCAGTGAGGGGGCCGGTGCCAGGGTTGCTACACTCTTGATTGCCATGATCGTTCTCCTTGGGAACGGTTGTGGAAGGCGTGGCCGAGAGTGGCAACTCTCGGTCGCGCCGCTTGCTACCGGCCTTCAGCCGGATTTCTTGAACGGCACGACCTTGCCCTTCGGATCGCACAGCGCGCGCAGCTTCTGCAGCGCCTGGCGCTTCTCCTGGTCGTAGTCGTGCGCTTCGTAGTGGCGCTGCTGCACGCCGCCCAGGCCGTGCGACAGCAGGTAGCCGCGGACCTCTCGCGAGACACCCAGGGCCTGCAGGCGCGATTCCACGGTCTTGCGGATCGTGCCCGGGGTGAACCTGCGGTCGATCTCCTTCGCCTCCACCATGGCATCCACTACCAGCTGCATGGCGCTCCAGAGCTCCTGATAGCCCGCGGCGGCCTTGCCCTTGGTCAGGGTGAATAGGTGATCGCCCTGGTCGCCCCGCAAGGCCTCCAGCGCCTTCAGAGCGTCCGGGATCAGGGGCACGGTGTGCTCATGGGCAACCGTCCGCCGGCCCTTGGTGTCGTGCAGGGTGATGGTCTTGCGGTCGGCGTCGTAATCGTGGACGGTCAGCCTGGCCAGTTGCACCACGCGCTGTCCGCCGGTCAACAGGTGGAAGCGCAGGAGCGCGCCCTCGCGCGTCTCCAGCGCCTCCAGGCGCTGCCAGTACGCCCGCAACTGGTCCTGGCTCAGCGCCCACTTGCGCTCCTTGGCCGCCTGTGCGGCCTTCTCCACGGCCTCCTTTGGCCGGGAGACCTGCAGGTCGGCCAGTGGGTGGGTGGTGATCCGGAAGCCCTCGAAGGCGTGCATGGTTGCGTCGGTGCGCGCCTTGCGGGCCGCGGTGTAGGCCGCGCGCAAGTAGGACCGTAGCTTCTCCGCCTCGCGCAGCTTCCCCTCCCTGGCCAGGTGGTGGAAGAGCGGCATCACGTCGTCGACCGTCACCCGATCGGCATCGATGCCCGCGATCTTCGGCTGCGGCTTGGTGAGGTTGCGCTCGATGGCCTTCTCCATCTCATGCCACGAAGGCTTGCCGGCTGCCTTCAGGTGCGCCACGTAGGCCGCCATGAGGTTGCCCAGGGTGGGCGCCTTGCGTGAGGCCTCGGCATCGGCTGCTGCACGTTGCTCCTTGGCTTCCAGCCACGGATCCCGGCCCAGCTCCACCATCGCCCGCTTCTCGGCCGCCAGACGGCGCGCAGCGGTCACGGTGAGCCCAGGCGCAGGCCCGAACCTGCCCAGCACCATGCGGCGCTCACGGCCGCTCTGCTTTGCCACGTAGACCAGCATGAACTGCTTGGTCCCGGTGCTATGGGTCATCACCGCGAAGCCAGGCACGTCGTCCAGGGCGTAGTCGATGCGGTTCACGCCGCTGGGAAGCGGCAGCGCGCGGATCGCGGCATCGGTGAATTTGAGCCTCGCCATGGGGGTCGAGTATTCCGGCTGTATTCCGGCACCCGGTGGAGTGCCTGTGCACCCCTTATGTACCCTCTTTGTCCCCTGCTGTCAACGTCAATCCCACGGCAATCAAGGCTTGTACGGCGGAAGATGCCTTGTTTTCTTGGTGGGCCCACCAGGATTCGAACCTGGAACCAAGGGATTATGAGTCCCCTGCTCTGACCGTTGAGCTATAGGCCCGGCGACGACCGTCGGGTCGGGATTGTAACGGGCGCCCGCGCCTACGGTGCCGGAGCCTTGCAGTGGCGGTCGATGAACTGCTGGTGGGTGGGCATGGCCTGCACGCAACCGTCGATGACCTGGGCGACGCGCTGGACGTAGTCGAACACCTGCTGTTCGGGCACTTCGTCGAGCAATGGGTGCCAGCGGTGCGGGACGATGCCCTGGCCGACCATCACCTGCAGCCAGCTGCTGACCGCGAAGAATTCGGCGCCGTTGCGGTGGTAGCGGCCACTGCCCTGGAACAGTTCGATCACTTCCTGCAGGGTGTCGGGGATGGCCATGGCCGCGCAGTGGCGCCAGAACGCGGTGTCGTCGCGGGCGGTAGCCTTGTAGTGCAGGATCAGGAAGTCACGGATGCGCTCCCATTCGAACACCGTGGCCTCGTTGTAGCGGCGCGCCAGCGCCGGGTCGAAGCGGCGGTCGGGGAACACGTCCAGCAGCCGCAGCAGGCCGTTGTGCACCAGCAGGATGCTGGTCGATTCCAGCGGTTCCATGAAGCCGCTGGCCAGGCCCAGGGCGACCACGTTGCGTTCCCAGAAGCGCTCGCGACGGCCGGTGGCGAAGCGCAGCAGGCGCGGTTCGGCGCGCGCCGGGCCGTCGAGGTTGGCCAGCAGGGTCGCGGCGGCCTGTGCGTCGTCGAGGAAGGCGCTGCTGTATACGTGGCCGTTGCCGACCCGGTGCTGCAGCGGGATGTGCCACTGCCAGCCAGCCTGGCGGGCAGTGGAGCGGGTGAACGGCTCGGGCGGGCCGGCCGGGTCGCAGGGCACCGCCACGGCGCGGTCGCAGGGCAGCCAGTGGCCCCAGTCCAGCCACGGCACGCCCAGCGCCTGGCCGAGCAGCAGGCTGCGGAAGCCGGAGCAGTCGACGAACAGTTCGCCCTCGATGCGGCGTCCGTCCTCCATCACCAGCGCCTGCACGAAGCCGTCCTGCGGGCGCAGCTGGACGTCGACGATGCGCCCCTCGTGGCGGACCACGCCCTGCTTCTCGGCGCGCGCGCGCAGGTAGCGGGCGTACAGCGCGGCATCGAAGTGGTAGGCGTAGGCGATGTCGGCCAGCGGCGAGTTGGCCGGCGCGTCGCTGGGCGAGGTCATGAAGCGCCCGCGTGCGGCGGCCATGTTCTGCAGGCAGTAGCGGCCCACGTCCGGATCGGCCCGGCCGGCGGCCAGCGCGCGCCGCCACAGGTGGTGGAAGGCGATCGGCCCCATGTCGTAACCGACCGCGCCGAAGCCGTGCATGTAGCGCTGGCCCAACCGCCCCCAGTCGCGGAACTCGATGCCGAGCTTGAAGGTGGCCTGGGTGCTGCGGACGAACTCGCCCTCCTCCAGGCCCAGCACCTTCTCGTTGAAGCTGCGCACGTTGGGCACGGTGGCCTCGCCGACGCCGACGATGCCGATCTCCTCCGATTCGACCAGGGCGATCCGGCAATGCGGGAAATGCCGGGCCAGCGCGGCGGCGGCCGACCAGCCGGCTGAGCCGCCGCCGGCCACCACGATGCTGGCGATGTTGTCGGGATTCACGCCTGTCTCTCCCCCTGCCCTCGACAGGACGAGGCCCGCTTGCGCGGGCCCCGTCGGTTGCGCCGGTCGTGCCGGTGCGGCCGTCACCAGATCACGCGGGCGCTCATGTACAGCGTGCGCGACGGGGTGTAGCTGTCCGAACTGGTGCCGGTCAGATAGGTCACGTACGGGCTGTAGACGCCGTTGGAACCGTAGTAGTAGGTGTAGCTGTTGTAGTTCTTCCAGTTGAACACGTTGATGATGTCGCCGCGCACCTGCACGGTGACGTTCTTGGTGACATGCATGTCCTTGGACAGCGACAGGTCCAGGTCGCGGGTGCCGAAGATCTTGCCGCCGACCAGGAACCTCTGCCCGGGCATGTCGGTGATCGAGGTCACGAACGGATTGCCGCTGCTGCCGTAGTCGGAAGGACTGACCGTCACGTTGCCCGGGCGGGTGGTCTCCAGGGTCAGCTTGGCCGACAGGGTCATGTCCCAGGGCAGGTCGTAGATGCCGGTCATCACCAGGCGGTGCTTGGGCACGGCGTTGAGGTTGATGAACGGGTAGTCCTCGATGGTGCCCGCGTCGAAGGAATAGTGCTCGTCGCCGCCGCGGTTGCCGTGCGCGCTGGAGAAGGTGTAGGCCGCGCTGACCGACCAGCCGGACTCCTTGGTGTACGGCTTCTCCAGCGACAGCAGCACCTGCTTGGTCTTGGTCTCGATGCCGTTGTCGCCGAGGATGATCGTGCCCAGCCCGGTCGCGTTGTGGCCCCAGGCCTGGCTGCCGTCCTGCCAGTAGCTGCCGTCCGCCCAGCGGCTGCCCAGGGTGAAGGCGAAGCCGTCCTTGCTGTGGATGTAGGCCAGGGTGGCCGAGGCGTTCCAGTCGCCCATCTGGTGGCGCAGGCCCAGCGAGAACTGGTCGGAGTACGGCGTCTTGAGGTTGTTGTTGAGCATGTCGACCTCGGTGCCGGTACGCGAGGCCGGGTCGGTCACCAGCTTGGACACCGCGTCGATGCCGCTCAGGTAGGACGAATCCCAGTTGACGCAGGATTGCGCCACATACGTCGAGCAGGCGCCGGATTCCAGGAACTGGATGGTGTAGCTCGACAGCGCGCCCTTGACCTGCTCCAGGCCCAGGTAGTCGTACAGGTTGCGGTCGTAGCTGCGGCCGGCGCCGCCGAACATCACCCAGCGCTGGTCGGCGTTGAAATCATACGAGAAGCCCAGGCGCGGGGCGATGTTGTCCTTGTCGGCCTTGCGGTTGTGGCCGTTGCTGATGTAGTCGCTGATGTCGATGCCGCCCAGCGCCAGGGTCTGGGCGAAGGTCTGGCCGGCGGCGTTGGGATCCTCGGAGTAGATCCCGTCGATGACCGACTGCGGCGTCGAGTAGTTCAGGTAGGACGGGATCTTCTCGTAGTCCCAGCGCACGCCCAGGTTCAGCTGCAGCTTGTCGTTGACGTCCCAGTCGTCCTGGATGTAGACGCCGAACTGCTTGTCCTTGGTGGTGACCGTGGGCGAGTAGCCCACGTAGGGATAGCTGAAGACCACCTCGTAGGGGATGCTGGCGGTGCCGCCGCCGTCGGTGACGGCGTAGTAGAAGGACGGGTTCTCGATCGAGTTCTCGCTCTGGGTCAGCTCCACCTCCTTGTACTTCACGCCCATCTTGATGACGTGGTCGCCGTGCCAGCTGAAGCTGTTGAAGGTCAGGTCGTCCTGGAAGGCCGGGCCCTTCTGGCCCTTGCGCTGGATCGCCAGACCCGAGGTCGCCTCGTCGTAGAGCAGGATGGTGCTCGGGTTCTGATCGACCGTGTAGACCTTCTGGCTGCCGATGGTGTAGGCGGTCGGGTTGTACAGCACGTCCTCGTAGGTGACGCGCGCCTCGTTGAAGTAGCTGTCGCCGTAGTGCTGCCACAGCAGGTCGTAGCGGTCCTCGTCGTTCTTGACCACCTTGGCAGCCTCGGCGGTGGTGGTGCCGCCGACGCTGCCGCGGCCGGTCTCGCGACGGATCTTGGCGGTCAACTCGAGGCGGTCGTTGTCGCCGATCTCCCAGTCGATCTTGCCGAAGTACAGGTCCTCGTTGAACGGACGGGTGACCGCGCCCAGCTTGGACTGCACCGAGGCCGGCAGGTCGTTGCTGTAGGCGCTGTACTCGCTGGGCACCGCCACGGTGTCGGCCGGGATGACGAAGCCCTTGCCTTCGTAGGTCACGAAGAAGTGCATCTTGTCCTTGATGATCGGGCCGCCCAGCGCGAAGCCGTATTCGTTTTCGTGAGTGGGCTCCTTGTCCGCGCCCAACTCGTTGACGCGGCGGGCGCGCCACTCGGTGTTGGTGGTGCGGCCGAACACCTCGCCGTGGAACTCGTTGGTGCCGGACTTGGTGGCCGCCACGATCGCCGCCGAGCCGACCTGGTCGAACTCGGCCTTGTAGTTGGAGGTGATGACCTTGTATTCGCCGATGGCCAGCTGCGGGAACGGGTTGCCGGCGCTCTGCTCCTGGCCGGAGGTGCCGCCGAACAGGTAGCTCTTCTGGCCCACGCCGTCGATGTAGACGTTGACCGCCGAGGTCTGCTGGGCGCCGCCGCGGATCGAGGTGTTGCCCTCCGAGTCGGTGGTGAACTGCATGCCCGGCACGGTGTCGGCGAACTCGAGGAAGTTGCGGGTGATCTGCGGGACGGTGCTGATCTGCTTGAGCGAGACGTTGGTGCCGACTTCGGAGGTCTTGACCTCCTGCAGCGGCGGCGCCGACACGTGCACCGCTTCCAGGTTGGTGGCCTCGCCGGCCGGCGCCGCCGGCGCGGCGGTCAGGTCCAGGCTGACCGAGGTGGCCACCGCCAGGGTGACGGTCTTGCTGGCGCCGCCGGCTTCGACCGCATAGGTGCCCGGCGGCAGGCCGACCAGGGCGTAGCTGCCGTCGGCGTTGGCCACCACCCTGCGGGTCAGGCCGGTGGCGGTGTTGGTGGCGGTCACCTCGGCGCCGGCCTCGGCCTTGCCGCGCAGGGTCGCGTTGGCCGACTGGGCGAAGGCGGGCGAAGCGGCGCCGATCGCCAGGCAGCCGACCAGGGCACAGGCCAGCGCGGTGCGGACGGGCTTTCTGGCACGGGGTTTGCAGGGGGGGGTACGGGTGGTCATGGGCTCTCTCCGAAAAAAGCAAGCAAAAGTGAAGCGTTGAACGTCTTGTGCGGACTGGGTGCAATCAGGCGGGAGCGGCCGATGCGCTGGATTCGCGCACGATCAGCTGCGGCGTGATCCGAGTGCCGGCCTCGGCGGCGGCGGACGGGGCATCTCCTTCTGGCTGGAGTTCGTGCAGCAGCAGGTGCAGGGCGCGCGAACCGAGGCTGGCGATGTCCACCCGCATGGTGGTCAGCCCGGGCTGCACGTAGCGCGCCAGCGGAACGTCGTCGAAGCCGGCCAGGGCCACGTCCTCGGGCACGCGCAGGCCGGCCTTGCGCAGGGCGAACAGGCAGCCCAGCGCCATGATGTCGTTGGCCGCGAACACCGCCTGCGGCGGATCGTCGGCCAGCGCCTGGCCGGCGCGGTGGCCGGAGTCCTCGTCGAAGGCACCGGACACGACCCGGACCGGCAGGCCGGCGGCGGCCATCTCATCCTGGTAGCCGCGCAGGCGCTCGCGGGCGTCGAAGTTGTCCTCCGGGCCGCCGACGAAGGCGATCCGGCGGTGGCCGCTGTCCAGCAGGTGGCGGGTCATGACCCGTGCGCCGCCGTAGTTGTCCACCTGCAGGGCCATGCGGTCGCCGGCGTGCCCGCTGGAATTCATCAGCACGGTCGGCACGGACAGGCCGCTGTCCAGCACGTCCAGCACGCCTTCGTAGGGGGACATCACCAGCATCCCGTCCACCCGCCCGGGGGTGGCGCGGATGGCGCGCGCCAGTTCCTCCGGGTCGCCGTGGCAGCTGGACACCAGCAGCTGCAGGCCGTGCGCGCGCGCGACCAGGTCGATGCCGCGCACCAGCTCGGAGAAGAACTCGCCGTACAGGTCCGGCAACACCACCCCGATGGTGTGGGTGCGGCGGCTGCTCAGGCTGCGGGCGGCGTGGTGCGGGGTGTAGCGCAGGGCGCGGGCGACCTTGACCACGCGCTCGCGCACGTCGGCGGCGACGTGGCGGTGGCCGTTGAGGGCGCGCGAAACGGTCGCCACCGAGACGTTGGCCTCGCGGGCAACGTCCTTGATGGTCACACTCATGCGCCACATCCCATGACGGGCGTGCCGATGGCGTTGGTGATGGCTGTCCCGAATCGCACTGCAACCTCTCCATTGCAGTCCTGTTCCGGCGCGCACGCTACCAGCAGATGCAAACGGTTACATGCTGCACCGCGCCACCCTTACCGCCTGCCGCATCGGCCTTCGCGTGTCAACCCCCGGCCGGGCCGGCCTGCCGGTGCCGCAGCACCAGCGCCCGCTGCAGGATCGCCGGCGGGCGGGTCTCCTCGGGGATGCTCAGCAGGCGCCGCCGCCGCAGCCACTGGCCCGGGCCGCGCAGCGAAGTCAGCGCCACCGTCGGGATCGACAGCACCATGCCCAGGGTGACCGGCGCCATCCACGCCGCCAGCGCCGGCGAGACCAGCCAGGACACCGTCGCCGCGCAGGCACCGAACACGGTCACCCCGCCGTAGCGCCGCATCAGCGCCGACAGCGGCAGGCTGCCGTCGTCGCGGCGCTGCGCGTCCCAGCCCGAATCACGGCCGGCCAGCACCTCGGCCACCCCGCGCGATTGGATGAACATCACGATCGGCGCCATCAGCGCGGCCAGCACGCTCTCGATGGCGATGCTCGCCACCATGCGCAGCGCGCCGCCGCAGCCGCGGCGGGTGTCGCGATCGGCCAGGGTCGCCAGGTAGCCCATGAGCTTGGGCGCGAACAGCAGGAACATGGTGCCGGCGAACACCCACAGGATCCGGTCCGGGTCCAGCTGCCGCCAGTAGCCCAGCGGCGAGAACCTGGCCAGGGTGGCGCTGTCCAGCACGATGCCACCGCGCTCCAGCGGGATGGCCACGCCCACCAGCATCAGCATCGCCCACATCGGCGCGGTGAAGTAGTGGCCGATGCCGATCAGGAAGTGCCAGCGGTTGACCCAGTGCAGGCCACGGGTGGGCAGCACGCCGATGTGCTGCAGGTTGCCCTGGCACCAGCGGCGGTCGCGCACCAGCAGGTCGGTCAGCGACGGCGGCCCCTCCTCGAAGCTGCCGCCCAGCACCGGGGTCATGTGGCAGGCCCAGCCGCCGCGGCGGATCAGCGCGGCCTCGACGAAGTCGTGGCTGAGCACGTGGCCGGCGAAGGGCTTGAGCCCGCCCAGCCGCGGCAGGCCGGCGCACTCGGCGAAGGCGCGGGTGCGGATCACCGCGTTGTGGCCCCAGTAGTTGCTCTCGGTGCCGTGCCACCAGGCCACGCCGTGGGCGATCACCGGTCCGTACACGCGCCCGGCGAACTGCTGCATGCGCGCGAACAGGGTGCTGCCGTTGACGATCACCGGCAGCGACTGGATCAGGCCCACGTCCGGGTGCGATTCCAGGCCGTGGGCCAGGCGCACGATGGTGTCGCCGGTCATCAGGCTGTCGGCGTCCAGGATCAGCATCTGCGGGTAGGCGCCTCCGAAGCGGCGCACCCACTCGGCGATGTTGCCGGCCTTGCGCTCGGCGTTGTCGGCGCGGTGGCGGTAGTACAGGTTGGGCGCGCCGCCCAGGCGCGCGCGCAGGCGCTCGAACTCGACCACTTCCTCCGCCAGCACCGGCTCGCGGGTGGTGTCGCTGAGGACGAAGAAATCGAACACCGCCAGCTGGCCGGTGGCGCGCACCGATTCGTAGATCGCCTGCAGGCCGGCCATCAGCCGGTGCGGGTCCTCGTTGTAGGTCGGCATCAGCAGCGCGGTGCGCACGCTCGGCGCCGGCAGCGGCGCGTCCGGGCGCAGGCCCAGACGGCGGCGGCGGTGGGTGACGATCAGCACGAACCCGGCCAGTGAACTGAAGAACGACAGCGCGATCCAGGCGAACAGGAACACGAACAGCACCAGCAGCACCACTTCCAGCACGCTGATGCCGCCGCTGGCCAGCACCCGCGACATCTGCCAGGTCGCCAGCGCGGTCAGGCCGCCGGTGCCGCCCAGGATGTAGGCCCGGCGCCAGCGCATGTGCTGCGGCTGGCTGGGCGGATGCGGATTGCGCAGGCGACCGCGGCGCAGGGACTGCAGCGGCATGGCCAGCGGCGCCGGCGCCGGCAGCACCTCGTGGCCGCGACCGCGCGCGGGCGGCGGGAGCGGGGAACTGCGCTGCGCAGCGGGGGTCGCGATGGGTCCGTTCATGCGGTCCTGCAGAGGGGGCCAGGGCAACCGCCTGCAAGCAGCGCGGCCATGCCACTGCGCAGTGTCTCGCGTTCACGCCGCACGATGCCAGCCCGTCGCGCCCGCGCGTTCGGCGCAGGTGCAGGCAACCGCGCGTAGGAGCACACCGCGGAGCCTGCCCCCGCGAAGGCGGGGAGCGCGATTGGCCTTGCCGGGAAAGCTTCATCGCGCCCGCCTTCGGCGTGCGCTCCTACGCGGCGGGGCCCGACGGTGGCGCGGATGCAGGCTCGGCCAGGGCCGACTGCAGGTCGGCGTCGATCATGCGCAGGCTGTTGGCCAGCGCGCCGCGGCCGGCTTCGACCAGCGCCCGGCCGGCCCGGGCCATGCGCTCGCGCCGCGGCGGATCGGCCAGCAACGCCTCCAGCAGCCGCCCCACTCCGTCGGCGTCGCGGCCGATCTCCAGCGCCCCGGCCTCCTGCAGCCGCCGCGCGATCTCGACGGTGTTGTGCAGGTGCGGGCCGGTCACCATCGGCGTGCCCACTGCCGCCGGTTCCAGCAGGTTGTGGCCGCCGACGTCCTGCAGGCTGCCGCCGACGAAGGCGGCCTGCGCGCAGGCGTAGAACGCGGTCAATTCGCCCAGGGTATCGATGACGAACACCTCCCGGTCCGCCCCCGGCCAGCGCTCGCGGCTGCGGCACGCCGCCGGCCAGCCCTGCGCGCGCGCCTGCTCGAGCACGCGCGGGAAGCGCTCAGGATGGCGCGGCGCCCACAGCAGCAGCAGGCCGGAGAAGCGCGCGCGCAGGCGGCGGTGGATGGCGACCACCGCCGCCTCCTCGTCCGGGTGGGTGCTGGCGGCGATCCATACCGGGCGCTCGCCGGCCTGCGCGCGGAACTGGCCGACCAGCGCCTCCAGCCCGGCCGGCGCGGCCTGGTCGAACTTGAGGTTGCCGGTGTCCACCACCGCCTGCGCGCGCGCGCCCAGGCGGACGAAGCGCTTGCCGTCGCTCGGCGACTGCGCGCCGATCCCGCGCACGCTGGCCGCCACCCGCGCGATCAGCGGCGCCAGCACCCGGTAGCCGCGCAGCGAGCGCGCCGACAGCCGCGCGTTGAGGATGTACAGCGGGATGCCGCGGCCGCGGCAGCCCAGCAGCAGGTTGGGCCACAGTTCGGTCTCCATCACCAGCGCCAGGCCGGGGCGGAAGTGGCGCAGGAAGCGACCCACCGCGCCGGGCAGGTCGTAGGGCACGTAGGCGTGCTCGACCGTCTCGCCCCACAGCGCCTGCGCGCGCTCGGAGCCGGTCGGGGTGAAGGTGGTGACCAGCAGGCGCAGGCCGGGATGGCGGCGGCGCAGGGCGTCGACCACCGGCGCGGCGGCATTGACCTCGCCCACCGACACCGCGTGCAGCCATACCTGCACCGGCCGGGCGGGGCTGTCGCCGTAGCTGCCGTAGCGCTCGTTCCAGCGCTGGAAATAGCCGGGGAAGCGGAAGCCGCGCCAGATCAGGTGGTAGACGGTGATCGGCGTCAGCACGTACAGCACGGCCGAATACAGGCCGCGCAACCACGATTCGGTCAGATCACGGCGCATGCGCGGCAAGCATAACCGCAGGCGGGGCCGGCCGCGGCCATCGGCGAAGCGCGCGCCGGCGGATGCGGACAGCCGTCCGGGCCATTTCCTAGAATGGCCGGCATGGCCGATCCGTCTCCCCCGCCCCGCCAGGCGTCGCCGCGCGACCCCGGCCCGCTCCCGCTTGCGCCGCTGCAATGGCCGGTCTGGCTGGGGGTCGGCGCGGCCTGGCTGGCCGCACGGCTGCCGTGGCGGCTGCAGCAGGCGCTGGGGGCGCCGCTGGGCTGGCTGCTGCGCGTGCTGCTGTTGCGCCGGCGCGCGGCGGTGGCGCGGCGCAACCTGGCGCTGTGCTTCCCGGAGCTGGACGCCGGCGCGCGCGCGCGGCTGTTGCGCGCGGCCTTCGCCGCCCTGGGCACCGGCCTGTTCGAGTTCGCCCGCGCCTGGTGGGGCAGCGTCGAGCCGCAGCGGCGCGGATTGAAGGTCGAAGGCCTGGAACACCTGCAGGCCGCGCATGCGGCCGGGCGCGGGGTGATCGTGATCTCCGGCCACTTCACCACCCTGGAGATCGCCGCGCGGCTGATGTGCGACTACGCGCCGATGGCCGGCATGTACCGCCCGCACGCGACCGCGGCGATGGAATGGGCGGTCAAGCGCGGCCGCATGCGCTACGCCCAGGCCATGTTCGGCCGCGAGGAACTGCGCCCTGCGCTGAAGTACCTCAGGCAGGGCGGGCTGCTGTGGTTCGCGCCCGACCAAGACACCCGCCGCGGCGACAGCGTGTTCGTGCCGTTCTTCGGCCGCCCGGCCTGGAGCCTGACCTCCACCCACCAGCTGGCGCGGCTGTCCGGGGCGGCGGTGATCGCCTTCGCCCACGTGCGCCGGCCCGACGGCGGCTACACCCTGAAGCTCTCGCCGCCGTTCGCCGACTTCCCCTCCGAGGACGCCAGCGCCGACACCGCACGGGTGATGGCGGCGATCGAGGCGATGGTCCGGCAGGCGCCCGAGCAGTACCTGTGGATCCACCGCCGCTTCAAGCGCCAGCCTGATGGGAAGGGGAAGTTGTACGGCTGAGGCTGTTGCTTTTCCCTTCTCCCCTCGGGAGAAGGTGGCGCGAAGCGCCGGATATCGAAGCCGCCTCAAGCGGCTGAGGTTCGGCGAAGATGGCGACGCCCGAACCATCGCGAACGTCCCGTACCCTCACCCCAACCCCTCTCCCGATGGGAGAGGGGCTTTTAGCCTTTTCCTTCTCCCCAAGGGAGAAGGAAAATCAACGGCTCAATACACCCCCGCCTCCCCCGCCGGCCGGGTCTTGAAGCGCCGGTGCACCCACAGGTACTGCGACGGGTGCGCGCGCACCACCGTTTCCAGCTCGCGCATGTAGCGCGCCGCGTCGGCTGCCGGGTCGCCGCTGGGCCAGCCGTCCCAGGGCGGGTCGATGCGCACCACGTAGCGACCATCGTCCTCGCGCCAGATCCACAGCGGCAGCACGCTCGCGTTGCCGCGCCGGGCCAGGTCGGGGATCGCGGTGAGGGTGGCGGCCGGCACGCCGAAGAACGGCACGAAGGCATTCTGGTAGCTGAAGTTCTGGTCGGCGGAATACATCACCGCCCCACCCCGCTGCAGCACCCGCAGCAGGCCGCGCATGTCCTTCTTGCCGATCCGCACAGGGAAGTGCAGCGCACGCGCGCCGTCCAGCAGCTTCTCCACGCACGGGTCGTTGTTGCGGCGGACCACGCCGGCCACCGGCGCGCCCAGCGCCAGCGAGACCAGGCGCGCGGCCAGTTCGGCATGCGGGAAGTGCCCGGTCAGCAGCAGCACGCCGCGGCCCTGCGCCTGCGCGGCTTGCAGGTGCTCCAGGCCCTCCACCCGGCCGAGTGCGCGCACGATCGGCGAAGGCGCGTACCAGGCGCGCAGCAGTTCCAGCGCGGCGGTCAGGGTGTCGCGCAGGTTGGCGCGCAGCAGGGCCTCGCGCTGGGCCTGGTCCAGCTCCGGGAAGCACAGCGCCAGGTTGATCCGCGCCCAGCGCGCGCGCTGGCCCAGCGCCGGCCGCAGCAGCCACGCCAGCAGCGCGCCCAGCTTCAGCAGCAGCGGCTGCGGCAGCCGCGCCAGCGCCAGGCCGAGCCAGCGCAGCGGCGGCACGAACCAGCAGGCCCGCTCAGCCCGGCGCGGCATCGTCGCGGGCCAGCAGGCTGCCCGAGTACAGCGCCGCCAGCAGCAGCGCCAGCCCGCCCCAGAAGGTCGAGTAGAACGCCAGGTGGGTGTTGAACGGGAACACCGTCACCGCCAGCGCCAGCATCGCCGGGCGGGCGCGCTCGCGCGCGGCCGGCGGCGCGTAGCGCCAGGCCCGCCAGGCCAGGGCGGCGCCGGCCAGCCACAGCAGCAGGCCCAGCGTGCCGGTCTCGGCCAGCACTTCCAGCAGCAACTGGTGCGCGTGCAGCGCCGGCCCGTGGCCCCAGGCCGGCGGCGTACTGGGCATCGGATCGCAGGCCGGGAACGCCTCGCGGAAGCCACGCACGCCCACGCCGTTGATCGGATGCTGTTCGATCATGCACGCCGCCGCGCGCCAGATGCGCGCACGTCCGGACAGCGCCACGTCCACCCCGGCCTCGTCGGCGGCCAGCGCGCGGGTGGTCAGCACGATCCGCCGCTGGAACTGCGGCGACAGCGCCGACAGCGCCCAGCCGGCCAGCGCGGCGGCGGCGAACAGCGCCAGCAGCCGGCGCCAGCCCAGCAGCCGCCAGCCGGACAACACCAGCACCAGCGCGTAGGTGATCCAGGCCGCGCGCGCGCCGGCCAGCAATACCACCAGCCCGGCCGCGGCCGCCGCCACGCACCAGCCGGCCGGACCGAAACGGCGGCCGGCGGCGAACAGCAGGAACGGCGACAGGCTGGCGATCACCAAACCCAGCTTGAGATTGCACGGCCCGAGCACGCCGGACAGCCGGTCCAGCGCCGCCACTTCCTCGGCCGTGCACACCGGCCGGCCGCCGAGCAGTTGCTTGAGCGCGTCCAGGCCGAAGAACAGCGGGCTGGTGCCCAGCGCCGCCTGCGCCAGCGCGTCGGCGGTCCACACCGCGGCGATCACCGCCAGCCCGCCAAAGGTGATCCGGCGGCCGCGCGCGTTGGCCACCGCCGAGGCCACCAGCCACAGGAACGGCAGGTAGCGCAGCCCGGTCAGGGTCTTGTAGAAGGCCTGCGGCGCGTCGACCGCGTCGAAGGAGGACAGCAGCTGCGGCAGCCAGTAGGCGCAGAACAGCGCGCTGGTCAGCGCCCAGGCCGGGCCGCTGAGCAGGCGCGTGCCACCACGGAAGCGCCGCCGCAGCAACTGCGCGATCGCCGCCAGCGCGCCCAGCGCCAGCACGCCCTCGGCGATGCCCGGCGCCGGCCACAGCGCCACGTACAGCAGCACCCAAGCCGGCGCCCAGCGCCAGCCGTCGGCGGGCGCGGCCGGGCCGGGAGCGGCGGTGACGGCGGTGGCGTTCATGCGGCGAGGTCCTGATACAGCGCCAGGGTGGCGTCCTGCATGGCCTGCAGGGTGTAGGGGATGGTAGCCGGCGGCGGCGGCGGGCGTTGCAACAGCGCAGCCGCGGCGCCGGCCAGTGCGGCCGGGTCGAACGCCGCCACCGCGCCGGCCGGCTGCAGTTCGGCCAGCAGCTCGCCCACCCCGCCGTGGGCCCAGCCCAGCACCGGCCGGCCCACCGCCAGCGCCTCGATGACGGTGCGGCCGAACGACTCGGGCTTGCGCGAGAGCTGCAGGACCAGGTCGCTGGCCGCGTAGGCGCGCGCGATCTGCGCGGTGGGCTCGCTGAAGGCGACCTGGGCGGCGACGCCCAGCGCGGCCGCTTCGGCCTGCAGTTCGGCCAGATAGGCCGCGCGCCCGGCCTGGCGCGCGCCGGGCAGCCACAGGCGCGCATCGGCGCCGGCGGCGCGCAGGC
>JASGEB010000116.1:0-39901 GCA_047606785.1 Pseudoxanthomonas sp.
GCGCCGGCCAGCAGCAGCCGGCCGGCGCGCACGCCGCAGGTGGGCTGGCCGGCGGCGCGCATGGCCGCCAGCGCCGGCGCGTCGAAGTCCAGCGCGAACCCGGCCAGTGGGCAGTCCAGCGTCGGCGCGTGGCGCAGCAGCACCGGGTCGTCGGCATTGAGCACCAATCGCCCGCATGGGCCGATCGCGCGCGCCACGGTCAGCTTGACCGCGGCCAGGTCGTCCAGATCGTGCACGCCGTATTCGCCGAAGTGGTCGGCGGAGATGTTGGTGACCACCGCCACTTCGGCCCGGCACAGCGCCAGCCCGCGCCGCAGCAGGCCGCCGCGGGCGGTTTCCAGCACCGCGGCCCGGGCATCGCCCTGGCGCAATGCCTCGCGTGCGCCGGCCGGGCCGGAGAAGTCGCCGGCTTCGATTTCGCGCCCGTCCATGAACACCCCGTCGGTGCAGCAGTGCGCGGTGCGCCAGCCATGTGCGCGGCACAGCGCGGCCAGCAGGCGCACCACCGTGGTCTTGCCGTTGGAGCCGGTGACCAGCGCGGTGGGGATGGTGTGCAGCAGCGGCCAGGGCACCTGGCCGGGAACGGGCAGATCGTCGAGGAACCAGCTGCGCCCGCCTGCGCCCAGGCCGAGGCTCAGTTCGTCCTCGTCGAGCAGGAACGGCAGCCCGCGCGCATCCGCCGCCGCCTGCAGCGCCCGCAGCTCCGGCCGCGCCTCGGCGCGCGCGCCGGCTTGCAGGGTATGGGCGGCGAGTTCGACATCCCACAAAGCGGGATGGCCGGGTGCGTGGGGGAGATCGAACGCAAGCCCCGGCTGTTCCCTTCTCCCTTGGGAAGAAGAAGGATCAAGCAAGGCGCGCCACCACGCCCACTCGTTGAGCTCGGTGGCGGTGTAGAGCTGGTCGAAGGGCGCGGCGAAGGCGAGGACGGCGCCGCTGGCGTGCAGGCGCGCGTGCAGCGGGCCGTCGGGCCAGCCCAGTGCGTCGCGCATGGCCTGCACGGCCACGCGCCAGCGCTGCACGGCGGCTGGGTCCGGCATCGCCCCGGCGCTCTCCAGCGCCGCACCGGTGCCGGCGAAGTAGGGGTTGCAGCCGGTCAGCCGGCGCGAGTCCTGGAAAGGTTCGGGCAGCACGGCGGAGCGGTCAGTCGCTGTCTTCGTCCACCCGCTCGAACACCAGTCCGCGCTCGTCGCGGACCACGCCTGCCAGCAGCGCGGCCGGGCCGGCCTCGGCGGCCGGCAGCGGCGGCAACTCCGTCCGCGCGGATGGGCGCGGGGCCTCGCCGCTGGGGCGGAACTTGGTGATCTGCTTCCAGGTGCGCGCCAGCGCGTCGGCGAACACCAGCACCAGGTCGCCGGGCCGGCCCATCTGCAGCGCCGCGTCCACCGCCTGCTGCTCGTCGGGGATCACGTCGATGGCCGCTTTCGCCACGCCGGCCGCTTCCAGCGCCCCGGCGATGATCCGCGGCACCTCGTCGCCGTCGCGCCCGCGCAGAGCGTCGTCGCGGCGCACGATGTAGTGGTCGAAGCGGCCGGCCAGCGCGCGCGCGATCTCCTCCAGGTCTTGGTCGCGGCGGTCGCCCGGGCCGGTCGCCACCACGATCCGGCGCCCGGCCACGTCCATGCGTCCGGCCAGTTCGGCCATCGTCGCCACCGCGTGGGCGTTGTGGGCGTAGTCCATCAATACCTTGAACGGATGCTCGGCGAACAGGTTCATCCGCCCCGGCGCCTGGAAGAAGGTGGTGTCGAAGGTGCGCAGGCCCTGGCGGATGGCGTCGAGCTTGACCCCCAGCGAGAACGCCAGCGCGGCGGCGAACATCGCGTTCTGCACGTTGTGCAGGGCGCGGCCCTCCAGGGTGGCCGGCACCAGGTGCGTCCACATCAGCGGCAGGTGGCTGCCGCGGTCGTAGAGGGTGATCATGTGGCCGTTGACGCCGTTCTCCAGCGCGCAGGCGCGGCCGCCGGCGCGGATGTGCTCGCGCACCAGCGCGTGCTCGGGGTTCATGGTCACGTAGCAGACGTGCTTGGCCTCGGTGTAGGCCGACATGCGCAGCACGTTGGGATCGTCGGCGTTGAGCACGGCGCACTCGCGCGCGACTTCCACCACGATGCGCTTGAGCTCGGCCAGCTGTTCGAGGGTGTCGATGCCTTTCAGGCCCAGGTGGTCGGCGGCGACGTTGATCACCGCGCCCACGTCCACCTCCGGCACGCCCAGGCCGGCGCGTACCAGCCCGCCGCGCGCGGTCTCCAGCACGGCGATGTCGATCTGCGGGTCGGACAGCACCATCCGCGCCGACACCGGCCCGGTCATGTCGCCCTCGACCGTGCGCTGGCCGTCGATGTAGACCCCGTCGGTGGTGGTCAGGCCGGGCGTGTAGCCGGCCATCTTGGCGATGTGCGCGAGCATGCGCGCGGTGGTGGTCTTGCCGTTGGTGCCGGTGATCGCGGCGATCGGCACCCGCGCCGGCGCGCCGGGCGGGAACAGCATGTCGATCACCGGCCCGGCCGCGTCGCGCGGCCTGCCCTCGCTGGGCGCCACGTGCATGCGGAAGCCGGGCGCGGCGTTGACCTCGCAGATCGCCCCGCCGGCGCTCTTGTAGCTCTGCGCGATGTCCGCGCTGATGAAGTCCACCCCGCCCACGTCCAGGCCGATCGCGCGCACCGCGCGCACGGCCATGTCGCGGTTGTCGGGGTGGATGATGTCGGTGACGTCGGTGGCGGTGCCGCCGGTGGACAGGTTGGCGGTGGCGCGCAGGTACACCACCTGGCCGGCCGGCGGCACGCTGAAATGGTGGTAGCCGGCGCGTTCGAGCATCAGGTCGGCCTGTTCGTCCAGTTCCAGCCGGGTCAGCACCTTCTCGTGGCCGATGCCGCGGCGCGGGTCCTGGTTGACCTGGTCGACCAGCCAGGCGATGTCGTGCACGCCGTCGCCGACCACGTGGCCGGGTGTGCGGCGGGTGGCGGCGACCAGTTCGCCGTCGACCACCAGCAGGCGGTGGTCGTCGCCGGCGATGAAGGTCTCCACGATCACCGAGCGCGAATGCTCGCGCGCCGCCTCGAAGCCGGCGCGCACCGCCTCGTCGCCGCTCAGGCCGATGCTGATGCCGCGGCCGTGGTTGCCGTTGTAGGGCTTGGTCACCACCGCGCCGCCCAGCCGGCGCGCGGCACGCACCGCCGAGGCCGCATCGCTCACCAGCACCTGCCGCGGCACCGGCAGGCCCAGCCCGGCCAGGATGTTGTTGGTCTCCTCCTTGTCGCTGGCCAGTTCGACCGCGATGTGCGAAGTCCTGCCGGTCACCGTGGCCTGGATGCGCTGCTGGTACTTGCCGTGGCCGAACTGCACCAGCGACTGCCGGTTGACCCGCAGCCAGGGGATGCCGCGCTGCTCGGCCGCGCGCACCAGCGCGGCGGTGGACGGCCCCAGCGCGCGCCGCTGCGCGTAGCGGATGAACTCGATCCTGGCCTGGTGCCAGTCCCAGTCCTCCGGCAGGGTCTCGCTGCCGCGCAGTTCCTGCGGCACCAGCGAGGTCAGCAGCTTCAGCGCCAGCTCGCCGGCGGCGATGCCTTCCTCGCGCTGGGCGTATTCATAGATCACGTTGTACACGCCCGGCCGGGCCTCGCCCGCGCTGCGGGTCTTGCCGAAGGTGACCTGTTCGCCGGCCTCGTTCTGCAGCTCGATCGCCACGTGCTCGAGCACGTGTCCCAGCCAGGTGCCTTCGCCTTCGCGCAGGCGGCGCACCAGGCCGCCCGGCTCGCGGTAGGAGCAGCCGTGCTCGGCCAGGCCGGGCAGGGCGGCCAGCAGGGCATCGACGAAGCCTGGCCCCAGGCGTGCCGACGGCCAGTCCTCCAGAGCTTCCAGGTCCAGCTCCAGCCGGATCACCGGAAAGTGGGCGTACAGCGAGGGTCCGACGTAGACGGAACGCTCCAGGATGCGCATGGCTTCACCTCATGGGGGGTCAGGTCTTGCGTGTCTTCAAGGTACCGGGCGAGGCCCGGCGGGTGCGCAGGTTGAAGGTGGCGCCGGCCACCAGGATGTGCACCGACAGGCCGAGCAGGCACACCGGTTCGGCCTCGTCGGCGTCGGCCATCGAGGAGAAGCTGGCGCGGCCTGCGTCGACCACGGTCACCGCGCCGGAGCCTTCCACTTCCAGGGTGTTGTCCGGGCCGATGAAGGCGGCGGTGTCCTCGTCCAGGCCGATGCCGATGGCGAAGGGGTTGTAGGCCAGCGCCGCCACCAGCCGGCCCAGGCGGTCGCGCTGGCGGAAGTGCTGGTCGATCACGAAGCGGTTAGTCAGACCCAGCCCCGGCGCCAGCCGCACGCTGTCGGCGCGCGGCGAGGCGCCCTCCCTGCCGAAGGCGATCATGTGCTCGGACAGGATGCTGGCGCCGGCGCTGGTGCCGCCGACCGGCACGCCGGCGGCGTTGCGCTCGCGGATCAGGGTCGCCGCCGGGGTGCCGCCGAGCACCGTGGACAGGCGCAGCTGGTTGCCGCCGGTGAAGAAGATCGCGCTGGCCGCGGCGATGCGCTGCAGGCGGCCGTCCTCCTGGCCGTCGCGGCGGCTGTCGAAGTCCAGCACGTCGACCCGCCGCGCGCCCAGTTCGCCGAACACCCGCTGGTAGCGCGGCCCGGTCTCGCGCAGCTGGCTGGCGGTGGGGATCACCAGCACTTCGGCCCGCTCTCCGCCGGCCAGCGCCAGGAAGCGCTGCAGGATGCGCGGGTTCTCGTCCTTGTTCTCCGCCCCGCCGATGGGGACGATCCACCCGCGTTGTCCGCCTTCGGCGACCCTGCTGGGACACATGCTGCTGCCGGCTCCTTACATTGGCCAAGGAAGATGAAGCGCGCGGCCGCGCCGCGACGCGGTCCCGGCCGTTCCCTGGCCGCCGCGATTTCCCCCGCTCCCTTGCCCCCCGACGCCGGCGCTGCACGCCGGCCCAGCGCACGTTAGCACGCACCGGCCGGTCGGCCAGCGCGCCGGCCGCCGCGCCCCTGCGGCTACAATGCCGGCGCGACGGCCCCGTAGCTCAGCTGGATAGAGCGTCCCCCTCCTAAGGGGAAGGTCGCCCGTTCGAATCGGGCCGGGGTCGCCACCCGTCATCGCGTTCGCCGATGGACGTTGCCAGTGAAACCAATGGTTTGCGTGCGGTTTGATGCGCCGCAGCGCTTGACAGCCGCGCTTGCGACGCGTTTCATTGGCCGCCCATGAACGCCCCCGGCGCCAACGTCCAGCCTGTTCCCGCCCGCCGCGGCGGCGGCGCGTTGCGCACCATCGGCATCATTACCACGACCATGACCATTACCCGCATCGATCGGGTGTGGCCGGCCGTGTAACGAGCAAACAGTCTCGCAACCACCGCCCCGCACCCGGACCAGGCTGCGGGGCCGCCCCCGACCTGGAACGCGCGCGAGGCCTCCCCATCGAGGTCCCCATGTCGTCGCCCGCTGTCGCTGCCCAACCCCACCCGTCGAAAACCGTCGTGCACAAGTTCGGCGGCACCTCGGTCGCCGACGCCGACCGTTACCGCCACGTCGCCAACCTGCTGCTGGCGCGCGCCGAGGACGAACAGGTCACCGTGGTCTCGGCGATGAAGGGCGTCACCGACGCCCTGATCGAACTGGCCGGCCACGCTGCCGGCAACCGCGAGGACTGGCGCGATGCCTGGCACGCCCTGCGCGCGCGCCACCGCGGCGCGGCGGTGGCGCTGCTGGGCGAGCAGGCCGGGCCGACCATCGAGTGGCTGGACGCGCAGTTCGAGCGGCTGGCGCAGGTGCTCGACGCGCTGGCGGTGATCGGCGAGCTGCCGCGCGAGGTGCTCGACCGCGTGCAGGGCCTGGGCGAGGTGTATTCGGCGCGCCTGCTCGGCGACTACCTGCGCAGCCTCGGCGAGGACTGCGCGGTGCTGGACGCGCGCGAGGTGCTGGTGGTGGACCGCGGCGAGCTGGGCGTGGACGTGGACTGGGAGACCAGCGCCAGCCGCCTGGCCGAGTGGCGCGCCAAGCATCCGCACAAGCGGGTGGTGGTCACCGGCTTCGTCGCCCGCGACCGTGCCGACCGCATCACCACCCTGGGCCGCAACGGCAGCGACTACAGCGGCGCGATCTTCGCCGCGCTCTACGACGCGGCCGAGCTGCACATCTGGACCGACGTGGACGGCGTGCTCTCGGCCGATCCGCGGGTGGTGCCCGAAGCGGTGCAGCTGGAATCGCTCAGCTACGACGAGGCCTGCGAACTGGCCTACTTCGGCGCCAAGGTGGTGCACCCGCAGACCATGTCGCCGGCGATGGAGCGCGGCCTGCCGATCATCATCCGCAACACCTTCCAGCCCGACCACCCGGGCACCCGCATCACCGCCCAGCGCGAGGCCGGCGGGCCGGTCAAGGGCCTGACCCTGAGCCCGGAGCTGGCGCTGGTGAACGTGGAGGGCACCGGCCTGATCGGCGTGCCGGGCACCGCCGAGCGGGTGTTCTCGGCGCTGCGCGACGCGCACGTGTCGGTGGTGATGATCTCGCAGGGCTCCTCCGAGCACTCGATCTGCTGCGTGGTGCGCGCGGCCGACGCGCTGCGCGCGCGCGCGGCGCTGCTGACCGCCTTCGCCCACGAACTGTCGATCGGCCAGATCCAGCGCGTGCAGCTGACCGGCGAGGTCAGCGTGCTGGCAGCGGTGGGCGACGGCATGGCCGGCACGCCCGGCGTGGCCGCGCGCCTGTTCGAAGCGCTCGGGCGCGCCCAGGTCAACATCCTGGCCATTGCCCAGGGCTCGTCCGAGCGCAACATCTCGGTGGCGATCAGCAGCGCCGACGCCACCCGCGCGCTGCGCGCCGCGCATGCCGGCTTCTGGCTGTCGCCGCAGACCTTCGCGGTCGGGGTGATCGGTCCGGGCAACGTCGGCGGCGCGCTGCTGGCGCAGCTGCAGGCCGAGCAGCCGCGCCTGCTGGCGCGCGCCAACCTGGACCTGCGCCTGCGCGCGATCGCCTCGCGCTCGCGCATGCTGCTGGCCGGGCGCGCCATCGAGGGCGACTGGAAGGCGCCGTTCGAGCAGGCCGACGAGCCGCTCGACCTGGACCGCTTCACCGAGCACCTGCTGTCCTCGCACCTGCCGCACGCGGTGATCGTGGACTGCTCGGGCAGCCCGGAAGTCGCCGACCGCTACGCCGCCTGGCTGACCGCCGGCATCCACGTGGTCACCCCCAACAAGCAGGCCGGCGCCGGCCCGCTGGCGCGCTGGCACGCCATCCGCGAGGCCGCCGCCGCCAGCGGCGCGCGCTTCCGCTACGAGGCCACCGTCGGCGCCGGCCTGCCGGTGATCACCACCCTGCGCGACCTGGTCGACACCGGCGACAAGGTGACCTCGATCGAGGGCATCTTCTCCGGCACCCTGGCCTGGTTGTTCAACAAGTACGACGGCAGCGTGCCGTTCTCCGCGCTGGTCACGCAGGCGCGGGCGATGGGCTACACCGAGCCGGACCCGCGCGACGACCTGTCCGGCACCGACGTGGCGCGCAAGCTGGTGATCCTGGCGCGCGAGGCCGGCGGCGAGATCAGCCTGGAGGATGTCGCGGTGGAAAGCCTGGTGCCGGCGGAACTGCGCGAAGCGGGCGTGGAGGAATTCATGGCGCGCCTGCCGGAGGTCGACGACGCGTTCGCCAAGCGGCTGGAGCAGGCGCGTTCGCGCGGGTGCGTGTTGCGCTACGTCGCGCGTGTCTCGCGGATCGAGGCACCCAGCGTGGGCCTGGTGGAATTGCCGGCCGACCACGCCTTCGCCAACCTGCGCCTGACCGACAACGTGGTCCAGTTCACCACCGGCCGCTACAACCAGAACCCGCTGGTGGTGCAGGGCCCCGGCGCCGGCCCGGAAGTGACCGCCGCCGGCGTGTTCGCCGACCTGCTGCGGGTCGCGGCCGGGCAGGGGGCGCGGCTGTGAGCGGCGCGGGTTGCGGCGTGCGTGCCTGGAGGCGCGCATGAGGTTCCAGGCCCGGGCGTTCGCTCCCGCCTCGGTCGGCAACGTCGCGGTCGGTTTCGACATCCTCGGTCATGTGATCGAAGGGGTGGGCGACACGGTGACGGTGCGCCGCATCGAGCAACCGCAAGTGCGCATCGCCGCGATCCGCGGCACCACGGTCGACCTGCCGCTGGACACGCCGGGCAACACCGCCGGCGCGGCCCTGATCGCGCTGCGCGAGGCGCTGGGACTGCCGTTCGGTTTCGAACTGGAGATCGACAAGGGCATCCCGCTCGGTTCGGGCATGGGCGGCTCGGCGGCCTCGTGCGTGGCCGCGCTGGTGGCGGCCAATGCGCTGCTGGAGGCGCCGCTGTCGGCGCAGGCGCTGTATCCCTTCGCCCTGGTCGGCGAAGCGGTGGCCAGCGGCGGCAAGCACGGCGACAACCTCGGGCCGATGCTGCTGGGCGGGCTGGTGCTGGCGACCGCCGAACGGCTGCTGGCGGTGCCGGTGCCGGCGGCCTGGCACAGCCTGCTGGTGCACCCGGACGCGGTGCTGGAAACCCGCCGCGCCCGCGCCGCCCTGGCCGGAGCCTACGAGCTGAAGGAGTTCGTCGCCCAGAGCGCCAATCTGGCGCTGGTGCTGGCCGGCTGCCAGGCCGGCGACGTCGAACTGGTGCGCGCGGGCCTGCGCGACGTGCTGGTCGAACCGCGCCGCGCCCCGCTGATCGTCGGCTTCGACGCGGCCAAGGCGGCGATGCTGGCCGGCGGCGCGCTGGGCGCCAGCATTTCCGGCGCCGGGCCGAGCATCTTCGGCTGGTTCGAGGACCGCGCCGCGGCCGCGGCGGCCGCGCCGGCGGTGCAGGCCGCCTTCGCCGCGGCCGGCTTCACCTCGCAGGCCTGGGTGTCGCGGATCGCCGCGCCGGGAGCGCAGGTCCTGCCGGATTGAACACCCACCCGTAGGAGCGCACCGCAGGGGCGCGATTGGCTTTTGATCCGCAGGGAAAGCTTGATCGCGCCCCCGCGGGGCGCTCCTACACATCCATGCAAGGGAAGATCACATGAACTTCGTTTCGACCCGTGGCCAGGCCCCGGCCGCCACCCTCAGCCAGGCCATCGCCGCCGGGCTGGCTCCCGACGGCGGCCTGTACGTGCCGGCCGAACTGCCCGCGCCGCGCGCACTGGCGCCCGGCGCGACCCTGGCCGACACCAGCGCCGAACTGTTGCGCCCGTTGTTCGCCGGCGACGGCCTGGAGGGCGGACTGGAGGCGATCTGCCAGGCCGCCTTCGACTTTCCCGCGCCGTTGGTCCCGCAGGCCACCCCGGACGACTACGTGCTGGAGTTGTTCCACGGGCCGACCGCGGCGTTCAAGGACTTCGGCGCGCGCTTCCTGGCCCAGTGCCTGGCGCGGCTGCCGCGCGCGGACGGGCGACCGCTGACCATTGTGGTGGCCACCTCCGGCGACACCGGCGCGGCGGTGGCCGCGGCCTTCCACGACCAGCCCGGACTGAAGGTGGTGGTGCTGTATCCGGACGGGCGCGTGTCGCCGCGGCAGGCGCACCAGCTGGGCTGCTTCGGCGGCAACGTGAGCGCGCTGCGGGTGGCCGGCTCGTTCGACGACTGCCAGGCGCTGGTCAAGCGCGCCCTCAACGATGCCGAGTTGCAGGCGCAGGTGCCGCTGAGTTCGGCCAATTCGATCAGCCTGGGCCGGCTGCTGCCGCAGATGGGCTACTACGCCCACGCCGCGCTGGCGCACCGGGCGCAAACCGGGCGCGAATTGAACTTCGTCATCCCCACCGGCAACCTGGGCAACGCGATGGCGGCCATCCTCGCCCGCGCACTGTGCGTGCCGATCGGGCGGATCGTGCTGGCGACCAACGCCAACCGGGTGCTGCCGGATTACTTCAATGGCGGCGACTACGCGCCGCAGGCGAGCGTGGCGACCCTGGCCAACGCCATGGACGTGGGTGCGCCGAGCAACTTCGAGCGCCTGCGCTGGCTGTACCGCGGCGACGATGCGGCGCTGCGCGCGGCCTTCGCCGCGGCCAGCGTCGACGACGAGCAGATCCGGCTGCTGACCGCGCGCCGCTGGCGCCACTTCGGCGAGCTGTTCTGCCCGCACACGGCCACCGCGGTGAAGGTGCTGGAGGACCTGCGCAACGCCGGCGAGCGTGGCGACTGGGCGGTGGCGGCCACCGCTCATCCGGCCAAGTTCGAAGCGGTGGTCGAGCCGCTGGTCAACGGCGAAGTGCCGGTGCCGCCGGCACTGGCCGAACTGCTGGCGCGCCCGGCCCATGCCGAACCGATGGCGGCCGACTACGGCAGCTTCGCCGCGCGACTGCGCGTCGGTTCCTGAAGCCGGGTCCCGGGTCCCGCCGCCTCAGTGATCCAACAGCGTCAGCCCCAGGATCGTGCCGACCAGGGCGGCGGTGATCAGCGCATTGCCAGAATCGTCGCGATAGCCGTAGCGCATCTGCCCGTAGTAGCCGTCGTCGTAGCCGCGGCGGAAACCCTCGCGGAAGTAGTAGCGGTAGGTCTCGGGGTCGACGTAGTAGCCGTGATAGCCATAGGTGGCGTCCTGCCAGGCCCAGGACCCGTGATAGTCGTAGGCCCAGCCGTCCTGGTGGTCGGCCTGTCCGGCGCGCCAGCCTTCCTGGTAGCCGAAGTCCACCGCCTGCTGCAGCAGCTGCGCGCCGTAGTAGTTGGTCTCGTACCAGTGGCCGCCCCAGGCGTAGCGATAGCTGGCGGGCGTGTAGTAGTAGGGATCGTTCCAGTAGTCGTAGCGGCGGGCGTTCCAGCGCGCCTGCATCGCGCCCAGGCGGCGCCAGTAGTCCTGCTGGTAGCGGTACTGGGCGTAGCGATGCTGGCTTTCCATCTCGCGCCCGCGGCGGTCGGCTTCGGCGCGCCGCTGGGCTTCCTGGCGGTGGAAATCGTCGGCGCGGCGGCGCTCGTCGGCGATCCGGCGTTCCTGCTGACCGCGGTCCAGGCGCGGCTTGTCGTTGCTCGGCGGAGGAATGACGGGACTGCCGCGGCCAGGCTGCGGTCCGCGATTGTCGGGGCGGTCGTCTTGCATGCGATCGCGATCGGCCTGCTGGCGCTGCTGGTCGTCGGCGTGCTGGCGAGCCTGTGCCTGGCGTCGCTGCTGGTCCTCGGCCTGCTGCTGCCGGACCTGCTGCTGGGTGCGCTGCTGTTCGGCCTGCTGGCGCTGCTGGTCGGCGCGGGCCTTTGCCTCGCGCCGCTGCTGGTCCTGCGCCTGCTGCTGGCGAGCCTGCTGCTGGGCGCGTTGCTGCTCGGCCTGCTGGCGCTGCTGGTCGGCGCGGGCCTTTGCCTCGCGCCGCTGCTGATCCTGGGTCTGCTGCTGGCGAGCCTGCTGCTGGGCGCGTTGCTGCTCGGCCTGCTGGCGCTGCTGGTCGGCGCGCTGGCGGGTCTGGGTCTTTTGCGGCTTCGCCTGGTCGCGCTGTTGCGCCTGCTGGTTGCGCTTGGCCTGCTGTTCGCGCTGGGCGCGGGCGCGCGCGTCGTCGTCATCCTGGCCGCGGGCCAGGCCGGCCAGCGGCGCCGACAAGGTGGCCACGGCCAGTAGGCTGGCCAGCGTCTTCTGCAGGAGAGTCCGGGTTTGCATCTTTCTGCCCCTTGCCGGCGCGGTACCGGCATCACGTACTGGCGGATTCAACGCGCGTCGGAGTGAATGACGAATGAGGAAAATCTGCGCATTCAGCCTTCATCATGCGGCGTTGATTCATCGATCGTGCCGGTAACGATTGCAAGTGATCCGCGCCGGCACAGGCCGCTGCGGCGAACGGGCCGCAAGCGTCCGCCGCAGCGTGATCCGGCGCGCTAACGTGTACTCATGGAGCCCACGCCTTTCCAGCTGCCGTTGCCGCCGCCGTTGCCGCTACCGGCGATGCAGTGGCAGGCGCTGGCGGCCGCTTACGCCGAGCCGCCGCGCGCCTATCACGACATCGGCCACGTGCAGGAAGTATTGCGCCACCATGCCGAGGTCGCCGCCGGACCGGGTTGGCGGCAGCCGGTGGAGACCTGGCTGGCCGTGCTCTACCACGATGCCATCTACCAGCCCGGCAAGAGCGACAACGAGGCACGCTCGGCGCGCCTGGCCGAACGCCACATCGCGCACTGGCTCGAAGGCCTGGCCGATGCCGGGCGGGTGGCGCAGTTGATCGAGCTCACCGCCCGTCACGGCCAGCTGCGGCCGCAGGACGTGGATACCGAGGCGGCGCTGTTCCTCGACTGCGACATGGCCATCCTCGGCGCAGCGCCAGCGGTGTTCGACGCCTATGACCGGGCGATCGCCCAGGAATACGCGCCGGTGATGCCGGGCTGGCTGTACCGGCGCAAGCGGCGCGCCTTCCTGCGCAGGCTGCTGCAGAGCGAGCGTATCTTCCTCAGCGAGTTCTTCCACCGCCGGCTGGACGCGCAGGCGCGCGCCAACCTGCGCCGCCACGCCGGCTGAACGCGCTTCTAGATGCAGACAGCGCCGGCGGTTTGGGCTACAACTCGCGCGATCCCCATGCGGCGTTCGCGATGCCCATACCCGACGATGCACAGCTGCGGCAGCTCGCCGCCGCGCTCGGCCAGCGCCTGCGGGCCGGCAATCACCGCCTGGTCACCGCCGAGAGCTGCACCGGCGGCTGGATCGCCAAGACCGTGACCGATATCGCCGGTTCGTCGGACTGGTTCGACTGCGGCATGGTCGCCTACAGCTACGAAGCCAAGCAGGCGCTGCTGGGCGTGCACCCGCAGACCCTGGAGACCCACGGCGCGGTCAGCCGCGAGACCGCCATCGAAATGGTGTCCGGCGCGCTGGTGCATTCCGGCGCCAGCGTGGCGGTGGCGGTGACCGGCATCGCAGGTCCCGGCGGCGGTGGCCCCGGCAAGCCGGTGGGCACGGTCTGGATCGGCTGGAAGCGGCGCGGCGACTACGCCCGCGCCGAACTGTTCACCTTTGCCGGCGATCGCGAAGCGGTGCGCCGGCAGACCGTGGCCGCGGCCCTGCAGGGGCTGGAGAATCGACTGTGAGCGAGCGCACCGGGCTGTGGGAGGCCTTGGCCACGGTGCGCGATCTGGGCCGGATCCAGGAGATCGCCACCGTGCTGGTGCGTTACGGCTTCGGCAACGTGGCCGCGCGCATCGGCATGACCGGCGCGCTGGAGAAGGCCGGCCGGCTGCTGCGCATGGAGCACGCCGAGGAATACCTGACCATGTCCACGCCCGAGCGCCTGCGCCGCGCGCTGCAGGACCTGGGTCCGACCTTCATCAAGCTCGGCCAGATCCTGGCCACCCGCGTGGACCTGCTGGCGCCGGAGTTCCTGCACGAACTGGGTCAGCTGCAGAACAACGTGCCGGCGCTGGACTTCGAACTGCTGCGCCAACAGGTGCGCGAGGACCTGGGCGCCGAGCCGGAAGCGGTGTTCGCGCGCATCGACACCACCGCGCTGGCCGCCGCCTCGCTGGCCCAGGCCCACCGCGCCTGGCTGGCCGACGGCACCGCACTGGTGCTGAAGATCCGCCGCCCCGGCATCCGTGAGGTGGTCGAGGCCGACCTGCGCTTGCTGGCGCGGCTGGCCGAGATCGTCGAGGCGCGTGCGGTGGACCTGCGCCGCTACCGGCCGATTGAGGTGGTGCGACAGTTCACCGTGTCGCTGCGCAACGAACTGGACTTCGCCGGCGAATGCCGCAACGCCGAACGGATCGCGGCCAACTTCGCCGGGCATCCGGAGGTGGTGGTGCCACGGGTGTACTGGCAGTGGACCCGCGAGCGGCTGAACGTGCAGGAGTTCGTCGGCGCCATCCCCGGCGGCGACATGGCCGCGGTCGAAGCCGCCGGCCTGGACCGCACCGCGCTGGCCCGCACCGGCGCCAACATCGTCATGAAGATGATGCTGGAGGACGGCCTGTTCCACGCCGATCCGCACCCGGGCAACCTGTTCTACCTGCCCGACGGGCGCATCGCGGTGATCGACTTCGGCATGGTCGGCCACGTCAGCGCGCAGCGGCGCGGGCAGATCGCGCGCCTGCTGTACGGGCTGGTGGCGCGCCAGCCCGAGGACGTGGCCGACATCCTGATCGACTGGGCCGGCGCGGCCGAGGTCGACGAGGCGCGCCTGCACGCCGACATCGACGAGATGATCGACCAGTACCGAGGCCTGCCGCTGAAGGACCTGCGCATGGGCCGGATGCTGCTGGGGGTGTCCTCGCTGCTGCGCGAGCACGCGCTGGTGCTGCCCGGCGACCTGGCGCTGATGATCAAGGCCTTCCTGACCCTGGAAGGGCTGGGCCGGCTGCTCGATCCGGACTTCGACATGGCCGACGAGGCGCGCCCGTTCCTGGAGCGGGCGATGCTGCAGCGCTATTCGCCGCGCCGGCTGGCCCGCCGCGGCAAGCGCGCGCTGGCCGGCTCGCTGGACCTGCTGGAGGACCTGCCGCGCGAACTGCGGCGGATGCTGCGCCGCTACGGCCAGGGCAGGGTGCAACTGGAGGTGACCAGCCTGCGCCCGTTCGGCAACCAGGTCACCCATGCGCTCAACCGCCTGACCATGGGCATCGTCACCGCCGCCCTGATCGTCGGCTCGTCCATCGTCATCCACAGCGGCGGCATCGCCAGCCGCTTCCGCACCTTCCTGGGCCTGGCCGGCTTTATCGGCGCGGCCCTGTGCGGCGTGGCCCTGCTGGTGTCGATCTGGCGCAGCGGGCGGCGCTAGCAAGCGGCGCAACATTCGCAGGACGCGACCTCCTGCGCCGCCGTTACGCAGGTTCGCTTCAGGCCGGACGGTATTCGAGCAGATCGCCGGGCTGGCAATCCAGCACCCGGCAGATCGCCTCCAGCGTGGCGAAGCGCACGCCCTTGACGTGGCCCTGCTTGAGCAGCGACAGGTTGGTCTCGCTGATGCCGATGGCGTCGGCCAGGTCCTTGGACTTCATCTTGCGCCTAGCCAGCATCACGTCGAGGTTGACGACGATCGGCATCAGACGATGCTCCGCGCATCGGCGTCGGCTTCGGCGGCCAGTTTCATCAGGTGGGCGACGCTGTACAGGCACAGGCAGGCGATGATGGCGATGTAGATCGCAGCTATGCCGAAGCCGTGCGGAACGTACTGGGTGGGCATGGCGCCCGGGGTGCCATATCCATCGGCGAGGCCGTCGACGAATCCCATGCAGAAGTCAGGCAGGCCCTGCAGCAGCAACCCGATCAGGATCGAATGCGCCAGCCGGCGGAATGCCTTGGCGACAGGCAGGGTCAAGGCCTCGTTGCGATAAAGGCTGTAGCCGAGGTGGCGCAGCGCGCGGAAGGGCAGGAAACAGGCCGTGCCCACGCACAGCGCCGACAAGGTCAGTTCCCATTGGCTGTGGGCGCCGGTGCGTACGAATTCCTGTAGGTCGAAGCCAAGCAACTTCCAATGCACTGCATTCAAGTGCTCCTTGTTGGGCATCCACGGCACCATCATCAGGATCCAGGTCAGCAGGCCGACGCAGAACATGCCGACGGAGGCCAGCGACATCAGGTGATAGCCGTGGCGCTTGATCTTGTTTTGGGCGTCCATCAGACGAACTCCTCGTTCTCGGCCTTGAGCCGCGAGGCTTGCATGCGCTGGTCGCGCAACTCGCGGAACGCCAGCACCGCGAACGCAAGCCCGGCGGCACCGATGGCATGAACCAAGACGGTCCGGTTGTCATGGCCCGTAAGCGCCTTGGCCTGTGGCGCCAGCGACCAGATCAGTGCATAGAAACCGAGCAGCAGGGTGGAAAGGACGATCAGGACCGTACTTGCGACATGCTTCATGGGAGGCTCCACGGCTGCACGATGGCAGATTGCAACGAATATTTTTCGCGAAGCATAAATTAATTTCGACTTCTTTCAAGAGGCTTGCGACGGGCTTCGAGTTAGTAGTATTACTACTAAGTATGGACCTGACCCAGACCCAGCAAGCCATCCTCGCCCTGATCGCCGAGCGCATCGAGGCCGAGGGCATGCCGCCGTCGCAGACCGAGATCGCACGGGCCCTCGGCTTCAAGGGCGTGCGCGCGGCGCAGTACCACCTGGAGGCGCTGGAGGCGGCCGGCGCCATCGAGCGCCTGCCCGGCCGCGCCCGCGGTATCCGCGTGCTGCACGCGCCGCAGGCGCCGCAGCAGGAACTGGCCTTGCAGGCGGCCGCCGGCGACGGCGACGCGCTGCGCCTGCCGATCCTGGGCCGCGTCGCCGCCGGCGTACCGATCGGCGCCGACGCCGACAACCACGGCTACGTGATGCTCGACCGCACCTTCTTCCATCCTTCGCCGGACTACCTGCTCAAGGTCAGCGGCGACTCGATGCGCGACGAGGGCATCTTCGACGGCGACCTGATCGGCGTGCACCGCACCGGCGACGCGCGCAGCGGCCAGATCGTGGTGGCGCGGGTGGATGAGGAGATCACCGTCAAGCTGCTGAAGATCGGCCGCGACGGCATCCGCCTGCTGCCGCGCAACCCCGACTACGCGCCGATCCAGGTGCGCCCGGACCAGGACTTCGCCATCGAAGGCCTGTACTGCGGCCTGGTGAGGCCCAGCCGATGAGGGCGCTCGCCCTTGCCTCGGAGAATTCCGAGCCGCGGCCAGGGCGTCCGCCGATGGCGCCGGCCGCGCCGGCTTCCTAGCCTGAACCTGCCGCCGGCGCCGTCTCAATCCCTGCGATGGCGTCCGGCCACACTGCATCCAACCGATCACCGACCCCCGAGGAGCAAGACGATGGACGAGAACAAGAAGCGCGCGCTGGCCGCCGCCCTGACCCAGATCGAGCGCCAGTTCGGCAAGGGCTCGGTGATGCGCATGGGCGACCGCGTGATCGAGCCGGTGGAGGCCATCCCCACCGGCTCGCTGATGCTGGACCTGGCGCTGGGCATCGGCGGCCTGCCCAAGGGCCGGGTGGTGGAGATCTACGGCCCGGAGTCCTCGGGCAAGACCACCCTGACCCTGCAGGCCATCGCCCAGTGCCAGAAGCAGGGCGGCACCGCCGCCTTCATCGACGCCGAGCACGCGCTGGACCCGATCTACGCCGCCAAGCTGGGCGTCAACGTCGACGACCTGCTGCTGAGCCAGCCCGACACCGGCGAGCAGGCGCTGGAGATCGCCGACATGCTGGTGCGCTCGGGCTCGGTCGACATCGTGGTGATCGACTCGGTCGCCGCGCTGACCCCCAAGGCCGAGATCGAGGGCGAGATGGGCGACCAGCTGCCGGGCCTGCAGGCGCGCCTGATGAGCCAGGCCCTGCGCAAGCTGACCGGCAACATCAAGCGCTCCAACACCCTGGTGATCTTCATCAACCAGTTGCGCATGAAGATCGGCGTGATGATGCCCGGCCAGAGCCCGGAGACCACCACCGGCGGCAACGCGCTGAAGTTCTACGCCTCGGTGCGCCTGGACATCCGCCGCATCGGCGCGATCAAGAAGGGCGACGAGATCATCGGCAACCAGACCAAGATCAAGGTCGTCAAGAACAAGCTGGCGCCGCCGTTCAAGCAGGTGGTCACCGAGATCCTCTATGGCGAGGGCATCAGCCGCGAGGGCGAACTGATTGACATGGGCGTGGAGGCCAAGCTGGTGGACAAGTCCGGCGCCTGGTACGGCTACGCCGGCGAGCGCATCGGCCAGGGCAAGGACAACGCCCGCACCTACCTGCGCGAGAACCCGCAGGTCGCAGTGAAGCTGGAAGCGGAACTGCGCGAGAAATTCCAGCCGGCCGAGGCCAGCCGCTCGGAAGAGGACGACGAAGCCTGACCGCGGGGCGGGGCGCCCGATCGTCAGCGGGTGCCCCGCCCCGCACCCATCGGCCGCAGGCGCCTTGCCCGGATACCTAACTGGGGGCATTCGCCTGTCGGGCCGTGCTCGCTTCGCCTGCCTGATTGCCGGTCCGTCGTGCTTCACTGCAGGCATACCCAGAACCTGGAGACCCGGATGTCCCGAATTGCGAAAGGCGAGTTCACCGTTGCGCTCGAACCGCTGGAGTTCGAGGGTGTCGATGCCGTGGCCGGCCTGGGACGCATGGGCATCGACAAACGCATCGCCGGCGACCTGGTCGCCACCACCCGCGGCCAGATGCTCACCGCGATGGGCCAGGTGCAGGGCTCGGCCGTCTACGTGGCGGTCGAACGGGTCACCGGCATGCTCGACGGCAGAGCGGGCTCGTTCGCGCTGTACCACCTCGGGGTCATGGACCGTGGCGCGCCGACCCTGTCGGTCAAGGTGGTGCCGGATTCCGGCACGGGCGAGCTGCACGGCATCGTTGGCGATTTCAGGATCGTCATCGACGGCGGCAAGCATTTCTACGAGTTCGCCTATTCCCTGCCCGAAGGCGATTGAGGCGGCATGGTCACCGACAGCGACTTCATCGAGTACGTGCACGAACAGGCCGGATTCGGCGCGCGGCTGACCCACAAGCGCATGTTCGGCGAGTACGCGCTGTACCTGGACGGCAAGGTCGTGGCCTTCGCCTGCGACAACAGCCTGCTGCTGAAGCCGACCGAGGCCGGCCGTGCACTGCTGCCGAGGGTGACGCCGGGCAAGCCGTACCCGGAGGCCAAGGACTACTACGTGCTGGACGAGTTCCTGGACGATACCGAGCTGCTGCAACGGCTGTTGCAGGCCACGGCCGGCGCGTTGCCGGCGCCGAAGCCGAAGTCGGTCGGGAAAACCGCCAGGAAGGCGACGGGCAGGGCGTCGCGTCGATGAGCCGAGACGAGGAATCCAGCCGCCGGCCGAGCGGCGGCGACAACGCCATGCAGCCCGCCACCCGCCGCAAACCGCGAAGCCCCGAGCCGACGCCGCTGCAGCGCGCGCTGGGCCTGCTGGTGCGGCGCGAACATTCCCGCAAGGAGCTGACCCGCAAGCTGGCCGCGCGCGGGGTCGAGCCGGAGCAGGCGAGGGCGGCGGTGGAGCGCCTGGCCGGTGAGGGCTGGCAGGACGACGCCCGCTTCGCCGAAGCGCTGCTGCGCAGCCGCGCCACCGGCGGCTACGGGCCGCTGCACATCCGCGCCGAACTGGGCACCCACGGGCTGGGCCGGGACGCCGTCGCCGCGGCGATGGACGGCTTCGAAGGAGACTGGAAGCAGATCGCCCGCGACCTGGTCCGGCGCCGCTTCGGTGAAGCCGGACCAGCCGATCCGGTCCAGCGGCGCAAGGCCGCCGAACTGCTGGCCCGGCGTGGCTTCGATGCCGACAGCATCCGCGCGGCGACGCGATTCGATCCCGACGAGGAATAGGGGGAAAGGCCAGCGGAGGGTTCCGGCGGCAACCGAGTGCCGGCGTCGCCACTGTTCCAGTGCCGCCGGGATCGGCGGAAAGGCCGAGGCTCCCGCGGTTTTGCTAACCTTGGCGCCCTTTCGGGTTGTCTGCTCCCGCCCCGGCCGCATCTTGGCGGCATCGCGGCACGGTCCGGACGTGCCCGCCCGCCGATGACAGCCCGATGAGCAGCCCCAGCCAGTCCCCCGCGTTCACCACCGCTCGCGTCCGCAAGGACTTCCTCGAATTCTTCGCCTCCAAGGCGCACACCATCGTGCCCTCGGCGCCGCTGGTGCCGGGCAACGACCCGACCCTGCTGTTTACCAATTCGGGCATGGTCCAGTTCAAGGACGTGTTCCTGGGGGCGGAGAAGCGCAGCTACGTGCGCTGCGCCGACGTCCAGCGCTGCCTGCGCGCCGGCGGCAAGCACAACGACCTCGATTCGGTCGGCTACACCGCCCGCCACCACACCTTCTTCGAGATGCTGGGCAACTGGTCCTTCGGCGACTACTTCAAGAAGGAGGCCATCGCCTGGGCCTGGGAACTGCTGACCCAGGTCTGGAAGCTGCCCGCCGAGCGCCTGCTGGTCACCGTCTACCACGACGACGACGAGGCCTATTCGCTGTGGCACGACATGGTCGGCGTGCCGGCCGAGCGGATCGTGCGCATCGGCGACAACAAGGGCGCCCCGTACGCCAGCGACAACTTCTGGCAGATGGCCGACACCGGTCCCTGCGGACCGTGCACCGAGATCTTCTACGACCACGGCGAGCACATCGCCGGTGGCCCGCCCGGCTCGCCGGACGAGGACGGCGACCGCTTCATCGAGATCTGGAACCTGGTGTTCATGCAGTTCGACCGCCAGCCCGACGGCAGCCTGGTGCCGCTGCCGGCGCCGTGCGTGGACACCGGCATGGGCCTGGAGCGGCTGGTGGCCGTGCTCCAGCACGTGCACAGCAACTACGAGATCGACCTGTTCCAGGCGCTGATCCGCAAGGCCGCCGAACTGACTGCAACCGCCGACCTGGAGAACAAGTCGCTGCGGGTGATCGCCGACCATATCCGCGCCTGCGCCTTCCTGATCGTCGATGGCGTGCTGCCGTCCAACGAAGGTCGCGGCTACGTGCTGCGCCGGATCATCCGCCGCGCCCTGCGCCACGGCTGGATGCTGGGCGTGCGCCAGCCGTTCTTCGCCCGCCTGGTGCCCACCCTGTCCGAGCTGATGGGCCAGGCCTACCCGGAACTGCCGCAGAAGCAGGACTTCGTGCAGAAGGCGCTGCTGGCCGAGGAGGAGCGCTTCGCCGAGACGCTCGATGGCGGCATGCGCATCTTCGAGGAAGTCGCCGCGCGCGCGCAGGGCGGCACCATCGCCGGCGTCGACGCTTTCCGCCTGTACGACACCTACGGCTTCCCGGTCGACCTGACCGCCGACATCGCGCGCGAGCGCGGCCTGGCGGTGGACATGGCCGGCTTCGAGGCGGCGATGGAGCACCAGCGCGAGACCGCGCGCGCCGCCGGCAGCTTCAAGTCGCACGCCGGCCTGCCGGCCGAGCTGGTCGCGCAGCTGCAGCCCACCGTGTTCCTGGGCTACGACGAGCGCGCCTCGAATGGCCTGAAGGTAGTGGCCATCCTCGCCGACGATCGTCCGCAACAGTCCATCGGCGAAGGCCGGCAGGCGGTCGTATTCCTCGACCGCACGCCGTTCTACGCCGAATCCGGCGGTCAGGTCGGCGACACCGGCCGCCTGTCCAGCACGCAGGCCGCTTTCCAGGTCGCCGACACCCAGAAGTACGCCGGCCAGTTCCATGGCCACGTCGGCACCCTGGAACGCGGCAGGCTGGCGGTCGGCGACGTGCTGGAAGGTGCGATCGACAGCGGGCGCCGCGCCGCGACCATCCTCAACCATTCGGCCACCCACCTGCTGCATGCAGCCCTGCGCGAACTGCTCGGCACCCACGTGCAGCAGAAGGGCTCGCTGGTGGCGCCGGACCGCTTGCGCTTTGATTTCTCGCATTTCAAGCCGGTCAGCGCCGCCGAACTGGCCGAGATCGAGCGCCGGGTCAACGCCCAGGTACGCGCCAACCATGCTGCCGAGGTCCGTCACATGGGCATGCAGGAGGCGCTGGATTTCGGCGCCATGGCATTGTTCGGCGAGAAATACGGCGAGCGCGTGCGCGTGCTGAAGATGGGCGACTACTCGACCGAGCTGTGCGGCGGTACCCACGTCGCGCGCACGGGCGACATCGGCCTGTTCAAGATCACCTCCGAATCCGGCGTGTCGGCCGGCGTGCGCCGGATCGAGGCGGTGACCGGGCAGGGCGCGCTGGACCACGTCGCTGCCGAGGAGCGGCGCCTGGCCGAGGCCGCCGGCCTGCTCGGCGGCAGTCCGTCAGAACTGGTGGACAAGCTCCGCCACCTGGCCGACAAGCAGAAGAGGCTCGAGCGCGAACTGGAGGGCCTGCGCGCCCGCGCCGCCTCCGGTGCCATCGCCGACCTGGCCGGCCAGGCGCAGGCGATCGACGGAGTCAAGGTGCTGGCGGCGCGCCTGGAAGGCTTCGACGCCAAGGCCCTGCGCGAGGCCGTGGATCGGCTCAAGCAGCAGCTGGGCGACGCGGTGATCGTGCTGGCAGGCGCCGAGGGCGGCAAGGCGGCCCTGGTGGCGGGCGTGAACGGCGCCGCAACGGGACGGGTCAGGGCCGGGGAACTGCTGGGCCATGTCACCAGTCAGATCGGCGGCAAGGGCGGCGGCCGCCCGGATCTCGCCCAGGGTGGTGGCGAGGACGGGCCCGCCCTTGCTTCTGCTCTGCAGGGTGTGGCCGGCTGGGTCGCCGGGCACCTACAAACGCCAAGCTGAAGGAAATCCAGGGCTGGCCTTGCGGCCCGGCGCGACCGCTCGCTACCATGCTTCACCTATATGAACCTATCGGGAAGCGTTCCCGCCGGGGCCTGCGCAACGCTTTCTTCCGGTCTTAAGCTGGCCGGATTACGGAGAAACACGAAAATGCTTATCTTGACTCGCCGAGTGGGCGAAACCCTGATGATCGGCGACTCGGTCTCGGTTACCGTCCTCGGCGTGAAGGGCAACCAGGTGCGCATCGGCATCAACGCGCCCAAGGACGTTGCCGTGCATCGCGAAGAGATCTACCAGCGCATCCAGCGCGGCGAGGAACCGACCTCGCACAGCGAGCAGTCGGGGAGCTGAGCCCGCTCGTTTTCGTTTGCCGTCGATGGCCGCAGCCGGTATCCTTCACCGCCCGCAGCGTCATCGAGGCGGCGCATACGGAGTGATGCCCGAGAGGCCGAAGGGGCTCCCCTGCTAAGGGAGTATAGGGTCAAAAGCTCTATCGAGGGTTCGAATCCCTCTCACTCCGCCATCCGAAAAACCCGCCCCAAAGGCGGGTTTTTTCGTTTCCAGTAGGCGCCATCCGTGCCGTAGCCAAGCCGTCTGAGGCGGCTTCGATATCCGGCGTTGCATGACGCTATTCCCTCGAGGGAGAAGAACAAAAAAAAACCGGCATTGCTGCCGGTCTTGAAAATGGCGCGCCCGGAGAGATTCGAACTCCCGACCGCCTGGTTCGTAGCCAGGTACTCTATCCAGCTGAGCTACGGGCGCGCTGCGAGGGGCGGAATTGTGAAGGCTTCACCTCGTGGCGTCAACCTGACGCGTGGGTTCCCGGTGCCTTGCCGTGGGCCTGGCCGCCACGCCGGCGCGGACCTGGGGGCGCCGGCAGGACCGACGCCGCGGAGCCGGCATCAGACGCCGTAGTAGCCGCGGTACCACTCGACGAAGCGCCGCACGCCGGTCTCGACCGGGGTGGACGGGTGATAGCCGGTGTCGCGCTGCAGGGCCGAGACGTCGGCGAAGGTGTCCGGCACGTCGCCCGGCTGCAGCGGCAGCAGGCGCCGCTGCGCCTTGATGCCCAGCACGTCCTCCAGCACCTCGATGTAGCGCAGCAGCTGCACCGGCTGGTGATTGCCGATGTTGTAGACGCGATAGGGCGCGTCGGAGGTGGCCGGGTTCGGCGCCAGCGGGTCGTAGTGCGGGTCCGGCGCGGCGGCGTGGTCCAGGCTGCGGATCACGCCTTCGACGATGTCGTCGATGTAGGTGAAGTCGCGGGTGTGCTGGCCGTGGTTGAACAGGTCGATCGCTTCGCCGGCCAGGATCCTGCGGGTGAAGGTGAACAGCGCCATGTCCGGCCGGCCCCACGGCCCGTAGACGGTGAAGAAGCGCAGGCCGGTGGTCGGCAGCCGGTACAGGTGGCTGTAGGTGTGCGCCATCAGTTCGTTGGCCTTCTTGCTGGCCGCGTACAGACTGAAGGGATGGTCGACGCTGTCCTCCACCGCGAACGGCAGCTTGCGGTTGCCGCCGTAGACCGAGCTGGACGAGGCGTACACCAGGTGCTCGACCGCATGGTGGCGGCAGGCTTCGAGGATGTTCATGAAGCCGACCAGGTTGCTCTGCACGTAGGCGTGGGGGTTCTCCAGCGAGTAGCGCACGCCGGCCTGCGCGGCCAGGTTGACCACCCGCTGCGGCGCGAACGCGGCGAACGCGGCTTCCAGCGCCGGCCGGTCCTCCAGTGCGGCGTGCACGAAAGAGAAATTCCCGTGCGGCTGCAGGCGTGCCAGCCGCGCCTGCTTGAGGGTGGGGTCGTAGTAGTCGTTGAGGTTGTCGTAGCCGAGCACGGTATCGCCGCGTTCGAGCAGGCGTTCGCTGAGCCGGGTGCCGATGAAGCCGGCCGCACCGGTGACCAGGATGCGCATGGGGAAGACCTCTCTTTCGATGGTGGTTCAGAGCCGGCCGTCGACGCAGGCGCGCGGCAGCACGCGCTGGACGTCGAACAGCACCGCGTTGTCATGGCCGTAGGCGCGCACGCCTTCGCCCAGGGCGACGAACTGGCGGTGCGCCACCGCCAGCACGACCGCGTCGTATGCGCCCTGCGGCGGTTCGTCGGTCAGGGCGATGGCGTATTCGCGCTGCGCTTCGGCCGCGTCCACCCACGGATCGTGGACGTCGACCTGGACGTTGAAGCGGCGCAGTTCGGCGATCACGTCCACCACCCGGGTGTTGCGCAGGTCCGGGCAGTCCTGCTTGAAGGCCAGGCCCAGCACCAGTACGCGCGCGCCGGCCACCGGCAGTGCGCGCGCGGCCAGCAGCTTGACCACCCGGCGGGCGACGTGCTCGCCCATGGCGTCGTTGATGCGGCGGCCGGCCAGGATCACCTCCGGGTGGTAGCCGATCTGCTGGGCCTTGTGGGTCAGGTAGTAAGGGTCCACGCCGATGCAGTGGCCGCCGACCAGGCCGGGCTTGAACGGCAGGAAGTTCCACTTCGTCCCGGCCGCGTCGAGCACGTCCTGGGTGTCCAGGCCGAGGCGGTGGAAGATCAGCGCCAGCTCGTTGACCAGGGCGATGTTGAGGTCGCGCTGGGTGTTCTCGATCACCTTGGCGGCCTCGGCCACGCGGATGGAGGCGGCGCGGAAGGTGCCGGCCGGGATGATCGCGCGGTACAGCGCGTCGACGCGCTCGGCCGCCTCAGGGGTGGAGCCGGAGGTGACCTTGACGATGTTCTCCAGCCGGTGCTCGCGGTCGCCGGGGTTGATGCGCTCGGGGCTGTAGCCGGCGTGGAAGTCGCGCTTGTAGGCCAGCCCGGACACCTGCTCGATCACCGGAATGCACACTTCCTCGGTGGCGCCGGGGTAGACCGTGGATTCGTACACCACCAGCCCGCCGGGGCGGATGGCGCGGCCGACCGTGCGGCTGGCCGCGCACAGGGCGGACAGGTCGGGGCGGCGGTACTCGTCCACCGGCGTGGGCACGGTGACGATGAAGACCTCGCAGCCCTCCAGGTCGGCCGGATCGGCGCTGAGCCGCAGGCGGGCGGCGGCGGCCAGTGCCTCCGGCGGGGTCTCCAGGGTGTGGTCGTGGTGGCGGGCCAGTTCCTCCACCCGCGTGGCCGAGATGTCGAAGCCGACCGTGTCGAAGCGCTGGCCGAACGCTACCGCCAGCGGCAAGCCCACGTAGCCCAGTCCGATCACGGCGATGCGCGGTTGGGAGGCGGGGGCGGGGGTCACGGGGGGGGCCTCAGGGTATGCGTCGCATAGGATGGCATCGTCGGTGCGCCGACGCGATGCGCCGTTCGACCGCGCTCACCCGTTGCGACCCAGGGCGAAGAAGTGGTCGAGTACGGTGACATTGCCCAGCCCGGGCCGGTAACCGGCCTGCAGCGCGGCGTGCACGTAGTCCGAGGCCAGCGCGCAGGCGTCGGCTGGCGCCAGTCCCAGGCACAGATTGGCTGCCACCGCCGAGGCCAGCGTGCAGCCGGTGCCGTGCGCCTGCAGCGGCAGACGCCGGTGGCGGGTTTCGCGCAGACCGTCGGCGTCGGCGAACACGTCGACCACCTCCTCGCCGCCGTCGAGCAGGTGCCCGCCCTTGAGCAGCACCGCGCGCGCGCCCAGCGCCCGCAGTTCGGCGGCGGCGGCGTGCATGGCGGCGACGTCGGCGATGGCGTGGCCGAGCAGCAGCTCGGCCTCGGGCAGGTTGGGGGTGACGATCGCCGCGCGCGGCAGCAGGCGGCTGCGCAGGGCGTCGAGCGCGTCGGCCTGCAGCAGGCGCGCGCCGCTGGTGGCGACCATCACCGGGTCGAGCACCACCGGCGCGCCGGCGCGGGCGTCCAGCGCATCGGCCACCGCGTCGATCACCCCGGCGGTGGCCAGCATGCCCAGCTTGACCGCGCCGATGCGGAAGTCGTCGAAGCAGGCGTCGATCTGCGCGCACAGGAAATCCAGCGGCGGCACTTCGACCGCGGTCACTGCGCGGGTGTGCTGGGCGGTCAGCGCGGCGAGCGCCGACAGGCCGTGCACGCGGTGCGCGGCGAAGGTCTTCAGGTCGGCCTGGATGCCGGCGCCGCCGCCGGAGTCCGAACCGGCGATGGTCAGAGCGCAGAGCGGTCGTTGCATGCGCGCATTGTGCCTGCTGCCGCTGGCGGCCAGGGTGGGAAGGGCAGCGCGCCGTGAGGGATCAGCCCTCGCGTTCGGGCGAAGCGGCCGGCGCTGTGGGCACCGGATGGGTCAGGCGCCAATGCCGGTAGGCGGCGTAGCCGATGCCGGTCAGGCCGGTCAGCGCGGCCGGGACCAGCAGTGCGTGGTAATGCAGGGCGCGGAACAGCCAGCCGCCGAACAGGCCGCCGGCCAGGAAGCCGCTGATGATCGTCGCGCTCAGGGTCAGTCGCCGCGCCGGCAGCGGCATGCCGCGCAGGGTGTGGCCCAGGCCGATGCCCAGGTCGGTGAACATGCCGCTGAGGTGGGTGGTGCGCACGATCGCGCCGCTGTAGGTGGTGGTCATGGCGTTCTGCAGGCCGCAGGCCATGGCGGCGATCAGCGCGCCCCAGATCTGTTCGCGTTCGAACAGCGCCATCGCCACCAGCAGCAGTGCTGCTTCCAGGGCCAGCGCCAGGCCGTAGCGGCGGCCCAGGCGCAGGGTGCTGTCCTGGATGATCAGGCCGGACAGCATCGCCCCCAGGCAGAAGGCGATCAGCACGCCCCCCAGGTGGCCGGTCGCGCGCCAGTCGCCGCCGGCCAGGGCCGTGCCGAGCAGGGTGGTGGTGCCGGTCAGGTGGCTGACCGCCTGGTGCTCGAAGCCCAGATAGCCGACCGCGTTGACCATCCCGGCGATGCAGGCCAGGGTGACCGCGCCGATCCAGACCCAGCGGGGCAGGGTGTGGGGCATCGTTGGCCTCAGTGGGGGTGTGCGCCGCTCATGGCTGCGCTGCTGCGGTTGTTTCCTGCGATGCCATGGCCTGTTCCGTGTGATTCAAGCGGTCAAAGAACCTCGGAAGCGTAATCCGCCAGCCGCGAGCGCTCGCCTCGGCGCAGGGTGATGTGGGCGCTGTGCGCCCAGCCCTTGAAGCGATCCACCGCGTAGGTCAGGCCGGAGGTGGTCTCGGTCAGATAGGGCGTGTCGATCTGCTCGACGTTGCCCAGGCAGACGATCTTGGTGCCGGGGCCGGCGCGGGTGATCAGGGTCTTCATCTGCTTGGGGGTGAGGTTCTGCGCTTCGTCGATGATCAGGTAGCGCGACAGGAAGGTGCGTCCGCGCATGAAGTTCATCGAGCGGATCTTGATCCGGCTGGCGAGCAGGTCGTTGGTCGCTGCGCGGCCCCAGGCGCCGCCGTCCTGGTTGTGGGTGAGCACCTCCAGGTTGTCGGTCAGCGCGCCCATCCACGGGGTCATCTTCTCCTCCTCGGTGCCGGGCAGGAAGCCGATGTCCTCGCCGACGCTGACCGTGGCGCGGGTCATGATGATCTCGCGGTAGCGCTGCTGGTCCATGGTCTGCGCCAGCCCCGCGGCCAGCGCCAGCAGGGTCTTGCCGGTGCCGGCGGTGCCCAGCAACGAGACGAAGTCGATCTCCGGGTCCATCAGTGCGTTGAGCGCGAAGTTCTGCTCGCGGTTGCGCGCGGCGATGCCCCACACCGCGTGCTGGCCGGTGCGGAAGTCGTCCACCAAGGTCAGGGTGGCGCGGCCGCCGGCGTCGACCTTGGCCACCCGCAGTTCCACCTCGTCCTCGCCGGGCAGGTACAGGTACTGGTTGGGGAACCAGTCCTCCTCCTCGCTCATCTGCACCTCGTAGCTGGTGCGCCCGCCCTTCTCGGTCCACGATTTCAGGTCGCCCTGGTGGCGGTGCCAGAAGTCTTCCGGCAGTTCGGTGGCGCCGGTGTAGAGCAGGCTGAAATCATCCAGCGCGCGGTCGTTCTCGTAGTCCTCGGCCGGCAGTCCGCTGATCGCCGCCTTGATCCGCAGGTTGATGTCCTTGGACACCAGGATCACCGGCACGTTCGGGTGTTCCGCGCGCAGCTGCAGCACCGCGGCCAGGATCTTGTTGTCCGGCGCCACCGTGCCGAAGCCGCGCTGCGGGTCGGCCGGCTTGAGCTGGAAATGCAGCTGGCCGATCTGCGCCGAGGGCTTGAGCTGCAGGCCCTGCGGGTGCACCAGGGTGATGCCCAGCTGGATCTGCTGGGCGTCGGCGCCGACGATCAGCTCGTTGAGGAAGCGGCTGACCTGGCGCGCGTTGCGGCTGACCTCGGACATGCCCTTCTTGGCGTTGTCCAGTTCCTCGATCACCTGCATGGGCAGGAACACGTCGTGTTCCTCGAACTTGAACAGCGCGGTCGGATCGTGCATCAGCACGTTGGTGTCCAACACGTAGATGCGCTTGCCTCGGGTCATCTATGGCGCCTCGTCAAGGGTGGAGCAGAAGGAGGGAAACATTCCGCGGCGGCGCGGCCGGCAGGGTGGGGCGAAGCTGGTGTTTGCGCGCGCACGGCGACGCCAGCCCGGCGCGCTGCGCCGGGCGGGAGGGAGGGGAAAGCGGCAGGGCCTCACCGGGTTTGCGCGGCCTGCAGGGCTTGCAGCACGGCCTGGGCGTGGCCGGGCACCTTGACCCCGCGCCATTCGTGCACCACGCGCCCGGTGGGTGAGATCAGGAAAGTGCTGCGGATCACGCCGAGCACTTTGCGCCCGTACATGTTCTTCTCGCCGATCACGCCGAAGGCCTGGCACAGCGCCTCGTCGGCGTCGCTGACCAGCGGGAACCCGAAGCCCTGCCTGACGCAGAAGTTGTCGTGCGACTTGACCGAGTCGCGCGACACCCCCAGCACCGCCGCGCCCAGCTCGGCGAACTGCGGCAGCAGGGCGTTGAAGTCCAGGCCCTCGGTGGTGCAGCCGGGAGTGGAGTCCTTCGGATAGAAGTACAGCACCAGCCAGCGGCCGGCGTAGTCGGCGAGGGTGGCGCCGGCGCCGCCGGACAGGGCCAGCGGCAGCTTGAGGACGGTCTTGCTCAGGGCCTTGGCGGAGGCGGCCATCGTCAGAACTTCATCGGGTCCATGATCGCGTCCAGGTTCAGATGGTCGCAGAATTCCAGGAAGTCGTCGCGCAGGGCGGCGATGTGCATGTTGGCCGGCACGCCGATGGTCACCTGCGCCGAGAACATCTCCGCGCCGGTCTGCATGGCCTTGTAGCGGGTGCTCTGCAGGTTCTCGATGGTGATGCCCTGGCGGTCGAAGAAGTCGGCCAGCTGGAACAGGATGCCCGGCTTGTCGGCGGCCACCACCTCGACGATGTAGGGCAGCAGGTTGGACTGCACCACCTTGGCGCCGGTGCGGTACCAGACCAGCTTCAGGCCGTCCTCGCGCTCGAGCCGGGTCAGCATGGCCTCCAGCTTGGCTACCGCGTCCCACGAGCCGGTGGCCAGGGCGGTGACCGAGACGTCGCGGCCCACCGTGGACAGGCGCGCGTCGACCAGGTTGCAGCCCGAGTCGGCGATGCGCCGGGTCACCGGCAGCAGCGGCGACTCGGGGTGGGTGGTGTAGGCGTTGATCAGCAGGTGGTTTTCGGTCGGCGAGGGCCGGGGCGTGGTGTCGGTCAAAGGGGCGTCCGGCATGCTGCGAGTCTGAATGGCGCCCCGGACGGTCCCGGCGGCGCGGCGCCAGCATACTTGCCCGTGCTTTCGAGCCGCAAGTAACATCCCGGGCCTAGCGCGGCGCTGCGTCGCGCGCTTTCCCGCCACTTCCCAAGACCCGCGCCTTGACCCTGTCCGGCTGCATCACCGCCCTGGCCACGCCGTTTTCGGCGTCCGGGGCCGTTCACTTCGACGCCTGCGACGCCTTGCTGGACAGGCAGCTGGCCGCCGGCGTCCAGGGCGTGGCGGCGGCCGGTTCCAGCGGCGAGGCGGGAGTGCCGGCCGATGAGGAATACGCCGCGCTGATCGCCCGGGCCGCGCCAGGGCCGGCACCGCCGAATTCGAACGCCAGGCCGGCACCGCCGCGCTTGCCGCCTGACTTCCACAATCAGTTTCCCACGGAGAATTCCATGTCTGTTTCCCGCCTCGCGCGTCCCCTGGCTCCCGCACTGCTGGCGCTTGCCGTCCTGTCGGTGTCGGGCTGTTTCTGGTTCCACAAGGGGCCGCGCGGCGACTACCTGCTGAGTGAGCAGGAGCGCCCGCTGGAGGTGCCGCCGGATCTCAACCAGCCCAACACCGCCGGTGCCATGCAGGTGCCCAGCACGGCGACGGGCGCGACCGCCACGCCGGCCCAGGCCAGTTCGACCTTCGCCGTGGCCGGCTCGCGCGACGAGGTGTTCACCAAGCTGGGCACCAGCCTGGGCGGAATCGACGGCGCCACCGTGACCAGCCAGGCGCAGTTGCTGGGAACCTATGAAGTGAGCTACCAGGGCGCCAGCTTCCTGCTGCGGGTCACTGCGGCCGAGGCCGGTGGCGCCACGGTCAGCGCGGTCGACGCCCGCGGCCTGCCGGCCAACGGTCCGGAAGTCACCCGCTTGATGGCGACGCTGAAGAACCGCCTCGGCGGCAAGTGATCCCCGCGCCGGGCGACCGGCACGCATTGCGAAGGGCGCCGCGCGGCGCCCTTCGTCGTTCAGGGAATGCGGGCAGGTTGCCTCCAGGCGCGCAGCCCGGCATGGGAAGCCGTTGGCTTCAGCGCTCCAGCAGCGGCAGCTTGCCGGGCTTGCCGTCCCAGTCCTTGGCGTCGGCCAGCGGTTCTTGGCGGGTGGTGAGCACCGGCCAGGCCTTGGCCAGTTCGGCGTTGAGCGCGATGAAGGCCTCTTGGCCGGCTGGCACGTCGTCTTCCGGATAGATCGCCTGGGCCGGGCATTCGGGCTCGCACAGGGTGCAGTCGATGCACTCGTCCGGGTCGATCACCAGGAAGTTGGGCCCTGCGTGGAAGCAGTCCACCGGGCACACCTCCACGCAGTCGGTGTACTTGCACTTGATGCAGTTTTCGGTGACGACGAAGGGCATGAGGTGTCGGGCTTCGGCTGGCGGGATTCTAGTGGAACGGGGGACACGCACAAAAAAGCCGGCTCGCGCCGGCGTTTGCCTTCACCCCCATCCGGCCCTCTTCCCCTGCGGGCGGGAAAGGGCGGCCGGGCCGTGCGGGCGTTGCTGCGGAGGCTGCAAGCGCAGCTTGCCGGCGGGCGATCTGCGCCGCGGCGGGTTGTTTGGCGCTCCCTAGGGGACTCGAACCCCTGTTTTAGCCTTGAGAGGGCCACGTCCTGACCACTAGACGAAGGGAGCTTGGGCGGCGACGCCGAGCGCACTAGTATATTCGGCGGTCACGGTCCCGGCAATCGGGGCAGCCACCTCCCAGCATTCTCGGAAGCGCCACCATCAGTTCCCCGTCCGACCACGTCCAGCCGACGATCATCCCGCGCGAGTCGCACCCGATCTCGCGGCGCGACATCAGCCCCAACGCCCTGCGCGTGCTCTACCGCCTGCGCGACGCCGGCTTCTCGGCCTACCTGGTCGGCGGCGCGGTGCGCGACCTGCTGGTCGGCCAGCAGCCCAAGGACTTCGACGTGGCCACCGACGCCACCCCCGAGCAGGTGCGCCAGCAGTTCCGCAACTGCCGTCTGATCGGCCGCCGCTTCCGCCTGGCGCACGTGGTGTTCGGCCAGGAGGTCATCGAGGTGGCCACCTTCCGCGCCAACGGCGACGGCGGCACCGGCGACCGCGAACTCGAGAACGGCCGGCTGGTGCGCGACAACGTCTACGGCAGCATCGAGGAAGACGCGGTGCGCCGCGACTTCACCGCCAATGCGCTGTACTACGCGATCGAGGACTTCTCGGTGCGCGACTACGTGGGCGGCTATCCGGACGTGATGGCCCACCGGCTGCGCCTGATCGGCGATCCGGAGCAGCGCTACCGCGAGGACCCGGTGCGGATGCTGCGCGCGGTGCGGCTGGCGGCCAAGCTTGGCTTCGACATCGAAGCGGCCACCGCCGCGCCGATCCCGCAACTGGCGCCGCTGCTGGCGCAGGCCGCGCCGGCGCGTCTGTTCGAGGAGTCGCTCAAGCTGTTCCTGTCCGGCCACGCGGTGGCCAGCTTCGGCGGCCTGGAGGCGCACGGCCTGCTGCAGGCGCTGTTGCCGGAGACCGCCGCAGCGCTGCAGTCCAACCGCTCCGGCGCGCTGCGGCGCATGCTGGTCGAGGGCCTGGCCAGCACCGATGCGCGGGTGGCCGCCGACGAGCCGGTCTCGCCGGCGTTCCTGTTCGCGCTGCTGCTGTGGCCGGCCTACTGCCGCGCCCTGATCGGGCTGCAGGCGCAGGGCGTGCACGCCGAGGAGGCGCAGCGCCGCGCCGCCGACAAGGTCACCCTCAACCAGCTCACCACCATCGCCCTGCCGCGCCGCTTCTCGCTGCCGATGCAGGAGATCTGGCTGCTGCAGTCGCGCTTCTCGCAGCGCCAGCGTCGGCGGGTGACGCGGCTGCTGACCCATCCGCGCTTCCGTGCGGCGTTCGACTTCCTGGCGCTGCGGGTGGCCGCCTCGCCCGAGCACGCCGCCGACGTGGAATTCTGGCGGCAGGCGCAGTCGCAGTCCGGCGCCGAACTGGCCGCGGCGCTGGGGGTGGAGACCCCGGGCGACAGCTACGTGGACGAGGACGCGCCGCCTTCGCGCCGGCGCCGGCGTCGCCGCCGGCGCAGCGGCATCCTGCCCGCAGGCGCGGAATGAAGCGGCCCGCCCGCGCCTGCGTGGGCCTGGGCGCCAACCTGGGGGACGCGCCGGCCACGCTGCGGCGGGCGCTGGCCGAACTGGATCGGTTGCCGGGCACGCGCGTGCTGGCCGCCTCGCGCCTGTACCGCACGCCGGCCTGGGGCGTGACCGACCAGCCGGATTTCGTCAACGCCGCTGCACTGCTGGACACCGCGCTGGCGCCGCGTCCGCTGCTGGACGCGCTGCTGGCGATCGAGCGCGGCCACGGCCGCGACCGCGCGCGCGAGACGCACTGGGGCCCGCGCACGCTCGACCTGGACCTGCTGCTGTACGCCGACGCGGTGCTCGACGAGCCGGGCCTGCAGCTGCCGCATCCGCGCCTGCACGAGCGCGCCTTCGCGCTGCTGCCGCTGGCCGAGGTGGCGCCGGAGATGGCCGTGCCCGGCCACGGCACGGTGCGGGAAGCAGCATCCCGCGTCGAGGCGGGCGCGATTTCGGTTATCAGTGGATAATCGCCGGTCATGAGCACGCACGTCGACAGCAAGCCCTGGACCGTCCCCGCCCTGGCGCAGGCCAAGCACGAGGGCCGCAAGCTGGCGATGCTGACCTGCTACGACTACGGCTTCGCCCGCACCCTCGATGCCAATGGCATCGACCTGATCCTGGTCGGCGATTCGCTCGGCAACGTGGTGCAGGGCCGCGACTCGACCCTGCCGGTGACGGTCGAGGATATGGCCTACCACACCGCGATCGTCGCCCGCGCAGTCGCCCACGCGCTGCTGGTGTCCGATCTGCCGTTCCAGTCCGACGCCACCCCCGAGCGCGCGCTCGATGCCTCGACCCGGCTGCTGCAGGCCGGCGCGGAGATGGTCAAGCTGGAAGGCGCCGGCGCCCACAAGCTGGAGGTGATCCGCTTCCTGTGCGAGCGCGAGATCCCGGTATGCGCGCACCTCGGGCTGACCCCGCAGTCGGTGCTGAAGTTCGGCGGCTACAAGGTGCAGGGCCGCGAGGAGGCCGAGGCGGCCAGGCTGCGCGCCGATGCCAGGGCGGTGGCGCAGGCCGGCGCGCAGCTGCTGGTGCTGGAATGCGTGCCGTCGGCCCTGGCCGCGGCGATCACCGCCGACTTGCCGATCCCGACCATCGGCATCGGCGCCGGCTCCGGCTGCGACGGTCAGGTGCTGGTGCTGCACGACTTCCTCGGCCTGGACACCGGCCACCGCAGGCCGAAGTTCGTCAAGGACTTCCTTGCCGAGGGCGGCTCGGTCGCCGGCGCGGCGCGCGCCTATGCGCAGGCCGTGCGCAGCGGCGCCTTCCCCGACGCCGCGCATTCCTACTGATCCAAAGGCCCCCATGTTCGAGACCATTACCGATCTGGGCGCGCTGCGCGCGCGCGTGGCTGGCTGGAAGCGCCAGGGCCTGCGCGTGGGCTTCGTGCCGACCATGGGCAACCTACACGCCGGCCATTACTCGCTGGTGATGCTGGCGCGCCAGTACGCCGAGCGGGTGGTGTCCAGCGTGTTCGTCAATCCGACCCAGTTCGGCCCCAGCGAGGACTACACCCGCTATCCGCGCACGGTCGAGGCCGACCGCACCGGCCTGGAGGACGCCGGCTGCGACCTGCTGTGGCTGCCGACGGTCGAGTCGATGTATCCGTTCGGGGTCGAACTGGCGTCCAGGGTGCACGTGCCCGGCGTCAGCGGTGTGCTGGAGGGTGAGTGCCGCCCCGGCCACTTCGACGGCGTGTGCACGGTGGTCAGCCGGCTGTTCAACCAGGTCCTGCCGGACGTGGCCGCGTTCGGCAAGAAGGACTACCAGCAGCTGGCGGTGATCCGGCAGATGGTGGTCGATCTGGCGTTTCCGACCGAGATCCTCGCCGGCAGCATCGTGCGCGAGCCCGACGGCCTGGCGATGAGCTCGCGCAACCAATACCTGAGCGCGGCCGAACGTCCGCGCGCGACCGAGATCCGCAAGACCCTGTTCGACCTGCGCGACGGCATCCTGGCCGGCAGGCCCCGCGCCGAGGTCGAGGCCGCGGCGACCCGGCGCCTGGGCGCGGCCGGCTTCGCCGTCGACTACACCGTGGTCCGCCGTCCCGACCTGAGCGAGCCGGCCGCGGGCGAACAGGGCGCCAAGGTCGCGCTGATCGCGGCCAAGCTGGGGCGCACGCGCCTGATCGACAACCTGGAGTTCTGAGTGCCTTGCGGCCGCCGCCGCAGGCCGCAGGGCCGGGGCTGGTAGAATCCACGGGCCTGTTCCGCAATGATGCCCGCGCCGCCATGCACATCAGCCTGCTCAAGACCAAGATCCACCGCGCCACCGTCACCCACTCGGAGCTGAACTACGAAGGCTCCGTCGCCATCGACGGCAACCTGCTGGACGCCGCCGGCATCCGCGAGTTCGAGCAGGTGCACATCTGGGACGTGACCAACGGCGCGCGCTTCACCACCTACGCGCTGCGCGCCGAGGAGGGCAGCGGCATCGTCTCGCTCAACGGTGGCGCCGCGCGCCACGTGCAAGTGGGCGACCTGGTGATCATCGCCGCCTTCGCCGGCCTGACCGAACAGGAAGCCGCGCAGTTCAAGCCCACCCTGGTGTACGTGGACGGGCGCAACCGCATCACCCATACCAACCACTCCATCCCCAAGCAGGCGGCCTGACGATGGGCCGCTTCGCCGCGCTGGAATCGCATGCCGCGCGGCTGCGCGGCGCCAAGGTCCCGCAGCTGTGCGCCGCCGACCCGGCGCGCGCGGCCGACTTCGCTCTGCGCGTGGGCCCGCTGTACGCCTCGTTCGCGCGCCAGGGCTACGACCGCGCCGCGCTGGACGCGCTGCATGGGCTGGCCGCCGAACTGGACTTGCGCAGCGGCTACCGGCGCCTGTTCGACGGCGCCAAGGTCAACGTCACCGAGGACCGCGCCGCGCTGCATACCGCCCTGCGCGGCGACCTGTCCGCGGCCGCCGCCGCGCATGCCGCGTTCGAGCAGGCCGCCGGCGTGCGTGCACGCATGGGCGCGCTGGTGGCCGAGCTGGAAGCCGGCGAGGTCACCGACATCGTCAGCGTCGGCATCGGCGGTTCGGACCTGGGGCCGCGGCTGGTGGCCGACGCGCTGCGGCCGGTGTCCGGCGCGCGCCTGCGCGTGCACTTCGTCTCCAACGTCGACGGCGCGGCCATGCAGCGCACCCTGGCCGGGCTGGACCCGGCCCGGACCGCCGGCATCCTGATCTCCAAGACCTTCGGCACCCAGGAGACCCTGCTCAACGGCGCGATTCTGGTCGACTGGCTGGGTGGCAGCGAGCGGGTGTACGCAGTCAGCGCCAATCCGCAGCGCGCGGCCGCGGCGTTCGCCATCGACGCCGCGCGGGTACTGCCGATGTGGGACTGGGTCGGCGGGCGCTATTCGCTGTGGTCGGCGGTGGGCTTGCCGATCGCGCTGGCGATCGGCTTCGACCATTTCCGCGCGCTGCTGGACGGCGCCGCGGCGATGGACCGGCACGTGCTGGAGTCGCCGGCCGAGTCCAACCTGGCCGTGCGCCACGCCCTGACCGCGGTGTGGAACCGCAACCTGCTCGGCCACGCCGCGCACGGAGTGATGACCTACGACCAGCGCCTGGCCCTGTTGCCGGCCTACCTGCAGCAGCTGGTGATGGAGAGCCTGGGCAAGTCGGTGACCCTGGCCGGCGCGCCGGTGGACTGCGACACCGTGCCGGTGTGGTGGGGCGGGGCGGGCACCGACGTCCAGCACAGCTTCTTCCAGGCCCTGCACCAGGGCACCCAGGTGGTGCCGCTGGACTTGATCGGCTGTGTGCGCAACGACGATCCGTATGCGGACAACCACCGCGCCCTGCTGTCCAATCTGCTGGCCCAGTCCGAGGCGCTGGCCAACGGCCGTGCCAGCGACGACCCGGCGCGCAGCTACGCCGGCGGCCGCCCGAGCACGACGATCCTGCTCGACGCGCTGACCCCGCAGTCGCTGGGCGCGCTGATCGCCATGTACGAGCACAGCGTGTACGCGCAGTCGCTGGTCTGGGGCATCAACGCCTTCGACCAGTTCGGCGTGGAGCTGGGCAAGGAACTGGCCAGCGCCCTGCTGCCGGCGCTGGAAGGCAAGTCCGAGCCGGCCGACCCGGTCACCCGCGCCCTGCTGGCGCAGGTGCGGGAGCGGGCATAGGGCGCCCTGCGGGGATTTGATTTGTACGATGGGTGGAGCCGAAGGCGATATCCATCGATGCGTGCCCATCGGCAGGCAATGAGGAAGCACCTCGCCCGTCGATGATGGGTATCGCTGCGCTCCACCCATCCTGCATTCCTGATGTGGCGCAGGCAGGGACCTGGCCCTACCATCGCCCTCTTTGTCTGGCCAGCGGAGGCCGTGCATGAAGCTGCAACCCGTCCTGATCATCCTGGGATTGATGGCGGCGTTGCCGGCCGCGGCGCAGTCGCGCGGACTGGACGTGCGCGACCTGGTCGCGCTGCCGCGGGTGTCCTCGCCGGTGCTCAGCGCCGACGGCGGCACGCTGGTGTTCGCCCGCCGCGAGCTCGACGCCGCACTGACCAAGGCCAGCACCGCGCTGTACCTGCGTGACCTGCGCAGCCGCGATGCGGCTCCGCCGCGGCGACTCACGCCGGAGGGCTGGAACGTCGATGCGCCGGCGCTCTCGCCCGACGGCGCCACCGTCTATTTCCTGTCCGCCAAGTCCGGCAGTCAGCAGCTGTACGCGTTGCCGCTGGCCGGCGGACAGCCGCGCCAGCTCACCGACCTGCCGCTGGACGTGGACAGCTACAAACTCTCGCCGCAGGGCGACCGCATCGCCTTCAGTGTCGGCGTGTACCAGGACTGCGGCTCGGACCTGGCCTGCACCAAGAAGAAGCTGGACCAGGCCGGTGCCGCCAAGACTTCGGGCAAGGTGTTCGACGAACTGTTCGTGCGCCACTGGGACACCTGGAACGACGGCCGCCGCAATACCCTGTTCGTGGCCGCGCTGCCGGCTGCCGGCGCCGCGCCGGCGACCACCGCCACCGCGGTCAGCGCGGCGCTGGCCGGCGATGTGCCGTCCAAGCCGTTCGGCGGCGGCGAGGACTACGTCTGGTCGCCGGACGGCGCCTCGATCGTCGCCAGCATCCGCGTGGCCGGGCGCGCCGAACCGTGGTCGACCAACTTCGACCTGTACCGGCTCGACGCCGCCGGCCGCGCCGCGCCGGTCGACCTGACCGCGGCCAACCCGGCCTGGGACGCCACCCCGGTGTTCAGCGCCGACGGCGCGACCCTGTACTACACCGCGATGAAGCGGCCGGGCTTCGAGGCCGACCGCTTCGGCCTGATGGCGCTGGACCTGGCCAGCGGCAAGCTGCGCGAGATCGCCCCGGACTGGGACCGCTCGGCCGACGGCGTCGTCCTCAGCCAGGACGGCAAGGCGATCTACACCACCGCCGACGACCTGGGCCAGCACCCGCTGTTCAAGGTCGACATTGCCAGCGGCAAGGTCGAGAAGCTGGTCGGCGAAGGCAGCGTGGGCGCGGTGCAGGCGGCCGGCCCGGTCCTGGCCTTCACCCGCAATTCGCTCAAGAGCGGCGACCAGGTCTTCGTCACCGACCCGGCGGCGCGCAACCTGCGCGTGCTCACCCCGAGCGCGGCCGAATCGATGCCGCAGGTCGCCTTCGGCGACGCCGAGCAGTTCAGCTTCAAAGGCTGGAACGACGAGACCGTGCACGGCTACGTGGTCAAGCCGTGGAACTACCGGCCGGGCGGGAAATACCCGGTGGCGTTCCTGATCCACGGCGGCCCGCAGGGCAGCTTCGGCAACAGCTGGAGCTACCGCTGGAATCCGCAGACCTACGCCGGCCAGGGCTACGCGGTGGTGATGATCGACTTCCACGGCTCCACCGGCTACGGCCAGGCCTTCACCGACGCGATCAGCCAGCACTGGGGCGACCGTCCGTTGGAAGACCTGCAGAAGGGCTGGGCCGCGGCGCTGCGGAAGTACGCCTTCCTCGACGGCGACAAGGCCTGCGCGCTCGGCGCCAGCTACGGCGGCTACATGACCTACTGGATCGCCGGCAACTGGAACCGGCCGTGGAAGTGCCTGGTCGACCACGATGGCGTGTTCGACAACACGATGATGGGCTACAGCACCGAGGAATTGTGGTTCAGCGAGTGGGAGAACGGCGGCACGCCCTGGCAGAACCCGGCCGGCTACGCGCAGTTCAACCCGGTCGACCACGTCAAGGACTGGAAGGTGCCGATCCTGGTGATCCACAGCCAGCAGGACTTCCGCATCCCGGTCGAGCAGGGCCTGGCCGCGTTCACCGCCGCCCAGCGCAAGGGCATCGAGTCCAAGCTGCTGTACTTCCCCGACGAGAACCACTGGGTGCTCAAGCCGCAGAACTCGATCCTGTGGCACGACACGGTCAACGCCTGGCTCAGGCAGCACATCGGCCAGTGACCGGAGCGCGCCGGCGGCCGGCCCGGCACCGTGGCGGAAACCGTTCTCGCCACGGAACATGAACAGGGCAACGCCGGCCCCGGAAAATGCGACTTCTCGTTCAGTCGAACAGCCGCAGCATCGTGTCCGCGCCACTTCCGTGGCCTGACGAGGAGTCCCGAATGAACGCCAAGAAGTCCCTTGCCTGGCTGCTGGCCGGTGCCGCATCGCTGACGCTTGCGGCCCCGGTCCTCGCCCAGGATTATCCGCACGACGACGACCGCAGCCAGGATCGCGACCACCGCGACGACGGCCGGCGCGCCGACCATCGCCAGGGGCCGTCCCGCGAGTGGCACCGCGGCGACCGTTACGACGGTTCGCGCTACGTGGTCGACGACTACCGCCGCTACGACCTGCCGCCGCCGCCGGACGACCATCACCGCTGGGTGCGCGACAGCAACGGCGATTTCGTGCTGATCGCGATCACCACCGGCATCATCACCGACCTGCTGTTGCACCATCCCTGATTCGCAAAGGTCGGTTCGTGGCAAGAAGGATCCCCGCTTCGGCGGGGATCTTTTTTTTGGTTCTTCTCCCGATTGCGGGAAATGGAAGTTCCAGGCCGTTGCTGTGTGCCGGCTTCGGAAAGCCGCGCAGCCCCCGGTGGGGATGCTCCTCGGCTCGGTCAGACATCCTGTCTGACTCGCCGCCGCAGGCCATCCCTGGCCTGCTTTCAGCATCCCCACCGGGGGCTGCGCGGCTTTCCGAAGCCGGCACACAGCAAC
>JASGEB010000117.1:0-2585 GCA_047606785.1 Pseudoxanthomonas sp.
GCGCCGGCCAGCACCGCGACCACCACCGCGATCGCCAGCGGATCGGCCGCTTCGACCCCGAACAGGAAGCGCTGCAGCAGCCGCGACAGCGCCAGCGCCGCGGCCAGGCCGATCGCCAGCCCGAGCACGAGCTGGCGTGCGCCCTCGCCCAGCACCTGCCGCAACAGCCGCGCCGGCGCCGCGCCAAGCGCGGCGCGCACACCGAACTCGTGCCGGCGCGCGGCTACCGCCACCGCCATCACCGCATACAGACCAACTGCCGCCAGCAACAACGCCAGCGCCGAGGACACGCCGACCAGCAGCAGGTTCAATTTCTGGTCGCGGGTGGTGGAAGCCACCACCGCCTGCATGGTCTGCACATCGGCGATCGGCTGGCCCGGCGAGACCTGGCGGACCAGCTCGGGCAGGCGTTGCATCAACGCCCCTTCATTGCCCGGCTGGACCTGTACTGCGTAGCTCAGTGGAATGAAGTCGCGCAGCAGGCCCCACATTTCAGGACTTATTTGGTCGAGCGCGGCATAGAACACGGGTGGTGGCGCTTCGGTTGGACCCAACTGGCGAACGTCACCGACGACACCAATTACTCTTACCGGCAATAGACCATGTTCCCCCTTCTGTACTCGCACTACCTTGCCAAGGGCATCGCCACCCAGATACTGCTTGGCAAACGTTTCGTTGACCACGCCCACGACTTCGCTGCCGGCACGGTCATGAGTTTCATCAAATCCACGCCCGGCCAGCAACGGGATGCCGAACACATCGAAGAAATGCGAAGTTACTCCACGGTACTCCACGCCCATTACGCCCTGCCCCTGCCCACCGGGAAACTCAATCCCGACGTTCAAATGGGAGGCCGTGGGAAGACTCGTGGAAGCCCCTGCCGTGCCCACACTGGGTTGATGCTCCAGCACCTGCAACAGATTGCGTGCCTGACTGCTGACAGCCGCAATATCGCTTACCGTGCCGCGTACCGGCGACAAGGTGAATGTAACGACGGATTGACTGCGGAACCCCATCGGTACCTGCGAGAGCTTCTGCAGGCTGTGGCCAAACAATGACGCGCCCAGCAGCAGCATCGCCGCTGCCGCGACCTGGACCACAATCAATAGCCGTGCCAACCGCCCGGCGCCGCGCCCCAGACCGCCCCGGCCTTCGCGGCCCAGCGCCGCCAATGCCTCGCTGCGCCGTCCGCGCCAAGCGCCCAGCAATGCACCGGCCAAGGCCACCACGATGCCGGCGAGCAACGCAAACAACAGCGCCACTGAGCTCAAGCGAGGGGCATTGCCGCGTAACCATTCCGGGGGCACCCAGCTCCCGAGCAGATGCAATCCGATCCACGCCAGCAGCAGGCCCACGGCGGCCCCCAGCAGGCCGATCAACACCGCCTCGGCAAACATCGGTAATGCCAGGCGTGCCGCCGATGCCCCCAGCGCCATGCGTACGGCCAGATCGTGATCCCGAGCCAGACTGCGCAACAGCATCAGATTGCCCAGATTCACTGCGGCGATCGCCAGCACGCACAGCGACGCTACCAGGAACATCCACAGCACTTTGCCAGATTGGCTCGCGAATACACTGTCGTGCAAGGACAGCGCGTTGAAACGCGCATGGGCAAGGTACTGGCGACCACGTTCGATAGTTCCCATCTGCGCGGCCAGCACTGGCCGCATTACCGCGTCGGTTTCGGCATTGGCCGCCGCCAGCGTAGCACCCGCTTTCAGCCGTCCAACAATGTATTCGTTGGCATTGGTAGAAGTGCTGGCCGGATCCAGTTGCAACGGCAGCAAAAGATCGAAGCGATCCGGCCATTCGAACGTGCGCGGCAACACGCCGACGATGGGCACCGCCTTGCCTTCCACCTGCAAGGTCTGGCCGACGATATTCCGGTCTCCGCCAAAACGCTGTTGCCACAGCTCGTAACCAAGGATTGCAGCCTGCGGCCCGTTGGGCCGGTCTTCGTCCTGATTGAAATTGCGGCCCAGCAATGGCTGTACGCCCAGCGTCTGCAGGAAACCGCGATCCGTCGACAGGCTGGGAACCACCTCGGCCACGTCTCCGCGGGAGATATTGCTGTTGCGAAGGTAGGCCTGTGCCATGCCTGCCGATGCCAGGCTGTGCATCCGTCTGGCCACCACGTAATAGCCCGGTGCCCCCACGTTCTGCTCAATCCGTCCATTCTCATCATCCACCTGCATCCCCAGCGTCACCAGCCGCTCGGCCTGCGGAAACGGCAGCGGCCGCAGCAGCGCCTGGTCGATCAGGGCGAACACGGTGGTCGCCGTGGCCACGCCCAGGGCCAGGGTCAGCGCTGCCAGCAGCAGGTAGCCGGGCCGGCGCAGCAGCCCGCGCCAGGACTGCGCGGCCTCGGCCAGCCACACGCCGGACATGCTCATGAGGTCGTCTCCGAAAGCACGATCTGGTCGCCCGCCGCCGCCAACCCGGCGCACATTTCGATAAGGCAATCGCTCATCAACGTCCTCACTCCTGCCGCAACGCTTGCATGGGCGGCACCCGCGCCGCACGCAGCGCCGGCAGCAGGCAGGCCAGCAGCCCGGCGCCGGCCAGCACCGCGACCACCACCGCGA
>JASGEB010000118.1:0-3024 GCA_047606785.1 Pseudoxanthomonas sp.
ATCACGGCCAAAGCTGCACCGGGTTACGCCGACAAGAAGGACGTGCTTTTGGCACAGCTCAAGGCTGATATAGCCTCGACCTTTACCAGCGATGACACCAAACAGAATGGGCTCGGCTGGATGACCGAAACGCAATGGAAGGCCACCTTGAATACACTGACCGAGCAAGGTGTTTTGAAGACTGAGCTTTCCGCCGACAAAGTATTCACCGATCAATTTTTGAAGAAAAATTGATCACTTCTGGCGCTGGCGCGCGACATTGAACTTGACTGGTCAGCGACATCGCTGGTGACGCGAGGGGACAACCGAAGGGAGGGCGTAGCCCGACCGTAGGTTGTCCCCTCGCGGCGCGGATTTTTCTCCGCGCCCGCGGCCATACCGACTGCCTACATCCGGATCTTCATCTGCGAGGAAGAGGACCCTGGATGCCCGGCAAACCGATCACGGACCAGCAAGCGAGATTGTACATGAGATTGAATAAAACGCATCGCAGAGAAACGGCCGCGGCCATGGCTGGCTTCAGCGCCAGCACCGGGGCCCGACTTGATAAAGATCCACGCCTTCCCTCGCAGAAGAAGGCCGAGCGCCGCCACGGCGGAGGGCATGCCGATCCGTTTGGCGATTTGTGGGACAGCGAGGTCGTTCCCAGGCTTGAGAAAGCACCGGCGCTTCGCCCGGTCACCATTCTGAACGATCTTTGCCTGCGCTATCCCGATCGGGATTTGCTGCCGGCACGGCGAACACTGGAGCGGCGCATCCGGCAATGGAAAGCCGCACACGGGCCGCAACAGGACGTGATCTTCCGCCAGAACCATCCACCCGGTCGCCAGGGCATGTCGGACTTTACCGACTGCGGATCGCTGGGGGTGACGATTGCAGGGATCCCGCTCGATCACCGGCTCTACCACTTCGTTCTGGTCTATAGCGGATGGGAGCATGGTGAGGTCGTTCTGGGCGGTGAGAGCTTCACGGCCCTGGCCCGCGGCCTGCAGAACGCACTGTGGAGCCTGGGCGCATGCCCTCACGAACACCGGAGCGACTCGCTGTCTGCCGCCTTCACCAACCGCGCCGACGAGACGCAGGAAGACCTGACCGTTCGATACGAGGCGCTTTGCGCCCATTATCAGATGACGCCGACCCGCAATAATCGTGGTGTCGCCCATGAGAATGGCAGTATCGAGAGCCACAACGGCCATCTGAAGGACCGGATCGAACAGGCGTTGCTTCTGCGCGGGTCTTCAGACTTCGCCTCGCTCGACGACTACCGCCGCTTCGTGGCTGAACAGATCAGCCGTCGCAACGCACTGCGGCGGCCGGATCTGGCAGCCGAGATGCCGCATCTCAAGGCTTTGCCTCCACGCAAGACCACTGATTACGATGAGGCCATCGTCGTGGTCACGTCCTCGGGCGGCTTCACCTTGCGTCGGGTCTTCTACACCGCACCCTCCACCTATATCGGTCATCGCCTGCGGGTTCGTCTCTATGACGATCGTCTGGAATGCTTTCTCGGAGCAAGTCGGGCCTTCACGCTCCCGCGTGGACGACCTTCATCCCGCATAAAGGGTCAAGGCGAACACGTCGTCGACTACCATCATGTCATTCACAGCCTACGTCGCAAGCCGCAGGCGTTTGCCAATCTTGTCTATCGCGACCAGCTCTTCCCTCGCGCAGCCTATGCCCGAGCCTGGGCCGTCATGTCTGAAGCGCTCGACCAGCGTGTTGCCTGCAAAACCATGGTGGGCTTGCTTTGGCTTGCCCATTCAAACGCCTGCGAGGCCGAGCTCGCATTGGCACTGGAGGAAAGCCTCGATGCCAGGCAGATACCTGATCTGGCGGCTTTGCAAGCGCGCTTCGATGTCGCTGACAACGAAGTTCCGGGCATCGATGTCGTTCTGCCAACGGCCACGGCCTACGATCGGTTGCTGATGGGAGAAACAGTCCAATGAGCACCGCATCTGTCGATATCGCAAAGCTGCCATTCATGCTGACGAGCTTGCGGCTCCCCACCTTCGCACGCCTGTGGCCCGAACTCACTCAACGGGCCGATCGCGAGGGCTGGCCTGCGGCACGATTGCTGGCGGTGCTTGCCGAGATAGAAATGGCTGAGAGGGTGCAAAGGCGCATCCAGCGCAATCTTGCCGACGCACGGCTGCCCGGTGGCAAGACCCTCGACAGCTTCGACTTCTGCGCCGTCCCCATGGTCAGCAAGGCCCATATCATGGCGCTCGCCTCCGGTGATGCCTGGCTTGCAAGGGGCGGTACGATTTTAATGTTCGGTCCACCAGGCTCCGGCAAAACCCACTTGAGCGCTGCCCTTGGGGCGGCTCTGGTGGAAAACGGCTTCAGGGTTCTCTTCACCCGAACCACCGATCTCGTTCAGAGGCTCCAGAGTGCACGGCGCGATCTGGCTCTGGAAAGCACCATCGACAAACTCGACAAGTATGATCTGATTATCCTCGACGACATCTCCTACGTCCATAAGGATCAGGCGGAAACCAGCGTTCTCTTCGAGCTCATCGCCGCCAGATACGAGCGGCGATCCATCATGATCACGGCCAATCGCGCATTTGGTGCCTGGGAAAATATCTTTCCCGACAAAGCCATGACAATCGCGACCATAGATAGACTTGTCCACCACGCCACAATCCTCGAGATGAACGTGGAGAGCTTTCGACGGCGCACTGCTATCCTGCAGCAAAAGCCAGCGACATCGAACATGGAGGCCAGCGACATCGCTTCCACCGATGAAACCATCACCACCGAAACCCCGATGGCGCCGAACGACATCGGCGAGCGACATCGCTCTTGAACACAGAAGGAGGATAAGGCACAACCAACAGCGTGGCCGTCGAAGTCGTCAACTTCGATGTCGCTCTACCCTTCATCTGCGATGTCGCGCTACACCGATATGCACGATATCGGCAACTATTCCACCGAGGAGGCCACCGAGCTTATCTTTGATCTCTTCAAATTCTGCTGGCCACGCCGGATCGTAATCCAGGACCACAATCGCTTTGTATTTTC
>JASGEB010000119.1:0-3061 GCA_047606785.1 Pseudoxanthomonas sp.
CCGAGGCCGAGGCCGGCCACGGCGCGGCGGCCAACCCGCCCTCCCCGGCCGCGGAGGCCGGGGCATCTCCACCGCGGCAACACGATCCTGCTGCACCGCGACCGGTCGCGACCGGGAACAACGACGAACACGCGGTCCCGGCCGCAGAACACATCTGGTGAATCCCATGACCTCCAACGACTCCGCACACGTACGCATCTTCGACACCACCCTGCGCGACGGCGAGCAGTCGCCCGGCTGCAGCATGACCCCGCCGCAGAAGCTGGTGATGGCGCGCGCCCTGGCCGAGCTGGGCGCGGACATCATCGAGACCGGCTTCCCGGCCAGCTCGCAGTCCGACCGCGAGGCGATGGCGCTGATCGGCCGCGAACTGCGCGCGCCGGTGCTGGCGGTGCTCTCGCGCTGCCTGCCGGCCGACATCGAGACCTCGGCGCGCGCGCTGGAGGCGGCGGCCCGGCCGCGCCTGCACCTGTTCCTGTCCACCAGCCCGCTGCACCGCGAGCACAAGCTGCGCATGAACAAGGAGCAGGTACTGGAGTCGGTGCACAAGCACGTGAGCCTGGCGCGCAGCTATTTGGACGACGTGGAGTTCTCCGCCGAGGACGCCACCCGCACCGAGATCGACTACCTGGTCGAAGTGGCGCGCACCGCCATCGCCGCCGGCGCCACCACCATCAACCTGCCCGACACGGTCGGCTTCACCACCCCGGAGGAGATCGGCCGCATGTTCCGCAGCGTGATCGCCGGCGTGGCCGACCTGGCGGGCGCGGACAAGGTGGTGTTCAGCGCCCACTGCCACAACGACCTGGGCCTGGCGGTGGCCAACTCGCTGGCCGCCGCCGAGGCCGGCGCGCGCCAGATCGAGTGCACCATCAACGGCATCGGCGAACGCGCCGGCAACTGCGCGCTGGAGGAGATCGTGATGGCGCTGAAGGTGCGCAACGCCTTCTACGGCTTCGACACCGGCATCAACACCCCGCGCATCGTGCCGACCTCGCAGCTGCTGCAGCGCCTGATCGGCATGCCGGTCCAGCGCAACAAGGCGGTGGTCGGCAGCAACGCCTTCGCCCACGAGTCGGGCATCCACCAACACGGCATGCTGCGCAACCGCAACACCTACGAGATCATGCGCCCGCAGGACGTGGGCTGGGCCGACACCCAGATGGTGCTGGGCCGCCACAGCGGCCGCGCCGCGGTCGAGGCGCGCCTGCGCGCGCTCGGCTACTGGCTGGCGGAAGAGGAGCTGGCGCTGGTGTTCGAGCAGTTCAAGACCCTGTGCGAGCGCCAGCGCGTGGTCAACGACGCCGACCTGCAGCGGTTGATGCAGGACGCGCCGGCCAGCGAGGGCTACCGGCTGGCCTCGATGACCCTGAGCGACGTCGGCTCGCGCGCCAGCGCGCTGGTCGAGTTGTCCGACCCGGACGGCAAGCGCGTGGCCGAGACCGCCCAGGGCGACGGTCCGGTCGAGGCGCTGTTCGGCGCCCTGGCCGCCGCCACCGGCGTGCAGCTGGTCCTGGACAGCTACCAGGTGCACAGCGTGGGCATGGGCTCGGACGCGCGCGGCGAGGCCAGCCTGTCGATGCGCCACGACGACCGCGAGTACGAGGGCACCGGCACCAGCAAGGATGTGATCGAAGCCAGCGCGCTGGCCTGGCTGGACGTGGCCAACCGGGTGCTGCGCGAGCGCGCCGCCGCCCACGCCGGCGCCGAAGCGGCCGCCGCCTGACCGCATCACCCATCAACGCCGCCACCCGGTCCGCCGGGTTGGCGCCGGATATCGCCGGAAACCCGCATGCCTCTCCCCGAAAGCAACCCGGCCGCCGCGCTGGCGTTCGACGCACTGGTCAACCGCGCACGCGCACGCCGCGTGTCGGATACGCCGTATCCGCGCACTGGCCAGGCCGTCGGCGACGATGCGCCCGCCAAAACGGAAGCCACCGAACAGCCGACGCTGCAAGCGCCGGCGGCCGAAGCCGCCTGATCCGTCTGCCACGACGCATGTAGGAGCGCACGCCGAAGGCGGGCGCGACAAAGCTTTCGCGCGAAAGCCTCATCGCGCCCCTGCGGTGCGCTCCTACGATTCGGCAATACGGCACGGAATCACAGCGCCGCGACCACCGCTTCGCCGATCTCGCGGGTGCCGACCCTCGATGTGCCTTCCGACCAGATATCCGCGGTGCGCAAGCCGGCGTCCAGCACCTCGCCGACCGCGCGCTCGATGGCGTCGGCCGATTCGGCGTGATCGAAGCTGTAGCGCAGCAGCATCGCCGCCGACAGGATCGTCGCCAGCGGGTTGGCGACGCCCTGCCCGGCGATGTCCGGCGCGGAGCCGTGGCTGGGTTCGTACATGCCCTTGTTGTCGGCGTCCAGCGACGCCGACGGCAGCATGCCGATCGAGCCGGTCAGCATCGAGGCCTGGTCGGAGAGGATGTCGCCGAACATGTTGTCGGTGACGATCACGTCGAACTGCTTGGGCGCGCGCACCAGCTGCATCGCCGCGTTGTCCACGTACATGTGCGAGAGCGCCACGTCCGGGTAGTCCTTCGCGACTTCCTCGACCACCGCGCGCCACAACTGGCTGGACGCCAGCACGTTGGCCTTGTCCACCGAGCACAGCTTGCCGCCGCGCCGGCGCGCGGCGTCGAAGCCGACCCGGGCGATGCGGCGGATTTCGCTCTCGCTGTACGGCAGCGTGTCGTAGGCCTGGCGCTCGCCGTTGTCCAGCGTGCGAGTGCCGCGCGGCGCGCCGAAGTAGATGCCGCCGGTCAGTTCGCGCACGATCAGGACGTCCAGCCCGGCCACGACCTCCGGCTTGAGCGTCGAAGCATCCGCGAGTTGCGGATACAAAATTGCCGGGCGCAGGTTGGCGAACAGGCCGAGTTGCGAACGGATCTTCAGCAGGCCGCGCTCCGGGCGCAGCGCCGGGTCGATCGCGTCCCACTTCGGCCCGCCGACCGCGCCCAGCAGCACCGCGTCGGCCGCGCGCGCGCGCTCCAGGGTTTCGTCGGCCAGCGGTGCACCGTACTTGTCGTAGGCCGCGCCGCCGAGTTCGTCGAACGAG
>JASGEB010000120.1:0-4384 GCA_047606785.1 Pseudoxanthomonas sp.
AGCCGGAACCGGCGGCCGCCGGTTCCGCGGCGCTGCCCGCTGCCGCACCCGCGCCGGAAGCCGCCGAGCCGCAGGCGCGCGAGCCTGCCGGCGATGTGCCGGCAGCGCCGGATTCCGGCACGGCCGAACCGCCCGCCGTGCCGGTCGTGGCCGCCGCCGCCGCTGCACCCGCGCAGCCCGCCGAAGCCGAAGCCGAGGCCGCGCCGGCGCAAGCGCCCGTGCCGGTGGCCGAAACCGCGCCCGCGCCCGCCAGCACTCTCGACATCGACCAGGGTGGCTTCGACCGCAGCGGCGGCGAGATCGACGAGGAGATCCGCGAGGTGTTCCTGGAGGAGTTCCAGGAGGAGATCGGCAACCTCGGCCAGATGCTGCCGGAGTGGGCGGCCGATCCGGACAACCTGGAGCGGCTGCGGCCGATCCGGCGCGTGTTCCATACCCTCAAGGGCAGCGGCCGGCTGGTCGGCGCGCACCTGCTGGGCGAGTTCGCCTGGAAGGTTGAGAACATGCTCAACCGCGTGCTCGACGGCAGCCGCGCGCCGACCCCGGCGGTGCAGGCGCTGCTGCAGCGGGTGGCCGACACCCTGCCGCAGTTCGACGCCGCCCTGCGCGGGCAGGCGCCGGTCGGCGCCGACATCGATGGCCTGCAGGTCGTGGCCGACCGCCTGGCCGCCGGCGAGGAGGCGCTGTACGCGCCCGCCGCCGCGGCTGCACCGGCGCCGCAGGAGATCGCCGCCGAAGCGGCCGGCGACGCCATCCTGGCCGCCACCGCGCCGGCCGGCTTCGACCTGGACGCGGGCGAAGGCACCCCGGCCTCGGTGGACGGCGTGCTGCGCGAGATCCTCGAGGCCGAAATCGCCGGCCACCTGAAGGTCATCCATGCCTGGTTGGCCGCCGCCAGGGCCGCCGACCCGGCCGCCGCCGCCGTCGACGACGACCTGGTGCGTGCCTTCCACACCAGCAACGGCGCCTTCGCCATGGCCGACGTGCCGGAGATCACCGGCGTCACCGGCCGCGCCGAGCAGTACCTCAAGCGCCTGGCCGGCAGCGGCCGCAGCGCCGATGCGGCGGGCGTGGACGCGCTGGAGGCCGCCGCCGCGGCGATCGCCGCCACCCTGGCCGCGCTGGCGCGGCCGCAGCCGCGGGTACCGTCGTTCACCGCGCTGGCGCAGCAGCTGGACGACCTGCGCGATGCCCTGCCGGCCGCCGGCGGGCTGGTGTCGACGGTGGTGGGCAGCGGTGCCGGCGGCTATGCCGGCGTGGCCGGTGCCAGCCAGGACCCGGAGCACGGGCTGGAACTGACCGGCCACAGTGACCTGTCGCGGTACATCGACCTGGTCGAGCGCGGCGCGGACGACGGCGCCGTCGAAGCGCAGCCGCAGGAGGCCGAGGAGGCCGCAGCGGCGTCCGCGCCCGTCTCCGAAGTCGCCGCCGGCGCCGACTTGGCCGACAACGAAGCGACGGCCGGGTCCGAGCCCGGGTCGGAATCCGCGCCCGTTCTCGAGACCGCTGCCGGCGAAACGCTGCCGACCGCGGCGACCGATGCCGACGCGGCCGAGGTGGCCGCCGCCGATGCGGTGGTCGGGATCGAGCCCGAGTCGGAATCCACGCTCGCTGCCGATGCCGCGCGGGTGATGTTCGAATTTCGCGCCGCCTACCTGCCGGTCAGGAAGGAAGCGGACGCGGAAGCGCCGCTGCACGAGCTTGCCGATGCCGTTCCGGCAGCGACCGCCACCGAGGCCGGGCCGGCGGTCGAGGCGACGGCCGCCGCCGATTCCGATTCCGGCATTGCCGCCGACGCAGCCGTGGCCGAGCCGGCAGCGGTGGAATCGTCGCAAGCACCGGCAGAACCCAGTGGGCTGGGCGAGTCCGTCGCCACGGCCGTCGAGCCGGAATTCGCAGCGGAATCGCAACCCGAAGCACAAGCGGGACCGGAAGCGCAGGCTGCACCGGAGCCGGAACCGGAACCGGAAGTGGCGGCAGCGGTTGCCGCCGGCGACGCCGAGCCTGGGGCGCAAACCGCCGAGCCCGCGTCCGAGCCCGCAACGGCCGGCATCTTCGAAGCCGCTGCGCTGGCTCCGACCAGTTTCGCCGCCGCGTCCGCCGTCGACACCGGCGCCGACCCAACCAGCGCGGAACCGGCGCCGGCCGCCGCCGACGACCTGCCGTCGTCGCCCGCCGAGCACGGCGCTGCCGAAGCCGCCGTGCCGGCGCCGGCCGCGCTCGCGGACACATTCGACCCGGCCCGGTTCGATCTGGACCTGGTCGACATCTTCGTGGAAGAAGCCAACGACCTGCTCGACCATTCCGACGGCCTGCTGGCGCGCCTGCGCGAGGAGCCGGAGGAGCGCAGCCTGGTGATCGGCCTGCAGCGCGACCTGCACACCATCAAGGGCGGCGCGCGCATGGCCGGGATCGCCGCGATCGGCGACCTCGGCCACGCCATCGAATCGCTGCTCGAGCAGGTCGCCGAGCAGGGCGGCGCCCTCGACGGCGACGTGATCCGCCTGCTCGAGCGCGGCTTCGACGCCATGCACGGCATGCTCGAGCGCACCGGTGCGCACCGCGAGGCCGCACCGCGCCCGGAGCTGGTGGACGAGTTCGTCGCCCGCGCCGGCGGTGTGCTGCTGGCGGAGGAGCCGTTCGCTGCGCCGCAGGCGCCCGGCCCGGAAGTCGCCGGTGACGCCGAAACCGCGCCGGCGCAGGCCCCGCTTCGGAACGCCGAGGCTGCGCCGCCCGAAGCTGCGCTTGCGGGCGAGACCTCCGCGCCCGCGTCCGCGCAGGCCGCCGATGCGATCCCGGAGGCGCCCGCCCGCCGGGCTCCGGAAGCGTCCGCCGAGGACGCCACCGTCCGCGCCGCCGGCCTGCCGCCGCTGCCCGACCAGCCGCAGCCGATCCCGGCGCTGCCGCCGCTGTCCGCGCCGGTCGACCTGAAGGACCCGGCCGAGGATGAGGGCGAGGCGCACCCCGGTCTGGCCGGCGGCCAGGAGCAGGTGCGCGTGCGCGCCGACCTGCTCGACCGCCTGGTCAACTACGCCGGCGAGGTGGCCATCTACCGCGCCCGCCTGGAACAGCAGCTCGGCGCCTTCCGCGGCGCCATGGCCGAGCTGGAGCGCACCAACGTGCGCCTGCACGACCAGTTGCGCCGCCTGGACCTGGAGACCGAGGCGCAGATCGTCGCCCGCTACCAGCGTGAGCAGGACGCGCGCGACGCCACCTTCGACCCGCTGGAACTGGACCGCTTCTCGAACCTGCAGCAGCTTTCGCGCGCGCTGGCCGAGTCGGCGGCCGACATCTCCGGCCTGCAGGGTGTGCTCGACGACCTGGCGCGCCAGTACGACCTGCTGCTGGGCCAGCAGTCGCGGGTCAGCTCGGAACTGCAGGACGGCCTGATGCGCGCGCGCATGGTGCCGTTCGAAGGGGTGGTGCCGCGCCTGCGCCGGACCCTGCGCCAGGCCGCGCAGGACACCGGCAAGCACGCCGTGCTGCAGCTCGACGGCGCCAGCGGCGAACTGGACCGCAACGTCCTGGAGCGCATGACCGCGCCGCTGGAGCACCTGCTGCGCAATGCCGTCGCCCACGGCCTGGAGAAGCCGGACGTGCGCCGCGCCGCCGGCAAGCCGGAGGAGGGCGTGGTGACCCTGGCGCTGCGCCGCGAGGGTTCGGAAATGGTGCTGCAGGTGTCCGACGACGGCGCCGGCATCGACCACGCCGCCATCCGCCGCCGCGCCGAGGCGCGCGGCATGCTCCAGCCCGGCGCGCAGGTCGACGACCTGGACCTGGAGCGGTTGATCCTGGAACCGGGCTTCTCCACCGCCGAGGAGGTCAGCCAGCTGGCCGGCCGCGGGATGGGCATGGACGTGGTCCACAACGAGGTGCGCCAGCTCGGCGGCACCCTCGAGATCCGCTCCGTCGCCGGCCAGGGCACCCGCTTCGTCCTGCGCCTGCCGCAGACCCTGGCGGTCAGCCAGGCGGTGTTCGTGCAGGTCGGCGAGACCCAGTTCGCGGTGCCGGTGGCCGCCATCGGCGGCGTCGGCCGGATCAGCCGCGAGCGCTTCGACAGCGCCGACGGCAAATACGTCTACGCCGGCGAGGAGTACACGCTGTACGACCTGGGCCTGCTGGTCGGCCAGGGCCCGACCAAGGCCGAGGGCCAAGCGCAGGTGCCGCTGCTGCTGGTGCGCAGCGGCGAGTTGCGCGCGGCGGTGGCGGTGGATCAGGTGCTGGGCAACCGCGAGATCGTGGTCAAGCCGGTGGGACCGCAGATCGGTTCGATCCCGGGCATCTACGGCGCCACCATCACCGGCGACGGCCGGGTGGTGGTGATCCTCGACGCCGCGCCGCTGGTGCGTCGTCACCTCAACCTGCCGACCGTGGCCGCGGCCGC
>JASGEB010000121.1:0-35029 GCA_047606785.1 Pseudoxanthomonas sp.
CCAGCAGCAGGGCCAGCCCGCGGCCAGGGCGGTCGCCGGGCTCCACCGTCGGTCGGCGGTCGGTCTGGGCGCCGGCGCGAATGCCGCTGAGCAGGTCGTGGCGCGGGCGCGCGGCGGGCGGGGGCATCGGTGGCGGTGACGGCGGCCGCTGCGCAACACCGGCGCTGTCCACGGGCGCAGTACCGGGCGCGAACAGACCTCCATCGCGAAATGCCTGGCGCGCCTGCCGGAACGCGCCGGCCAGGTCGCCGCGCGCCAATGCCTGCTCCAGCCCCGGCGCCAGCCGCAGCGCCTGCTGCGCGCCGGCCTCGACATGCGTGGCCGCGCCGGCCGCCTGCCCTTCCAGCCTGCGCAGGCTCTGCACCGCGGCGGCCGCCGTGCCCAGGTCCAGGCCGGCCTGCAGCAGCAGGCGCAGCGCCAGGGCGGGGTCGCCGCGACGGACCGCCGCGATCGCCTCGGGGGGAAGCTGCCTCTGGACCATGCGCCCTCCTGCGCCTGCTCGGCCGAGTGTAGCCGGCCCCGTCACGCATGCCATGATCGGGCCATGAGCGACTACCTGATCGGCCTGACCGGCGGCGTGGCCTCCGGCAAGAGCGCGCTGGAGACGGCCTTCGCCGCGCGCGGGATCGTGGTGGTCGATGCCGACCGCATCGCCCGCGCGGTGGTCGAACCGGGACAGCCGGCGCTGGCGGCGATCGTCGCCCACTTCGGCAAAGCCATCCTGGCCGCCGACGGCCGCCTGGACCGCGCCGCACTGCGCCGGATCGTGTTCGCCGACCCGGCCCAGCGCCAGGCGCTGGAAGCCATCACCCATCCGCCGATCCGGCAGGGACTGCACGAGCAGTGCCGTGCCGCCGCCAGCGCCTACGCGGTGGCGATGATCCCGCTGCTGGCCGAAGCCGGCGGCCGCGCCGGCTACCCGTGGCTGGGCCGCATCTGCGTGGTCACCGCGCCGCTGGACGAGCGCCTGCGCCGCCTGCAGGCGCGCGACGGCATCGACCCGGCGCTGGCCCGGCGCATGGTCGAGGCCCAGGCCGGCGACGCCGAGCGCCTGGCCATCGCCGACGACGTGGTACGCAACGACGCCACCCTGCAGCACCTGGACCGGGCCGTCGCCGGCCTGCACGCGCTGTACCTGCGGCTGGCCGCCGCGGCGGCCTGAGCCGCGCTCCCCTCATCCCGCCTCAACAGGCCAGCGGCCACAGCCCGCGGATCGCGGCGATGCCCTGCGCGCCGTGGCGGCGGGCCTCGGCGATGTCGGCCGGACCCAGACCGCCGATAGCGTAGATCGGCAGCGGCGTGCGCAGACGCAGGCGTTCGAAGCCGTCCCAGCCCAGCACCGGGCCGCCGGGGTGGCTGGCGGTGGCGCGCACGCTGCCGACGACGATGAAGTCGCAGCCCAGCGCCTGTGCAGCGGCCACCTGCTCGGGGCTGTGGCAGGACGCAGCCAGCGGGCCGGCCAGGTGCGACGGGCGCGCGCTCATGCGCTCGAGCTGCTCGCCGCGCAGGTGCAGGCCCACCCCCAGGTCGCGCGCCAGCTTGGCCTGGGCGTTGAGCAATACCTGCGCGCCGGCGGTGCGGCACAGCGCGACCGCACGCGCGGCCAGCGCCGGCCAGTGCGGGCCGGCCTCGAACGCGCGCGCGCGCAGCTGCACCCGCCGCACGCCGTCGTCCAGCGCCTGTTGCAGCGCGGCCAGCCAGGCCTCGGGGTCGCCGCCCGGTTCGGGCGTGACCAGGTAGCGGTCCGGCTGCTGCAGCATCGCCACCACCGGCCGGTCGGCCGGCGGCATCGGATAGCGGTGCAGCTTGTCTACCGGCACCCATGCCAGTGCCTGACCTTCGGCGCCGCGCGGCACGCCGTTCCAGCGCGTCATCCGGCGCACGTCCAGGCGCAGGAACTTGTCCGGGTATTCCTGCGGCACCTCAATCAGCGGCACGCCCACCTGCCCGGTGATGTCCAGTTCCTCGCGCAACTCGCGCACCAGCGCGTCCTCGGCGCTCTCGTCCGGCTCGCGCTTGCCACCAGGGAATTCCCACAGCCCGGCCAGGTCGCGGCCGTTGCCGCGCCGGGCCAGCAGCAGGCGCCCGCGCACGTCGGTGATGGCGGCGGCAACCACGTGGATCGAGCGCTTGGGCGGAGGTTCCATGGCCGTCAGCTTGCCCAACCACGGCACGCTCTGGCAATCACGCGCGTTTCAACGCCCGTAGTGGGTCAACGCCAGTTCCAGCAGCGCCTTGGCCTGTTCGCGCAGGCCCGGCGGGGCGACGATTTCGGCGTCGGCGCCGTAGTGCAGCACGTCCATAAGCAGCTCGCGCGAGGCGCTGTAGGGCACTTTCAGTTCATAGCGGCCGTCGGCCAGCCAGCGCCCCTGCTGGCGCGAATGCCACTGCTCGTCGGCCACCCAGCGCGCCGCCTTGGCCGAGAACACGATGGTCGCCCAGCCCTTGGGCTCGCCGGAGAAGATGCCGTAGCTGGACGCCAGGTGCTGGCTCAGCTCCTCGCGGCCGATGTCGCGCGCCGGCTGGTCGAGCACGCGCGCATTGGCGATGCGGTCCACCGCGAAGCTGCGCAGCGCCTGCCGGCCGTGGTCCCAGGCGTCCAGGTACCAGTTGTCGCGGTAGTGGGTGATGCGCTGCGGGCTGACCGTGCGCTTGGTGCGCTCGTCGGTGGAGCGGGCACGGTACTCGAAGGCCAGCTGGCGCCGCTCCAGCACCGCGCTGGCGACCGCGCGGAACGCCGCCTCGTCCAGCCGACGCCCGCGGTGCGGGATCACCCGCACCCGCTCGACCGGCCACGGCTTGCCGCCGGCGTGCTCGGACAGCAGCCCGTCCAGGCGCTTCTGCAGCGGCGCCAGCGCGCCGGCCAGCACCCCGCCGCCGGTGCGCGCCAGCAACTGCTGGGCGGCCACCAGTGCATACAGCTCCTCGGAACTGAGCCACAGGCCGGGCAGCTCGAAGCGCTCGCTCTCGCTGTCGGCGTAGCGGAAACCGGCCTCGCCGTCGCCCTCCACCGGCGCCATCAAGGCATCGCGCAGGTAGGCCAGGTCGCGGTAGACGGTGGCGCGCGAACAGCCCAGTTCTTCCTGCAGACGCTTGACCGTGACCGGGTAGCGCGCCACCTTAAGCAGGCGGTGCAGCGCGGTGATGCGTTCGATCTTGTCCATGGCCGCGATTATGGCCGAGCCCGCACCGCGCCTGAACAAGCGCCGGCCGCGTTTCGGCCCGGTTCAAGCCAACGAAAATCTAATGCGCCCCGGCCGGCGTCTGCCGGTCTTTCACTATCCCCCGATGGAGAGACGAGCATGAATCACCGCCTGACCCTGGCCGTGCTGGCCGCCCTGGCCGCGCCCCTGCCCGCGCTGGCACAGAACGCCCCCGCCGACGACAACAACACTGGCTGGTCCGGCAAGGGCGAACTGGGCCTGGCCGTGGCCAAGGGCAACACCGACAACGAGACCTTCGTCGGCAAGCTCGATTTCGGCTACAGCAACGACGAATGGAAGTACGCCTTCGGCGGCGCCGCCCAGTACGCCAAGGACGACGAAGTGGAAAGCGCGCGCCGCTACGAGCTGTACGGCACCGCCGGCCGCCGCCTGAGCGATCGCAGCTACATCTTCGCCTCGCTGCGCAACGAGCGCGACCACTTCACCAGCTACGAGTACCAGACCACCGCCGCGGTCGGCTACGGCTACGAGGCGATCAAGAACGACAACCAGCACCTGACCTTCGAGATCGGTCCCGGCTACCGCTGGACCAAGCTGCAGGGCGTGCAGATCCAGCAGAACGACGTGATCGGCCGCGGCCTGGTGGACTGGGGCGTCAAGCTGACTCCGACCACCCAGCTGATCGATACCCTGCTGGTCGAGTCCGGCAGCGACAACACCTTCGCCAAGAATCTGTTCGGCGTGCAGGTGGCGATGACCGACGCGCTGGCGCTCAAGGCCGGCCTGGAGACTCGCCACAACACCGATGTCCTGCCGGGCATCAAGAAGACCGACAACCTGACCACGGTCAACCTGGTCTACAACATCAAGTAAGCCCCGCCGCCAGGCGCGAACCGACGGGCGGAAGGCGCGAGCCTTCCGCCCGTTTTCGTTTGCCGCATGTATGTAGGAGCGCACCGTAGGGGCGCGATGGGCTTTTGATCCGCAGGGAAAGCCCCATCATCGCGCCCCTGCGGTGCGCTCCTACAGCAGGGCGTCGGCGCCTTCGTCGAGCAGCACCTGCGCCACCCGCGCGCCCAGCGCCTGCGGGTCGTCGTCGACCGCCGAGGCCGCCGCGCGAACCAGCGCGCCGCTGGCCGCCGAGCCGACCAGCCCGGCCAGGTGCAGCGCATCGTCTGCGCGGTGGGCGAACGCGCCCACCGGCACGTGGCAGCTGCCGTGCAGGGCCCGGTTCATCGCTCGCTCGGCCTCCACGCACAGGCGCGTGGGCGCATGGTCCAGGCCGGCCAGCAGCGCGCGCACGGCGGCGTCGCCGGCGTGGCATTCGACCGCGATCGCCCCCTGCGCCGGCGCCGGCAGCCATTCCGGCGGCGTCAGCCGGCGGGCGATGCGCGCCTGCAGGCCCAGCCGCGCCAGGCCGGCGCAGGCCAGGACGATGGCGTCGTATTCGCCGGCGTCCAGGCGCGCCAGGCGAGTGTTGACGTTGCCGCGCAGGTCCAGCAGCCGCAGGTCCGGGCGCAGCGCGCGCAGCTGCGCCTGCCGGCGCAGCGAGGAAGTGCCCACGCGCGCACCGAACGGCAGCGACTGCAGCCGCGCGAAGTGGTTGGACACCCAGGCATCGGCCGGGTCGGCGCGCTCCAGGATCGCCACCAGCGCAAACGGCGGGTCCAACTCCATCGGCACGTCCTTGAGCGAGTGCACCGCGCAGTCGGCCTGGCCGCGCAGGATCGCCAGCTCCAGCTCCTTCAGGAACAGGCCCTTGCCGCCGATCGCCGCCAGCGAACGGTCCAGCACCTCGTCGCCGCGGGTGCTCATCGGCACCAGTTCGACCGCCAGCTGCGGATGTGCGGCGCGCAGGCGGGCGGCGACGTGTTCGCTCTGCCACAGGGCCAGGGCGCTCTTGCGGGTGGCGATGCGCAGGGTCTGCATGCGGCGATTATCGCCGATGCGCGCGGCCCCGGCCGGCGCTTGCGGCCCTATAGTGTGCGCACGGTATCGCGCAGCGCCGGCACGCAGCGCCGGCTGACTTCCAGCGGCTCGGGCGCATGCCGCAGCACCGCGTGCACGCGGCTCTCGTCGATGCGGCGCAGTTCCACCAGTTCGTGGCGCGCCACCAGGCAGTTGCGGTGGATGCGCAGGAAGCGCCCGGCGAACTCCTCCTCCAGCGACTTCAGCGATTCCTCGATCAGGTCCTGGCCGCGCGCGTGGTGGACCACCACGTACTTCTCCTCGGCCTGCAGGTAGTGGACCTCGTCCAGCGGGATCAGGCGCAGGCTGCCGCGCAGGCGCGCGCACAGATGGGTGCGCGCGGGGCGGCTGCTCGCCGGCGCGCTGGCGCGCCCGGCCAGGAAGGTGCGGGCGCGCTCCAGGGCCGCAGCCAGGCGCTCGGCGCGCACCGGCTTGACCAGATAGTCCAGCGCGGCCGCGTCGAAGGCCGACAATGCGTGTTCGTCGTAGGCGGTGCAGAACACCACCGCCGGGCGCGGCTCCAGCGCTTGCAGGTGGCGCGCTACCTCCAGGCCGTCGCCGCCGGGCATGGAGATGTCCAGCAGCACCAGGTCCGGATGCAGCTGGGCGACGGCGCGCAGCACCTCCTCGCCGCTGCCGCAGTCGGCCACCACCTCGGCCTCGGCCTGCGCGGCCAGCAGCGCACGCAGGCGTTCGCGCGCCAGCGGCTCGTCGTCGGCGATGACCACCTTCATCCTTGCCCTCCTCGCAGCGGCAGCGTCACCTCGCAGTCATAGTAGCCCTGCGCCCACAGGCCGGTCACCCTCGCCCGCGGGCCGAACCGGTAGCCCAGGCGGTGGGCGATGCTGCGCTGGGCATGGCCGGCGCCGGCCGCCAGCGGCGTCTGCGCGGCGCCGGGCGCGGGCGCGGGATTGCGCAGATGGAGGTGCAGCAGGTCCTCGTCTGCACGCAGTTCGATCTCGATCGTGCCGCCCTCGGCCAGGCGCGACACGCCGTGCAGCACCGCGTTCTCCACCAGCGGCTGCAGCACCAGCCGCGGCAGCGCCAGGTCCCAGGGCAGCGGCTCGGCGCGGTGCCAGTGCACCTGCAGGCGCTGGCCCAGGCGCAGCGACTCGATGGCCAGGTAACGCTCGGCCAGCTCGACCTCCTCGGCCAGGGTGGAATCAGCCTGACCCGCCGCCAGCGCGGCGCGGAACAGGTCCGACAGGTCCAGCACCGCGCGCTCGGCCACGTCCGGGCGCGCCGGCAGCAGGCTGGCGATCAGGTTCATGCTGTTGAACAGGAAGTGCGGGCGGATCCGCGCCTGCAGCGCCTCGGCCTCGGCGCGCGCGCTGGCCGACAGCTGCGCCGCCCAGCGGTCGCTGACGTAGAAGTAGCGCAGCGCCGAGGCGGTCAGCAGCAGGGCGATGGCCGCGTTGCCGAGCACGAAACGGCCGAAGCCGGTGGCCTCGACCAGGCTGGCCTGGCCGAGCACCGCGTACAGCGAGGCGTACAGCATGTGCAGCGCCGCGGCCGACAACGCGGCGACGACACCGCCCACCAGCACCGCCGCCCCCGCCCCCGCCCGCACCGGCAGGCGCGAGAGCCAGCCGCGGCAGACGCACAGCAGCGCACTCACCGCCACCGCCTGCCACAGCGCCAGGCCGCTGGCCGACAGGAACCGCGCCAGGTCCCAGTGCTGCGGCCCGGCCGGCGCCAGCGCGACCACCGCCACCGCCAGTTCGGCCAGGCCCAGCATCGCCGCCAGCCGCGGCAGCGTGCACAGATCCGGCAACCAGGGCGTGGCGGCGCGCGGATCGTTCACGGCTTCAGCCGCCGGCGAAGCGGCGGTCTAGCCACGCCGACAGGTCGGCGATTTCCTCGGCGCACACCGCGTGCGGCATCGGGTAGCTGTGCCATTCGACCTCGAAGCCCTGCGCCAGCAGCGCCTGCGCGCTGCGCTGGCCGAAGGCCGGCGCCACCACCAGGTCGGCGTTGCCGTGGGCCATGAACACCGGCTGCGAGCGCGCGGGCTCGCTGGCGAACCGCGCCAGCTCGCCGGCGCCGGGCAGGTAGGTGGACAGCGCGACCAGCCCGGCCAGCGGCTGCACACGGCGCGTGCCCAGCGCCAGGGCGATGGCGCCGCCCTGCGAGAAGCCGGCCAGCAGCACCCGCGAGGGCGGCACGCCGCGCCCGCCTTCGCGCGCGATCAGCGCCTCGACCTGGGCGATGGATTCGGCCACCCCGTCGGCGTCGGCGCGCTCGGCGAAGTCCAGCCCGGCGATGTCGTACCAGGCGCGCATGCGCACGCCGTTGTTGATCGTCACCGGCCGCACCGGCGCATGCGGGAACACGAAGCGCAGCGCCGGCCAGCCCGGGCGCAGCAGCTGCGGGACGATCGGCGCGAAGTCGTGGCCGTCGGCGCCCAGGCCGTGCAGCCACAGCACGCTCCAGGCCGGGTCCGGGCCGGTTTCCTGCTCGACCGTCTGCAGCGGCGCCGGGCTCACACTTCCACCATCTCGAAGTCGTCCTTGGTCACCCCGCAGTCCGGGCAGGTCCAGGTGTCGGGGATGTCCTCCCAGCGGGTGCCGGGGGCGATGCCCTCCTCGGGCAGGCCGTCGGCTTCGCGGTAGATGAAGCCGCAGACCACGCACATCCAAGTGCGGTAGGCGGTGGTGGTGGCGGTGTCGCTCATCGGATAATGACGGTCATGGCGGAAAGTCCCGGCCATTGTCCCATCCCTTCCGCAAGCGTGGGAAACCGCCCATGAGCCCGGCCCGGCCGCGCGGCCTGTACCTGATCACCCCCGACGAGGCGGACACCGCGCGCCTGCTGGCGCGGGTCGCGCCCCTGCTCGGCCCCGGCGTGACCTGGCTGCAGTACCGCAACAAGACCGCCGACGCGCCCCTGCGCCACGCCCAGGCGCAGGCCCTGCAGGCCCTGTGCGAAGCCGCCGAGGTGCCGCTGATCGTCAACGACGACGCCGTGCTGGCGCGCGAGATCGGCGCCGCCGGCGCCCACCTGGGCGAGGACGACGGCGCCCTGGCCGACGCCCGCCGCCTGCTCGGCCCGCGCGCGATCCTCGGCGCCTCTTGCTACGACCGCCTCGACCTGGCCCACGCCGCGGTCGCCGCCGGCGCTAGCTACGTCGCCTTCGGCGCGTTCTTCCCCACCGCCTCCAAGGCCAACACCCGCCGCGCCCGGCCGCAGCTGCTGGGCGAAGCGGCGCCGCTGGGCGTGCCGCGGGTGGCGATCGGCGGCATCACCCCGGACAATGCGCGCCCGCTGGTGGCCGCCGGCGCCGACCTGGTGGCGGTGATCGGCGGGGTGTTCGGCGCCGCCGATCCGCGCGCCGCGGTGCGCGCCTACCAGGCCTGCTTCGCGTAGGCGCGATCGCTATCCCCGATTCAATCGCGCCGATCAGGTGCCCCCGCCCAGCGAGAACGCCATGGACCACGCCCGCTCCCACGCCCTGTTCGCCCGCGCTCGGCAACTGCTGCCCGGCGGCGTCAACTCGCCGGTGCGCGCGTTCAAGTCGGTCGGCGGCGAGCCGTTCTTCGTGCGCCGCGCTGACGGGCCCTACCTGTTCGACGTCGACGGCAACCGCTACATCGACTACGTCGGCTCATGGGGACCGATGATCGCCGGCCACAACCACCCGGCGGTGCGCGAAGCGGTGGAGAAGGCGGTGCGCGACGGGCTGTCGTTCGGCGCGCCCTGCCCGGCCGAGGTGACCATGGCCGAGACCATCGCCCGGCTGGTGCCCTCGTGCCAGATGGTGCGGATGGTCAACTCCGGCACCGAGGCGACCCTGTCGGCGATCCGGCTGGCGCGCGGCGCCACCGGCCGCGCGCGCATCGTCAAGTTCGAGGGCTGCTACCATGGCCACGGCGACTCGTTCCTGGTCAAGGCCGGCAGCGGCATGCTCACCCTCGGCGTGCCGACCTCGCCGGGCGTGCCGGCGGCGCTGGGCGAGCTGACCTCGACCCTGAGCTACAACGACTTCGACGGCGCGAGCGAACTGTTCGAGCGGATCGGCGGCGAGATCGCCGCGGTGATCGTCGAGCCGGTGGTCGGCAACGCCAACTGCATCCCGCCCAGGCCGGGCTACCTGCAGCACCTGCGCGCACTGTGCACGCGCCACGGCGCACTGCTGATCTTCGACGAGGTGATGACCGGCTTCCGGGTCGCCCTCGGCGGTGCGCAGGCGCTGTACGGCGTCGCGCCGGACCTGACCACCTTCGGCAAGATCATCGGCGGCGGCATGCCGGTGGGCGCCTACGGCGGCCGCGCCGACTTGATGGAGCAGATCGCCCCGAGCGGCCCGATCTACCAGGCCGGCACCCTCAGCGGCAACCCGGTGGCGATGGCGGCCGGGCTGGCGATGCTGGAACTGGTGCAGCAGCCGGGTTTCCACGAACGCCTGGCCGCGACCACCGCCACGCTGTGCGAGGGCCTGGAGGCGGCCGCGCGCGCGGCCGGGGTGGCACTGACGAGCAACCGCGTCGGCGCGATGTTCGGGCTGTTCTTCACCGACCAGAAAGTCGAGACCTACGCCCAGGCCACCACCTGCGACGTGGCCGCGTTCAACCGCTTCTTCCACGCCATGCTCGAGCGCGGCGTGTTCCTGGCACCGAGCGCCTACGAAGCCGGGTTCGTGTCGAGCGCGCACGATGCGGCGGTGGTCGAAGCCACCCTGGAAGCCGCGCGCGCCGCGTTCGCCTGCATCGCCGGGTAACCGCCGGCGCGGGCGTGCGGTGCCGGCGCTCGAACCGCCGGGCCGTCCGTCAAACTCTTCAGGAAAGCAACAAACGCAACTTTGATTTTCTCTTAACACTGTCATAAGTTGCGGGCGTGTACCGGAAAGGGCGGGTGTGATAGCCATCACGGCACCGGGCGCATGGAGCCTGCGCATCGCCGGCCGCGGTACTGCCTCACGCCCCATCCTGAAGCCTGCTGGGTGGCAGGCAAGGACCATCCCCCGAGTTCGTGCCCATGTCGACCCTGTCGCACTACTCGCCCCCCTGGCATCTGCCACCACACGAAACGGGCCTACCGGACTGGATCCTGCCCGGCAAGCTCGAACCGCCGCCCCTGCGCGGCGACACGGTGCCGCGGCGGACGCTGCTGGCGCGCCTGGAACAGGCCAGCGCGCTGCCGCTGACCGTGCTGCTGGCCCCGCCCGGCTTCGGCAAGACCACCGTGCTGCTGCAGTGGCACGCCGCCCTGCAGGCGCGCGGCGCGCGCGTGGCGTGGCTGTCGCTGGACGAGGACGACGCCAGCCTGGACCGCTTCGCCGGGCACCTGGCCCTGGCCTTGCAGTCGGCCGGCGCCGACCCGGCCCTGTGCGCCCCGCTGCTGCATGGCGGCCAGGGCCCGCAGGCCGGCAACGTGCTGGTGCGCGCCGCACGCAGCGCCGGCCACGACATCACCCTGGTGCTCGACGACTACGACCGCGCCGCCTGCAAGACACTGGACGAGGCGGTGCTGCGCCTGGTCGAGCATGCCGGCCCGCACCTGCACCTGCTGCTGGCGACCCGGCGCGCGCCGGCGCTGCCGCTGGCCCGCCTGGCCTCGCAGGGACGGCTGGCGCGCATCGACAGCTCGCAGTTGCCGATGGACACCGACGAGGCGGCCGCGCTGCTGGGCGCGCAGGTCCCGGCCGAGGCGCTGGGCGAGCTGTGCCGGCGCACCGAGGGCTGGCCGGTCGCCCTGCACCTGGCGCGGCTGTGGCTGGGCGAGGACGCGCGGCGCACCCTGCCGCTGGCCGCCTTCAGCGGCCGCACCGCCGAACTGGCCGCCTACCTGGCCGAGCAGGTGGTCGGCGAACTGGACCCGCATACCCGCCACTTCCTGCTGTCCACCGCGCCGCTGGAATGCTTCGACGCCGCGCTGGCCGACTGGGTCTGCGAAGCCAGCACCAGCGGCCGCCTGCTGGCCAGCCTGGAGCACTTCCACGGCCTGCTCAGCCCGGTCGACGAGGAGCATGCCTGGTACCGCTACCACCCGCTGTTCGCCGACTACCTGCAGCAGCAGCTCGAACGCGAGCATCCGGGCGAATTGCGCAACATCCACCGCCGCGCCGCGCAGTGGCACGACGCGCGCGGCCGCCTGGCCGACGCCGTGCGCCACGCCGCTCTGGCCGGCGCCAGCGACCTGGCCGCGGAGTTCTTCCAGCGTGCCGGCGCCTGGCAGCTGCTGCTCCGCCATGGGCCGGAGCAGGTGCGCATGCTGCTGCGTCACTTCGACCACGCCACCGTGCGCGATACCCCGGCGCTCAACCTCACCCAGGCCTACCTGCACATGAAGCTGGGCGAGTTCGCCGAGGCGCGCCTGCTGCTGGACCGGTTCCGCGCCTTCCCCGAGGCGGTGCGCGAACCGCTGCAACGCGACTACACCGTGGTGGTGGCGCTGCTGCGCGGCCTGCTCGACGAGATCTGCGACAACCCGCACGGCGTGGCCCAGATCGCCGCGCAGGCCGCGGCGCTGGACCCGGAGGACTACCTGGCGCGCGCCACGCTGGGCAGCATCTGTGCCACCGCCGCGCTGGGCCAGGCCAATTTCGCCGCCAGCGTGCGCCATGCCGAGGACGCGCTCGAGCAGATGCAGCTCTGCGGCAACCGCATCGGCGGCGCCTACGCCCTGCTGCCGCTGGGCCAGGTTCGGTTCTGCCGCGGCGACCTGGCCGGCGCCGAGGCGCTGTACCGGCAGGCGCTGGAAGTGGCCATGCAGGACGGGCACACCGACGGCAGCCTGCAGGCCGCCGCCGGCTGCCTGCTGGCGCAGGTGCACTACGAACGCGGGCTGCACGACGAAGCCCACGACCTGCTGGAACCGGCGCTGGCGCACCTGGAGCAGCGCGACGGCTGGCTGGACGTCTTCGCCGCCGGCTACGAGACCGCGCTGTGGCTGGCGCGCATGCGCGACCACGGCGGGCACGCGGCGATGGCGCTGCTGGACCGCGTGGACCGGGTGGCGCAGCAGCGCCGGCTGGCACGGCTGTCCGACCTGGCGATGGCCTGGCGCCTGCAGGTGATGCTGGACATGCCCGGCTCACCGCGGCTGGACCTGCTGGTCGAACAATCCGGCGGCGAGGCCGGCTTCGCGCACGCGCTGCAGCAGCCGCACCGCTGGCGGCAGCGCACCGCGCTGGGCTTCGCACTGGCGCGCTGGCACCGCCTGGGTGGGCGCACCCAGGCCGCGCTGGCGGTGCTGGGCCAGCTCGAGCAGGCCTGCCTGGCCGACGACAACCAGCACGACCTGGTGCGCACCCGCGTGCGCATCGCCCTGGTTCACCAGCAGCGTGGCGCGCTGGACGATGCCCTGCCCGCCCTGCATGAGGTGCTCGACCACGTGGCCCTGACCTGCAACTGGCAGGTGGTGGTGGAACTCGGGCTGCCGGCCAAGGCGATGCTACGCTCGCTGCGCCAGCACGATCCCGAGGTCGGCTCGGGCACCACCCGCGCGCTGACCATCCAGACCTTGCTGGGACGCATGAGCGGAGGCGACACCGACCTGTTCAGCGAACGCGAGCAGGAAGTGCTGCGGGAACTGGCGGCAGGCCACTCCAACAAGCAGATCGGCCGCCGCCTGCACCTGTCGGACAACACGGTCAAGTTCCACCTCAAGAACCTGTACCGCAAGCTGCAGGCGCACGGGCGCGAGGACGCGCTGGCCAGCGCGCGCCGGCGCGGCCTGCTGCTCAAGTGGGAAACCCCGCTGCAGGACGCGGCCGCCTCGCCGGCCGACCGCGGCCAATGACGGTGCCTGGCGGCGCAGCGGGGCGCCGGGCCGGCGCCACCGCGCGCGGCGACGCCGCTCAGCCGAACTTGAAGACGCCCTTCATCATGGTGAAGTGCCCCGGGAACGAGCAGAAGAACGTGTAGTCGCCGCCCTTCTCCAGCTTGCCGGTCGGGAAGGTCACGCTGGTCTCCTGGCCGCCGCCGATCACCTGGGTGTGGGCGATCACGCGCGCATCGCCCTTGGGCAGGTAGTCGTCTTCCAGCTTCGACTTCACCGCGTCGTTGGCCAGTGGCTGGAAATCGGCGGTCCTGGCCAGCACCCAGTTGTGGCCCATGATATTGGCCGCCAGCTTGCCGGTGTGCTTGAGCACCAGCTTGACCTCGGTGCAGTCGCCGGCCACGGCGATCTCGGTCTTGTCGAACTTCATCTGGTCGTTGCCGGCGATGGCCACCGTGCAGGTCTTGGCCCAGGTGGCGGGCGCGCCGGCCACCAGCAGGACGGCCAGCAGGGCTCGTTGGACGATCTTCAACACGTGCTCCTTTGGATGGTGCATGTCCGGTGGGTGCTGCGCGCACACGCCAGCGGTAGGACGCCCTCAGGCGAAAGCATGGTAGCGGGCAAGCCCACTGTCCAGCGCGCCCATCGGCGACGGCGGCGGCGACAGCGGGCCGAGCCTGCCGGCGGCGACCGCGGCGAAGGCCTGCTTGAAGCGTTCCATCTCCTGCGCCGTGCCCACGGTGATGCGCGAGGAGTTGGGCAGGATCTCCCAGCTGCGCCCGACCATCACCCCCCAGGTGGACATGTCGCGCATGAAGTCCTTGGCCGGACGCTTGACCTCGACCATGAAGCAGTTGCTCTCCGAGGGTGTGCAGGCGTGGCCCAGCTTCTGCAGGTAGGCGATGGTGTCCTCGCGCACGGCCTTGGTGGAGGCGCGCCGCTGCGGCACCAGCTGCGGGTCGCGCAGGCTGGCCAGGCCGGCGGCCACCGCGGTCACCGGCAGGCTGTTGAACGGAAAATAGGCCAGCTTCTTCAGCAGGTCCGGGCGCGCGGCCGCATAGCCCAGGCGGATGCCGGCCATGCCGTAGAGCTTGGAGAAGGTGCGCAGGATGATGATGTCCTCGCCGGCCGCCACCTTGTCCATCATGCTCGCGGCGTGGTCGGAGAAGTGGATGTACGCCTCGTCCACCACCAGCACGCTGCCGGTGGGCTTGTTGGCCAGGGCGTATTCCAGGTCGGCACGCGGGGTCAGCGAGCCGGTGGGGTTGTTGGGGTTGCAGATGTAGAGCATGCCGGCCGCGGGCGAGGCCTCGCACATGGTCCTGACGTCATGCGCGCCGTCGGCGCGCAGCGGCACCTTGATGGCCTGCGCGCCGCGACGCGCGGCCGCGCCCCAGGCCGCCTCGAAGGTCGGATTGCCGGTCACCACCGGCGCGGTGGGCGATGCCAGCGACAGCACCGTGTAGTCCAGCGGTTCGGTGGAGCCGGCGTAGGGCATCACATGGTCGGCCGGCAGGCCCAGCTGGCCGGCCAGGGTCTGCACGAACTCCATCTGCAGCTCGGCCAGGTAGCGGCCGCCGCGCGGCGCGATCGCATCGATCGCCTTGAGCGCGGCCGGCGAAGGCCCGCCGGGATACTCGTTGGCGTTGATCAGCACCGGCGCGTCGGCGGACGGCACGGCCACCGGCGCCGGTCGGGCGCGGGCCGACGCCAGCAGGGGCGCGCCGGTGGCCAGGCTGCCGGCCGCGCCGGCCAGCAGGGCCGAATCGCGCAGGAAACCGCGACGGGACAGGATCGTGCTCATGGGAACCTCCGCAGGTCAGGGACGGACGGCCATCACTTCGATTTCCACCCGGAACATCGGGTTGCCCAGCGCGGCGATCTGGAAGGCCGAGCGGGTGGGCAGGTTGGGCTGCTCCTTGGTGCCGAAGAACTGGCTGTAGCCGGCCATGAAGCCGGCGAAATCCATCTTGCCGTCCAGCGCCGGATCGCCGACCAGGAACGCCTGCATCTTCACCACGTCGCCCATGCCCAGGCCCATCGACTTGAGCTGGGCCTCGATCTGGGTCAGCACGCTGATGGTCTGGGTCTTGGTGTCGCCCCAGGCGGCCTGCGAATCCTTGGGCGCGCTGGGGTCGGCCACGGCCGGCACCTTGCCGCTCAGGTACACCACGGTCTTGCCCGGCGGGATCTCCACCGCGGCGGCGATGGGGAAGTCGCTGCCCGGGATCTTGTGGCGCACCACCTCGGCGGCGTTGGCCGCGCAGGGCAGCAGCAGGGCGATGGCGGCAGCCAGTGGCAGTCTGATCGACGACATGCGAATCCTCTTCGGGCAGCGGCGGGAATGGACGGGGCTCAGTGGCGCATGGCGCGGACGTCCTCGGCGGTGAGCTTGCCGGGGTAGTCGTTGCCGAAGTGGGTACGCACGTAGTCCACCACGCCGGCCGCCTGGGTATCGTTGAGCATGTCGCCAAAGGCGGGCATGCCGCCATGGCCATCCAGCACCATCATCGCCACGTAGGGTGCGGCGGCCAGCTTGGGGTTGCCGGCCAGCGCCGGGTATTCGCCGGCGCCCTTGGCGCCCTGCCCCTGCGCCATGTGGCAGCCCTGGCAGATGGCCTGGTAGACGGTACGGCCGTCGGCGGCGGCGAAGGCCGACTGCGGATACAGCGGGGTGGCGTCGGAACTCTGCGCGTGCGCGGCTTGGCCCAGCGGCGGCAGCAACACCCACGCGGCGGCGCAGCCCAGGGCCACGCCCAGCATCGCCGCAAGCAGTTTCATGCGTGGCCTCCCTTGGACAGGACGCGCTGGTGCAGGCGGGTGATGACATCGTGCGCCGAGGTGATCGCGCCTTCCTGCCAGGCCGGGATGTAGGACACGTGCTCGCCGGCCAGCGCCAGCCGGCCGTCGATCTGGCACAGGTCCTGGTAGTGCGCCGCGCGCAGCTGCTCGGTCCACTGGCCGAAGCAGCCGTGGGTGAATGGAACCCGGTGCCAGCCCACCGCGATGCCGTTGTCGAACTCCTGCGGATACTGCGGGTGCAGCTGGGTGCCGTATTCGACTGCCTGGCGCACGCGCTCCTGCGGCGGCATCGCGGTGAACTCGTAGGCTTCCAGCCCCCACGCGTAGCCGCCCAGCAGCACGCCCTTGCCGCGGCTGTGGTAGTCGGTGCTGGGGTAGCTGATCAGGGTGATCGGCAGGTCGGTGTAGCTGATGCCGCCGTAGATGGCCTCGTCCTCCTCCCAGAAGCGGCGCTTGAACTGCAGGCCGAACTTGACCGAGGCCGCGTACGGCACCGCCGAGATCGCATCGGTCATGGCCTGGCTGGCGGTGACCGGGATGCGGCTGAGCACCGACAGCGGGATGGTGCAGATGCACCAGTCGGCCTTGGCCACCTGCTCGGCGCCGCCGGCGGCGGCGTCCTGCCAGTTGACGGTGACGCCGTGGGCGTCCTGGTCGATGCGCGTGACCTTGGCGTTGTAGCGGATCACCCCCGGCAGCTGTGCGGCGAAGGCCTTGCCGATCTGGTCCATGCCGCCCACCGGCTGGAACATGGTGGTCTGCATCTCGTAGTTGTTGCCGGCCGCCAGCGTGGTCCACAGGCGCGAGCGCAGCACGTCCTGCACCGACAGCGGCTCGGAATACTCCGGCTTGCCCGACAGCCCGCCGCCGGGGTACTTGGCGAAGCCGCGCTGGGTGCTGCTCGCCTCGCCCTTGACGTAGGCGAAGTTGCCGTCCAGCGCGCCCCAGTTACGCAGCGATTCCAGCAGCAGCTCCTGGTCCTCCTTCTGCACCAGCTGGTCCAACGCGTCCTGCCGGGTGCACTTGGCGAGCAGCTCGGAGACATGGCCCTTGTAGTCGGCATCGATGTCGCGGAAGCGCTGCGGCTTGCCGCCGAAGGCCTTCTGCGAATGCAGCAGCGCGTTGTAGTTGACCTGGTTGAAGGCCTCCAGCGCCACCCCGAACTGGCGGCAGTAGCTGAGCACCGCGCGGTGGTGGTGGGGAATGCGCCACGGGCCCGGATTGAGGTAGAGACCCTTGTCGAACTTGCAGTGCTGGACGGCGCCGCCCAGCTCGGTATAGGTGTCGCCGCCGTGCAGGCTCCAGTTGCGCCCGCCCGGACGGGCGTTGAACTCGAGGATCTGCACCTTGTAGCCAGCCTTGCGCAGCTCGTAGGCAGCGGTCATGCCGGCCAGGCCGGCGCCCAGGATCAGCACCGAGGTCCCGCGCCCGCTGCCTTCCAGTTTGAATCCTTCGCGAAAATTGGATTCGGCCGCCAATCCGAGGCTGGTCATCGCCTGGTACATCATCGCCCCGCCTGCGGCCAGACCAATCCTGGCCAGCAGCTGGCGGCGCGTCACCGCCCCGCGCGCATCGCTTTGCATCAAATCGACCTCGTGCTCATGCATCGCCTGGAACCGCGCCCGCCCGGCCGACGGGCTACGGCCTGCGCAGGGTCAGGGTCAGAATCGGTACGTCGCCTTGGCGTACCAGCGACCGCCGAAGTAGCCGATCGGACTGAAGGTCTCGTACTTGGTCAGGTAGCCCCATTGGTTCTCGTAGTTGGCAACCACCCAGTTCCATACCGCCTTGGGATACTTGTCGGGGTACTTGTTGAAGATGTTGTCGCCGCCGAGCGTGAGCGTCCAGTTGTCGTTTGGCTTGAACGAGATGCTCAGGTTGGTTGTCGGCAGCACGCCGATCTCCTGCTTGTAGTAGGTCACCCCATCCATGACCTTGGTGGTCAGCTGCGACAGCACGGAGTCCGGGAAATCGGTGCCGAAGCCTTCGTCGTCGGTGTTGGCGGCCTGCCAGCGATATTCCGGCCCGTAGACCGCCTCGGTGATGTTGATGCTGAACTTGCCGATGTCGATGATGGCGCCCAGATTGATGCGGTACTTCGGGTTGGCGTGTTCCAGGTTCTCCAGGGTCGCCTCGCTGTACATCGAGCCGCCGCCGAGGCTTGCCGGCGCCGACTTGACCCCGGTCACGTCGAGCTTGCTGTAATTGGCCGCCAGCACCCAGTCGATCGAGCCCCAGTCGAACGTGGTCAGGTAGTTGGTCACCCAGTCCACGCCCTGGGTCTTGGTGTCCAAGGCGTTGTTGAACAGGTAGACGCCGATGTTTGCCCGCGCGCTGGAGTCAAGCGTGCCGCCGCTGGTGCTCGGGTCGATCCCGCCCAGGTAGCCGGCATCGACCAGGGCCTGGCCCAGCGCGGTGTTGTAGCTGTCGGTCTCGGCGCCGCTGACCGGGTCGCAGGCGACGCTGCCGCTGACGTAGCAGAAGTAGGCGCGGGTGATGCGGTCCTTGATCCTGATCTGGTAGAAGTCCAGGGTGCTGTTGAGGTTGGGCAAGGGACTGAACACGAAGCCCAGCGACAAGTTGGTGCTGGTTTCCGGCTTGAGCTTGCCGAAGCCCAGCGCCGCCGCCGCGTCACTGTTGGGCGCCAACTGCGGGTAGGCGCCGGACGGACTGACGTTGACCGCCGAGTAATACTCCTCGCCCAGCGTCGGCGCGCGGAAGCCGGTGCTGACGGTGGCCCGGATCGCGAAGCTGTCGGTGAAGTCGAAGCGGGTGGTCAGCTTGCCGATGGTCTTGCTGCCGAAGTCGCTGTAGTGCTCGTAGCGCACCGCGCCGTCCACCAGCCACTGCTCCACCGGATACAACACCGCGTCGGCGAACACCGAGTAGCTGTTGCGGCTGTAGCTGCCGGTGTTGGTATCCGGGTTGTAGCCGGGGAAGGAGGAGGCGCCGGTCTCGTAGTAGGACGCATAGTCGCCCGGCGAGATCGCGTACTTGTCCTGGCGGTACTCCACGCCGGCGTTGAAGGTCATCGGCGAGGCCAACCCGATGTCGAAGTCGCGGGTGGCGTTGAAGTTGGTGGTCCACTGGCTGGCGGTGAACGTGCCGTCGTAGAAGTCGGTCGGCGAATAGCCATACTCGCTGTACAGGTTGCGGTTCATCGAGTTCAGTGTGTAGACGTCCATCTTGTCCTTGCCGTAGGTGCTCGAGGCGTCCCAGACCCATTCGCCGAGCGACCCGGTCAGGCCGACGGTCAGCGAGTAGTCCTCTTCGCTCGAATATTCCGACGGATTGAATCCGTAGGGATACATGTAGCTGGTCTCGTCGGTGGTCGAATCGGTATAGCCGCCGAGCTGGGCCGGCCCGCGGTAGTTTTCCTCGGATTCGGCGGTCTTCTTGCCGTAGCCGCCGAAGGCGTAGAACGAGACGTTTTCGCTAATCACCGCGCCGGAATTGAAGTACAGCGCCTTGCGGTGCACTTCCGGCGGATTCAGCCAGTTGTTGAGATAGGGATACTTCGAGTTGTACTGCGAGGTGCGGTTCGGGTCGATGCTGTCGAAATACTCGTAGGCGGTCGGGTTGACTGACGCGCAGAGGGTCTCGTTCGACAGGCAGTTGGCCATCGCGGTCGGCACGAAGCGGTACACCGACTGCCGGTTCTCGACCTCGGCGCTCAGGTTGAAGAAGTTGTCGGCATTGCCGAAACCGATGTTGGCGCCCCACTTGAAGTCCTTGCCGCCGCCGTCCTGGTAGCCGGAGTAACCGGTGTCGATCTCGCCGCCGGAATGGTTCTTCTTGAGGATGATGTTGATGACGCCGGCGATGGCATCCGAGCCGTACAGCGCCGCGGCGCCGTCGGTCAGCACTTCGACGTGGTCGATCGCCGCTTGCGGGATGAACGACAGGTCCGGCGCCGCCGAGCCGTCGGAAGCGCTGACGTTGGCGGTGTTGTGCAGGCGCTTGCCGTTGACCAGGATCAGGGTGTGGTTGGGCGACAAACCGCGCAGCGACGCGGTCAGGGTCTGGCTGCCCATGTCGCTGCCGACCTGGTTGACGTTGTACGACGGCACCTGGTTGGCGATCGCATTCTGCAAATCCGGTGCGGCGGTGGAGGCAAGCTTTTCCGGACTGATCAGCTGGATCGGCGCAGGACTGTCGGTCACGGCCATGTTGCTCTTGCGCGTACCGGTGGAGATCACCGACACGGCGTCCAGGGTCTTGGCGTCGGAGCTGTCGCTCTGGGCCAGGGCATGGGTGCTGAAGCCGCCAGCCAGGATCATCAGCGATGCGGCGGACAGGGATGTCCTGCCCCGCAACGCCGTCGCGATCGACTGGGCCAGACAACCGAACCTGACGGGCTTGCTCATCGAAACACCTCGTGGGAAGGAGAAAGTGGGGGAGGGAGCAATGCCGGGGCCTGCAACGGAAAACTAACAAGCACACCCGGCCATCACCGCAACCGCGAAGGGTGGGCCTACCCGCGACGGGTAGGTCCGGCCTCGGCAGGCGGCCGCGACCGGCTACCCTGTCCCCTGCCCCGACCCCTGCCCTGCCCGCTGCCGTGACGCCCCCGAGGCCGCTGCTGCTGTTGCTGGATTTCGATGGCGTGCTGGCCGACTACGCCCGCGCGCGCCGGGTCTCCGCGCTGGCGGCCCTGGCCGGCGTGGCGCCGCCACGGGTGCAGACGGCCCTGTTCGACAGCGGGCTGGAAGAGGCCTACGACGCGGGTAGGCTGGACACGCCCACCTACCTGGACCGGCTGGGCCAGGCGCTGGGGACCAAGATCGATTCGGACGCCTGGGTCGCGGCGAGGCTGGCGGGCACCCGCGGCCGCCCGGCGGTCGCCGACCTGCTGGGCCGGCTGCCCGGCCTGCCGCTGGCGGTGCTGACCAACAATGGCCCGCTGGCCGAGGCGGTGGTGCTCGCCGCGCAGCCGGCCCTGCTCCCGCGCCTGCGCGGGCGGGTGCTAAGCAGCGGGCGGCTGGGGATGCGCAAGCCGGACCCGCAGGCCTACCTGCGCGCCCTGGCCAGGCTGGATGCCGAGCCGGCGCGCACGCTGTTCGTCGACGACTTGTTCGGCAACGTCCAGGGCGCCCGCCGCGCCGGCCTGCAGGCCGAGACCGTGCGCGATGCGCGCTCGCTGGGGCGGGTGCTGAAACGCTTCGGGCTGAGGTGAAGCGGGGCCGCGCGGGCCTCAGGCGCGCGCGAAGCCGGCCAGCGCCGCCCTCAGCCGCGCCAGGCCTTCGGCCACGTCGGCGTCGGTGAGGGTCAACGCCGGCACGATGCGCAGCACGTCGGGGCCGGCCTGCAGCAGCAGCAGGCCGTGCGCGGCGGCGGCGTCGAGGATGGCGCCGGCCTGGCCGGCCAGGTGCGGGCGCAGCACCGCGCCCAGCATCAGGCCGCGGCCGCGCACCTGCGCGAACACGTCCAGTTCGGCGTCGATCGCCAGCAGTCCCTCGCGCAGCGCCTGCGCCTGCCGCCGCACGTTGGCCAGCACCTCCGGCGAGCCGAGCTTGCGCAGCGCCACCCGCGCCACCGCCGCGGCCAGCGGGTTGCCGCCGAAGGTGGTGCCGTGGGCGCCGTACTGCATGGTCTCGCCCACCTTCGGCCCGGCCAGCATCGCGCCGACCGGGAAGCCGGCGCCCAATGCCTTGGCCAGGGTGCCGATGTCGGGGACCACGCCGTCCTGCCAGTGCGCGAACAGTTCGCCGGTGCGGCCCATGCCGCACTGGATCTCGTCCAGCACCAGCAGCGCGCCGTGGCGGTCGCACAGCGCGCGCACCCCGGCCAGGTAGCCGTCCGCCGCCGGCACCACGCCGCCTTCGCCCTGCACCGGCTCGAGCATCACCGCCGCCACGTCGCCGCCGGCCATCGCCGCTTCCAGCTGGTCCAGGTCGTTGAAGTCGCAGTAGCGGAAGCCGCCGGGCAGCGGCTCGTAGCCGGCCTGGTACTTGGGCTGGGCGGTGGCGGTGACCGCGCCCAGGGTGCGGCCGTGGAAGCTGCCGCGGAAGGTGACGATGACGCGCTGCTCCGGCGGCCGGCCCTGGTCGGCGGCCCACTTGCGCACCAGCTTGATCGCCGCCTCGTTGGCCTCGGCGCCGGAATTGCACAGGTACACGCGAGTGGCGAAGCGCGAGGCCGCCAGCAGTTCCTCGGCCAGGCGCAGCGGCGGCTCGCTGTAGAACACGTTGCTGGTGTGCCACAGCCGGCCGGCCTGTTCGCCCAGCGCCGCCACCAGATCCGGATCGCAGTGGCCCAGCGCGCACACGGCGATGCCGGCGGCCAGATCCACGTACTCGCGCCCCTCGCTGTCCCACAGGCGCGCGCCCAGGCCGCGCTCGAGCACCATCTCGCGCTGGTGGTAGACCGGCAGCAGGGTACGCTTGGCGGAGGCGATCAGGTCGGCGGCGTGGCTCATGGCGGTCGAATCCGGGAAGGAAAACAGCCGCGCATTGTCGCCCAAACCCGCCACCGCGGCCCAGTCCGCTCGCGCCCGCTCAACCCGGCGGCAGGTCGAAGCAGGCCGGCAGCATCTTGGACGCCCTGGCATGGCCCTGCGCGCCGGCCGGCACCAGCCGGCAATGCACGCGCGGGTCCGCCGCGGTCTCCTGCCCGGTTGCGCCGACCTTGTAAGACCAGCGCTGGATGACGAAACGGTCGATCGGCGCGGCCGCATCAAGCGGGTTGGGATCGCTGCCCAGGTAGTCGACCACGTAGCGGTCGCCGAGCACTCCGGCGGGCATGGCCACCAGCGGGCCAGGGTCGCGCGGCGGCGCGCCCGCGGCGGCGGCCGGCAGGGCGTAGAACACGAAGCCTTCCGGCAACGGCCGCCAGGAGAATGACGAACGCTTGCCGCGCACGAAGGCCTGCACCACCACCCGCGCCGGCGCCACCCCCGGCTGCCGCGCCAGTTCGCGCGCCATCAACACCGCGGTGTCGCCGTCGAGGTCGTGCACGCCCCACAGCAGCAGGGTGCACTGGCCGGGGCGGGCGGCGTTGCCGGCGCGCGCGGCCAGCTGCGCCTGCAGCGCCGGCACCGGCTGGCGCGCGGACAGTTCCGACGGCAGCCAAGCGCGAATCGGCGTGGCGGGCGCCGCGTAGTGGCCGTAGAAATCGTGCTCGGCCAGGCGCCGATAAGCGGGCGTGGCCGGGCCGAACTTGAACGGCTGCATCACCGCCACCTCCTGGCCGGCGCAGCCGGGCATGGCGGCGATGAAACGGGCCGAGGCGCGCCAGGCCTCGTTGCGCTCGATGAAGCGGCCATGCAGCAGGTTCAGGTGCGCGCCCACCAGCACGCACAGGCCCAGCGCCATCCAGCGGCTGGCGCGGGTGCGCAGGCGCGGCCCGGCCGCCTGGTACAGCCAGGCCAGCAGGGTCCAGGCGAACGGCGAGGCGGTGAGCATGTTGCGCGCCGAGTACGAAGGCGCGATCAGGTAGCTCACCGCCACCCCGCTGGCGAACATCCCGGCCAGCACGAATGCCGCCAACAGCGCGGCGCGGTTGCCGTCCTCGCCCGCGCGCGCGCTCAGCGCGCCGCGGCCGCCGCGCACGCGCAGCACGATCGCCGCCAGCACCAGCAGGTTCACCGCCACCGCCGCCCCGGCGGCCGCCAGGTCGTGGCGGGCGATCCCGGTCTGGCTGCGGAAGAACTTCCAGCCGGTGTCGAACCACAGGCCGTGCAGGTCCTGGGTGGTCGAGTGCAGCAGCAGCCAGGAATAGCCGGCGTTGGCCGCCAGGATCAGCAGGCCGCCAACCGCCAGCGCCGCGCGCGCGCGCCAGTCGCCCAGCGCCAGCAGCAGCGCGCCGATCACCATGCCCGCGCACAGCAGCATGTAGGCATGCACGAAGCTGCCGGCGAACCCGGCCAGCAGCAGCAGCGCCAGCCAGCCCCAGGCGACCTTGCGCCGCCGCCACGCCGCCTCCAGGGCCAGCGCCAGCCACAGCATCGCCGCCGCGGCCAGCATCGCCAGCGCGTAGCCGCGCGCGTTCTGCGACTGCTCGAACCAGAACGTCGACACCGCCGCCACCGCCGCCGCGAAATTTGCCGCCGTCGGCCGGAAGCGACGGCGCAGCGCGTGCCAGGCCAGCCCCAGCGCGGCCACCGCGAACACCGCGCTGGGCAGGCGCAGCCAGGCTTCGGAATAGCCACCTAACCGGCCCCAACCGTACAGCAGGAAGTAGTACAGCGGCGGATGGGTATCGGTGAGCGCGCGCCGCCACACCTCGCCCAGGCCGCCGGCGTGGCCGACCACGTGCAGGGTGAATAGTTCGTCGGTCCAGAAGTTGCTCGCGCCCAGGCCAGCGAAGGCGAACGCGGCGGCGATCAGCGCGACCGCCGCAAACGCGAACGCGGGCCAGTCCCAGCGCCGGTCGGCCGGCGCCTGCCCGTGGTTGCCCGTCATCGGTGGGCTACTCGCCGCGACTGGCCGGCGCCGGGATCGCCACTTCGGATACCTGCGCCTGCGCCTGCGGCTGCGCCGCCTCGCCCTGTCCCCAAGCCGCGCGCCGCGACAGGTGGTAGTTCATCACCCCGGCCAGTACCGCGCCGCCGACCCCGGCCACCCACCACGGCGCACCCAGCCAGTCCAGCACCACGCCCAGCGCCTCGCTGACGATCGCCGCGCTCAGGCAGGAGGCGTAGAACACCACCAGCCCGCGCAGCGCGCGCAGGCCGGACAGGCGCCGGTCGCGGAAGGTCAGGCTGTTGTTGAGCCCGAAGTTCCAGCTCATCGCCAGCCAGATCGCCAGCATCTGCGCGGCCCAGAACGGCGTGCCCGCCCAGGTCGCCAGCGACAGCACCGACAGGTGCACGGCCAGGCCGGTCAGGCCGACCCCGAAGAACATCGCCATGCGCGCCGGCACCAGCCCGCGCGTACCCTTGTCCACCAGTTGCGCGGCCAGTTCCACCATCACCCGCAGGTCCAGCTTGGACTGGCCGCCGGCGCGCTCGCGCAACTGCGTGGACAGCTGCGCCACCTTCGGTCGCGCCGGACCGTCGGCGAGCACGTCGATCAGGATCTTGAAGCCCAACGCGCCGTCGAGCCGGGGCCGCACCTGCGCATACCAGCGGCGCGTCATCAGGAAGCAACCGCTCATCGGATCGGCCAGCCGCTGGCCGATCAGCAGGCGGGTGGCGAGGGTGCCGGCGCGGCTCATCAGGTGACGTACCGGCCCCAGCCCGGAGGCATCGGACTCCAGGTAGCGGCTGGCGATGACCACGTCGTGCCGGCCCTCGGCCTGGCGCGCGAGCATGCGCGCCAGCAGCGCCGGATCGTGCTGGCCGTCGCCGTCCATCAACGCCAGGGTGCGGCCGCACGCGCAATCCCAGCCGGCCACCGCCGCCGACGCCAGCCCGCGTCCGCCCTGGCGGCGCAGCAGACGCACCCCCGGATGCTCGGTCGCGTAGGCGCGCACCGCGTCGGCGGTGCGCTCGTCGGTCGAATCGTCGACCACGATCAACTCGCGCGAATGGCCGGCCAACGCCTGGTCCAATTCCGCCAGCACGCCACCGATGGCTTCATGTTCGTCCAGCGTGCAGATCACCACCGAAACGTCGGGTTGCTGGCTGCGTGGAACGGGCACGGCGTCAAAAGGCATGGGCACTCCATCTCGCTTACGGACCTGCACAGCCGGGAACCCCGGGGGCATTTCCGTCGCACCGCGCAGAGGCGGTGCAGTGAAAAGAAAGCGCGGATCCCGCCCCGACCCGGCACGACCTGCCTCGCAAGCCGCGCGCAGAGGCTAATGCGCGACCAGCGTGGCGATTTGAACTTCTTATGAATGTACCCCCCACGCCGCCGGCTGGCTGCACGAGGGGTGAACACAGACCCTGCGCAGGCGGTCTTCGTGGCGACTTGCATCCGATATCGATACACACGTCGGAACGTGTCAAATTCGTGCCAATACATGTCGATCTCGCCACAATCGTCCGAGCACGGTGCGTGCGCCGATGCTCGAGCCCGTAGCCAATGCGCGCGAACGCGCCCTCGCCTTCGCGGGGGCAGGCTCTGTGGTGCACGCCTACAGGAACAGATCCGGATACAACGGCTGCGCCGGGTCGACCGCGTAGCCGGACAGGTCGCTCACGCCGGCCTCGGCCAGCACTTCCTCGTCGATGAAGAACCGGCCGCTCGCCGATTTCGCCTCGCGGGTCAGCACCGCATGCGCGGCGTCGGCCATGATCGCCGGCTTGCGGCCGTTGGCCGCCGACACGCCGGGGATCATGTTCAAGGCGTCGGTGGCGATCAGCGTGCGCGGCCACAGCGCGTTGACCGCCACGCCCTGCGGACCGAACTCGGCGGCCAAACCCAGCGTCACCAGGCTCATGCCCATCTTGGCCAGGGTGTAGCCGGTGTGCGGTCCCCACCACTTCGGGTCCAGCGACGGCGGCGGGCACAGGGTCAGGATGTGCGGATCGGCCGCCTGCAGCAGCTGCGGCAGGCAGGCCTGCGAACACAGGAAGGTGCCGCGCGCATTGACCTGCTGCATCAGGTCGAAGCGCTTGATCGGCGTGTCCAGGGTGCCGCGCAGCCAGATCGCGCTGGCGTTGTTGACCAGGATGTCGATGCCGCCGAAGGCATCGACGGTGGTGGCCACCGCGGCGCGCACCTGGTCCTCCTCGCGGATGTCGCACTTGAGCGCCAGCGCGCGGCCGCCGGCCTGTTCGATCGCGCGCGCGGCGCTGTGGATGGTGCCGGGCAGCTTGGGGTTGGGCACGTCGGACTTGGCGGCCACGGCGATGTTGGCGCCGTCGCGCGCCGCGCGCAGGGCGATGGCCAGGCCGATGCCGCGCGAGGCGCCGGTGATGAACAAGGTCTTGCCCGACAAGCTCGCCATCGCGGCCGCTCCGTCAAAAGTCAAAGGAGGCGGGATTCTACTTGCTGGGCCGGGACGCGATGGCAGGCGGCCGGCGCCGGCCGCGCGACGGCGGCCTCCTATAATCGCCGGCCGATGGAAGCCTCCAGGTTCGACGGGCTGCTGGATTGGATCGCGGCCCACCCGGTCGTGGCGGGCGCGGTCGTGTTCGCCATCGCCCTGGGCGATGCGCTGGTGATCGTCGGCGCGATCGTGCCGGCGCTGCCGCTGCTGTTCGCGGTGGGCGTGCTAATCGGGCTGGACGAGCTGTCCGGGCCGTACGCGCTGGCCAGCGCCGCGCTGGGCGCGTTCGTCGGCGACGCCGCCAGCTTCTGGGTCGGCCACCGCTGGGGCCCGCAGCTGCGCAGCCACTGGCCGTTTTCGCGCTATCCGCAGTTGCTGGGGCGTGGCGAGACCCTATTCCGCCGCAACGCCTTCAAGGCGATCCTGATCGCGCGCTACGTCGGCCCGATCCGGCCGTTCGTGCCGGTGGTGGCGGGCATGCTGCGGATGCCGCTGCGGCGCTATCTGCCGGCCAGCGCGCTGGCGGCGGCGTCGTGGGCGCTGCTGTTCCTGGCGCCGGGCTGGCTGCTGGGCCAGGCCTACGACGCGGTGGCGGCGGTGGCCGGGCGGCTGGCGGTGGTGCTGGGGCTGATGCTGCTGGCGGTGGCCGCCGCCTGGACCGGGGTGGTGTACGCCTACCGCTGGTTCGCCGGCCACGCCGATGCGCTGTCGGCGCGCACGTTGTGCTGGTCGCGCGAACACCCCGTCATCGGCGGCTGGTCGCAGGCGGTGTTCGATCCGCGCCGGCGCGAATCGACCTCGCTGCTGGTGCTGGCCGCGCTGCTGCTGGGCGCGGCCTGGCTGTGCTTCTCGTTCCTGGTGGTGGTGCTGGGCAAGGGCGCGCCGCTGGGCGTGGACGTGGCCCTGTTCGAACTCATGCACGGCCTGCGCAACCCGCTGGCCGACCGCCCGCTGGCGGCGCTGGCCGCGCTGGGCGATGCGCAGGTGCTGGCGCCGGCGTATGCGGCGGTGCTGGCCTGGCTGTGCTGGCGGCGGCGCTGGCTGGCCGCGGCGCACTGGCTGGCGGCGATCGGCTTCGGCGTGGCGCTCAGCCTGTGGCTGGGCGCGGTGGTGGATATCCCCAAGCCGCCGACGGTCGCCGGCGGCTTCGGCTTCCCGTCGGTGGCGGTGACCATGACCACCATCGGCTTCGGCTTCTTCGCCGTGCTGGTGGCGCGCGAACTGCCCGGGCGCGACCGCGTGTGGCCCTACGTCGTGGCCGCCGTGGCGGTGGCGGCGGTGGGCTTCGCGCGCCTGTACCTGGGCGCGCACTGGCTCAGCGACGTGCTCGGCGGCAGCCTGCTGGGGATCGTCTGGCTGCTGGCGCTGGGCATCGCCTACCGCCGCCGCAGCCGCCGCCCGCTGTGGATGAAGCCGCTGGCGTGGCTGTTCTACGGCAGCTTCGCGCTGGCCGCGCTGTTCCACGCGCCGCGCAGCGTCGATGCGACGCTGGCGCGCTTCGACCCGCCGCCGGCCGGCGTGGACGCGCCGCTGCAGGGCTGGTGGGAGCGCGACTGGATGCAGCTGCCGTCGCTGCGCAGCGAGTTCGACGACGCCCACCGCTGGCCGCTGGACGTGCAGGTGGCCGGCCCGCTGCAGCCGCTGCGCCAGCGCCTGGTCGCCGCCGGCTGGCGGGTGCAGACGCAGGCCGGCTGGGAACGCAGCCTGCAGTTGCTGGACAGCGACCTGCCGGCACCGGCCCAGCCGGTGCTGCCGGCGACCCTGGACACGCGCGCCGAAAGCCTGCTGATGCTGCGCCCGGGCGCGCGCGCCGGCGAAATGGTGGCGCTGCGGCTGTGGGCCACGCCGTGGCGGCTGCAGCCGGGCGGGCTGCCGCTGTGGATCGGCTCGGCGCAGACCCTGCGCCACCAGCGCGTGCTCGGCCTGGTCGGGCTGTGGCGACCGGTGGACGAATCGCAGGCGGCGCTGCGGGCCGTGGCCGCCGCCCTGGACGACCTGCCGGCGCGCAGCAGCGCCCACCCGCACACGCGCCAGCCGGTGCTGCGCATCCGCACCGATCCGATCGAATTCAGGCCATCAGTTCCAGCAACCGGTCCAGGCGTGCGTGCGGATCGTCCTCCTGCAGCAGCGCCAGCCGCTGGGCGGCGCTGAGCGGCAGCAGTTCGGCCAGCCGCCAGCCGACCCAGGCGGCGTTGTCCAGGTCGGCCGCGCGCATGTCCGGCGGGGTGGCGCCGGCCTTCTCGAAGATCTTCTCCAGCACCGTGGCCAGCAGCCCGTGCTCGGGCCGCAGTTCGTCGTCGCCGTCCGCCGCGCACCAGCGCACCTGGCCGACCATCAGGCCGTTGTCGCGCACCCGCGTGCGCTGCACGTGGAAGCGGCGCCGGCCGCGCAGGCGCAGGGTCAGCAGGCCGGCGTTGTCGGTGCCGAAATCCTCGATCGTCGCCTCGGTGCCGTAGGCCGCCGGCGTGGCCGGACGGCCGGCCTCCTCGCCCTCCAGGATCAGACACACGCCGAAGCCGCGCCCGCTGCGCCCGCATTCGCGCACCAGGTCCAGGTAGCGACGCTCGAACACGCGCAGGCCCAGCGCCCCGCCCGGCAGCAGCACGGTATGCAGAGGGAACAGCGGCAGGCTTTCGGTTTCGCTCATGGCGCCAGTCTAAACAAGCCCGCCCGCGCGGCCCGGGGCGGCCCGCGCAGGCGTCAACCGTTGCCGGCCAGGAACCGCCGCGGCGCACCGTCGAAACCGCCGTTGGACATGAACACCACGTGGTCGCCCGGCCGCGTCCACCGCGCCAGCGTGGCCAACAGCGCGTCGGCGTCGGCCGCCGCCTGCGCGCGGCCGCGCACCGCGGCGATCACCTTGGCCGCATCCCACGGCAGTTGCGGCCGCGCCAGGAACACTACCGCGTCGGCCGCGTCCAGCGACGGCGCCAGCGCCGCGGCGTGCGCGCCCAATCGCATCGAATTGCTGCGCGGCTCCATCGCCACCACGATGCGCGCATCGCCGACCTTCGCGCGCAGTCCTTCGAGAGTGGCGGCGATGGCGGTGGGATGATGGGCGAAGTCGTCGTAGACGGTGATGCCGTCGCGCACGCCCACCACTTCCAGCCGCCGGCGCACGCCCTGGAAGCGCGCCAGCGCCGGCAGCAGCGGCACCGGTGGCACGCCCACCGCATGCGCGGCGGCCAGCGCCGCCAGCGCATTGCTCACGTTGTGGCGGCCCAGCAGCGGCCAGTGCACCTGGCCCAGCTCCGCGCCGCGGTGGAACACGGCGAAGGCGCTGCCGTCGGCGGCCAGCAGCCGCGCCGTCCACTCGCAGTCGGCGTCGATGCCGAAGCGCTCCACCGGCGTCCAGCAGCCCATCGCCAGCACCTCGGCCAGGTGCGGGTCCTCGCCGTTGACGATCAGCCGGCCGTGGCCCGGCACGGTGCGCACCAGGTGGTGGAACTGGCGCTGGATCGCGGCCAGGTCCGGGAAGATGTCGGCGTGGTCGTACTCGAGGTTGTTGAGGATCGCCACCTGCGGCCGGTAGTGGACGAACTTGCTGCGCTTGTCGAAAAAAGCGGTGTCGTATTCGTCGGCTTCGACGACGAAAAGCGACCGACGCGCAGCACCGCCCAACCGCGCCGATACCCCGAAATCGCCGGCCACCCCGCCGATCAGGAAGCCGGGTTGCCGCCCCGCCGCCTCCAGCAGGAACGCCAGCAGCGCGGTGGTGGTGGTCTTGCCGTGGGTGCCGGCCACCGCCAGCGTGGTGCGGCCAGGCAACACGTTCTGCGCCAGCCACTGCGCACCGGAGGTGTAGGCCAGGCCCTGGTCGAGCACCCATTCGACCGCTGGATTGCCGCGCGAGAGCGCGTTGCCGATCACCACGGCGGCGCAGTCCGGCGAGATGTTGCGCGGCTGGTAGCCCTGGCGCAGCGCGATGCCCAGCCGTTCGAGCTGGGTCGACATGGGCGGATACACCGCCTGGTCGCTGCCCTCGACCTCGTGGCCCAGCTCGCGCGCCAGCGCCGCCACCCCGCCCATGAAGGTGCCGGCGATGCCCAGGATATGGATCTTCAACAACTCACGCCTCGATTCGCGGACGCGTCAGTGTGCCGAAGAGTCCCCCGCCCGGCACCTTCGCCCCGCTCCCCTCGGGAGAGGGGCTCAGAAACCTTCAAGCTCCCCTCACCCCACCTCGGCGGTCGGCTTGAGCGCCTCGATCAGGCGCGCGGTGACTTCGTCCAGCCCGCCCACGCCGTCGACCACGGTCAGCACGCCGCGCTGGCGGTAGAAGCCGATCACCGGCGCGGTGGCCTGGTCGTACACCTGCAGGCGCTTGCGCACCGACTCGGGGTTGTCGTCGGCGCGGCCTTCGGCCTTGGCGCGGCCGGCAATGCGCTCGACCAGCAGTTCGGTGGGCACTTCCAGCTGCACGGCGGCGTCGAACTTCTGGTCCAGCCGCGCCAGCAGCCGGTCCAGGGCGTCGGCCTGGGCCAGGTTGCGCGGGTAGCCGTCGAGGATGAAGCCGGCCTTGGCGTCGTCGCGGGCCAGGCGCGATTCGAGCATGCCCAGAAGGATGGCGTCGGAGACCAGTTCGCCGCGGGCCATGACTTCCTTGGCCTGCAGACCCAGGGCGCTGCCGGCGGCCACCTCGGCGCGCAGCAGGTCGCCGGTGGAGATGTGCGGCACCTTGAGGTAATCCTTCAGGCGCGCAGCCTGCGTGCCCTTGCCCGAGCCCGGGGGTCCCAGCAGAACCAGTCGCATTCGGAAATACTCCAGCAAACGTGAAAGGGGAGCTTGGTGGACAGTAGTCGCGGAATGCCGCCCACGCCACGCTGCACCGCATCATGTGGGAAGCTTACCGCATCCCTAGCCGTGGACCCCCAAGACGATGGTTGAAGGAAACCTGCTCTACGCCCAGTCCGGCGGCGTCACCGCCGTCATCAACGCCAGCGCCGCCGGCGTCATCGCCCAGGCGCGCAAGCGCAAAGTCAAGGTGCTGGCCGCGCGCAACGGCATCCTCGGCGCCCTGCGCGAGGAACTGGTCGATACCAGCAAGGAATCGGCTTCGGCCATCGCCGCGCTGGCGTATACCCCGGGCGGGGCGTTCGGCTCGTGCCGGCTCAAGCTGAAGTCGCTGGAAGCCGACCGCGCCAGGTACGAGCGCCTGCTGGAGGTGTTCAAGGCCCACGACGTGCGCTGGTTCCTCTACAACGGCGGCAACGATTCGGCCGACACCGCGTGGAAGGTCTCGCAGCTCGCGCAGGCCTTCGGCTACCCGCTGACCTGCGTGGGCGTGCCCAAGACCATCGACAACGACCTGGCGGTGACCGACTGCTGCCCCGGCTTCGGCTCGGCGGCCAAGTACACCGCGGTGTCGGTGCGCGAGGCGGCGCTGGACGTGGCGGCGATGGCCGAGACCTCGACCCGGGTGTTCGTCTACGAGGCCATGGGCCGCCACGCCGGCTGGCTGGCCGCCGCCGCCGGCCTGGCCGGCCAGGGCCCGGACGATGCGCCGCACATCATCCTGTTCCCGGAGCGGCCCTACGACGAAGCCGCGTTCCTGGCCGCGGTGGACGAGGTGGTCAAGCGGGTCGGCTGGTGCGTGGTGGTGGCCAGCGAGGGCATCGCCGACAAGCACGGCCGCTTCGTCGCCGACGCCGGCGGCGGCAAGGATTCCTTCGGCCACACCCAGCTCGGCGGGGTGGCCTCCTACCTGGCCGGCAAGGTCAAGGACGCGCTCGGCTACAAGGTGCACTGGGCCCTGCCCGACTACCTGCAGCGCTCGGCCCGGCACGTGGCCTCCAGGACCGACTGGCTGCAGGCGCAGGCGGTGGGCAAGGCCGCGGTGGACTACGCATTGGCGGGAAGGAACGCGGTGATGCCAGTGATCGTGCGCAGCTCCGACGCGCCCTACCGCTGGAAGATCGAACCGGCGCCGATCGCCAGGATCGCCAACCACGAGAAGAAGATGCCGGCCTCGTTCCTGCGCAAGGACGGCTACGGCATCACCGCCGCCGCGCGTCGCTACCTCGCGCCGCTGATCAAGGGCGAAGCCGACCTGCCCTGGGGCAGCGACGGCTTGCCCAAGTACGTCACCCTCAAGAACGTGGCGGTGAAGAAGAAGCTGCCGGCCTGGGAGGGCTGAGCGTCCGGCCTTTCTCTACCATCGCGGCCATGGGTCGCCCCTACCCGCCGCAGGGCTTGCCCTCGACGTCCAGCTTGGCGGTATAGGCCGGCAGCGCCGCCAGTTGGCCGGCCTGCGCCTGCGCCTTGGCGTCCTCCAGGTAGATGCGTGAGCGCCCCTGCGCGTCCAGCGCCGGTGGCGCGCCAGCGCCCGGCAGGCGCCACACGTGCACCACCGCCTGCAGACCCGGACAACTGGCCGAAGGCACGCGGATGATGTCGTTGAGCCTCCAGCCGGCCTGCGCCGACGGCCGCGCCTGCGCGTAGTCGAGGAACTTCGCCCGTGCCTGGCAGACGCCGCCGACCGCCACCACCTGCATATCGTAGGGGGCGGCGCGCCGGCCGCTGAAGCGGCCCTCCAGCCGCGTGCAGGCTTCGGGGATCTGCCGCAGCGTGTGCACGGCGCCGTCGACCTGGGCGATGCCGAGCGGACGCTGGATCTCCGGCGTTTCGTCCGCCAGCACCGGCAGCGCCAGAACGGCGGCCAGCAGCGCGGCCAGGGGCAAGCGGAAGGTGGCGGGCATCACGGTTCTCCTTGCGGGCAGACCGGCAGGCTGCCACGCCCCGCCTGAATGACGCGCCGCGCATGGCGGCGCTCGCGCGTCCGGGCCATACTCGGCCCGCTCCGCCCCTGCCGTGGCCTCCCCACCGCCACGCCACTTCGGACGCCCTTCCCGCACGGGCGCCTGCGGTCGGCCTGCGCCCTGCGTGCACCGGCGAAGCTCATCCATCGTCCTTGGGAGGGGTCATGCTGGAACAACACGGGCTCGCACTGGCACTGGTGTGCGCAGTGGTCGCCATCCTGTACGGAATCGTCTCCTCGCGCTGGGTGCTCTCGCGCCCGGCCGGCAACGAACGCATGCAACAGATCGCCGCGGCCGTACAGGAAGGCGCACGCGCCTACCTCAACCGCCAGTACCTGACCATCGCCGTCGCCGGCGCGGTGCTGTTCGTGCTGATCGGCGCATTCCTGAAATGGCCGACCGCGATCGGCTTCGCCCTCGGCGCGATCCTGTCCGGCGCGGCCGGCTACATCGGCATGAACGTGTCGGTGCGGGCCAACGTGCGCACCGCCGAGGCCGCCCGCCAGGGCATAGGCTCGGCCATGGACGTGGCCTTCCGCGGCGGCGCGATCACCGGCATGCTGGTGGTCGGCCTGGGCCTGCTGGGCGTGGCCGGCTACTGGGCGGTGCTCGCACACGCGGGCATCGGCGGCGAACGCGCACTGCACGCGCTGGTCGGGCTGGCCTTCGGCTCCTCGCTGATCTCGATCTTCGCGCGCCTGGGCGGCGGCATCTTCACCAAGGGCGCCGACGTCGGCGCCGATCTGGTGGGCAAGGTCGAGGCCGGCATCCCCGAGGACGACCCGCGCAACCCGGCGGTGATCGCCGACAACGTGGGCGACAACGTCGGCGACTGCGCCGGCATGGCCGCCGACTTGTTCGAGACCTACGCGGTCACGGTGATCGCCACCATGCTGCTGGGCGGGCTGATGGCCGCCGAGGCCGGCCCGAACGCGGTGCTCTACCCGCTGGTGCTGGGCGGGGTCTCGATCATCGCCTCGATCATCGGCACCCTGTTCGTCAAGGTGAACAATGGCGGCTCGATCATGGGCGCGCTGTACCGCGGGGTGATCGTCTCGGCGGTGCTGGCCGCGATCGCCTTCTGGCCGGTGACCCGGCTGCTGATGGGCGGCTCCTCGTTCGGTGCCCACGCACTGTTCGGCTGCGCCCTGATCGGGCTGGCCCTGACCGGCGCGATCGTGTGGATCACCGAGTACTACACCGGCACCCAGTACAAGCCGGTGCAGCACGTGGCACAGGCTTCGACCACCGGCCACGGCACCAACATCATCGCCGGCCTGGGCGTGTCGATGAAGTCCACCGCGCTGCCGGTGATCGCGGTGTGCGCGGCGATCTGGGGCGCCTACGCACTGGCCGGGCTGTACGGCATCGCCATCGCCGCCACCGCCATGCTGTCGATGGCCGGCATGATCGTGGCGCTGGACGCCTACGGGCCGATCACCGACAACGCCGGCGGCATCGCCGAGATGGCCGAGCTGCCGCCGGAGGTGCGCGCGGTCACCGATCCGCTGGACGCGGTCGGCAACACCACCAAGGCGGTGACCAAGGGCTACGCGATCGGCTCGGCCGCGCTGGCCGCGCTGGTGCTGTTCGCCGACTACACCCACAACCTGTCGGTGGCCCATCCCGGCCATGTGTTCGCCTTCGACCTGTCCGACCACAAGGTGATCATCGGCCTGCTGATCGGCGGCCTGATCCCCTACCTGTTCGGCGCGATGGCGATGGAGGCGGTCGGCCGCG
>JASGEB010000122.1:0-2945 GCA_047606785.1 Pseudoxanthomonas sp.
CGCCAGAGATTGTCCAGCGTCTGCAGCACGATGGAGCGCTCGACATAGGTCATGATCTCGGGGCCGAAGCGTTCGGCCTTCTCGTTGGCGGCCTTGTCGGCGGCTTCCGTCAGGCGGGCGCGGATATCGTCTTCCGCGATGCCTTCTTCCTTGACCCAGTCGTGGATCGGCATGTCGAGGTCGAAGAAGTTGGCGACGGCCGTCTTCAGGCCATCGGCGTCCCACTGTTCGGCATAGGCGCGCTCGGGGATGTGCCGCGACACCAGGTCCTCGATGACTTCATGGCGCATGTCGCCGACAGTTTCGGTGAGGTCCGTAGCGTCCATCAGCTCGACGCGCTGCTCGAAGATGACCTTGCGCTGGTCGTTCAATACGTCGTCGTACTTCAGAACGTTCTTGCGGATATCGAAGTTTCGGGCTTCGACCTTCTTCTGGGCGCGTTCCAGAGCCTTGTTGATCCAGGGATGGACGATGGCTTCGCCTTCCTTGAGGCCCAGCTTCTGCAGCATGCCGTCCATGCGGTCGGAGCCGAAGATGCGCATCAGGTCGTCCTGGAGCGACAGGTAGAATTTCGAGCGGCCCGGGTCGCCCTGACGGCCGGAACGGCCGCGGAGCTGGTTGTCGATACGACGGCTTTCGTGGCGTTCGCTGGCGATGACGTAGAGGCCGCCGGCGGCCAGCGCCTTTTGCTTCAGTTCCTTGATTTCCTCGGCGATCCTGGCGATGGCCGCATCGCGCTCGGGGCCGGGTTCCATCTCGTGCAGCTCGCGTTCGACGCGCATTTCCAGGTTGCCGCCGAGCTGGATATCGGTGCCGCGACCGGCCATGTTGGTGGCGATCGTCACGGTGCCGGGGACGCCGGCCTGGGCGACGATATAGGCTTCCTGCTCGTGATAGCGGGCGTTCAGCACCTGGAAGTCCGAGAAGCCGCGCTTGCGCATGAGATCGGCGAGAAGTTCGGACTTCTCGATCGAAGTCGTGCCGACCAGCACCGGCTGGCCGCGCTTATGGGCGTCGAGGATTTCGGTGATGATGGCGTTGTATTTCTCGGTATGCGTCCGATAGACCTCGTCGTCCTCGTCGATACGCTGGATCGGCAGGTTGGTCGGCACTTCGACCACGTCCAGGCCATAGATATTGCCGAATTCTTCCGCTTCCGTCGAGGCAGTGCCGGTCATGCCGGCAAGCTTGTCGTACATGCGGAAATAGTTCTGGAAGGTGATCTGCGCCAGCGTCTGGTTTTCCGGCTGGATCTGGACGTGTTCCTTGGCTTCCAGGGCCTGATGCTGGCCGTCCGAATAGCGGCGGCCCGGCATCATGCGGCCGGTGAATTCGTCGATGATGACGACTTCGCCGTTGCGGACGATATAGTCCTTGTCGCGCTGGAACAGCTTGTGCGCCTTGAGCGCGTTGTTGATGTGATGGACGATCGCAACGTTTTCGACGTCGTAGAGCGATTCACCCTTCAGGAGCCCGGCCTCGCGCAGCATGTTTTCCAGCTTCTCGGTGCCGTCTTCGGAGAAGTTGACGGAGCGCTGCTTTTCGTCGATCTCGTAATCTTCCTTCGCCAGGCGCGGAATGAAGGCGTCGATCGTATTGTAGAGGTCGGAGCGGTCGTCAAGCGGACCGGAGATGATGAGGGGCGTACGCGCTTCGTCGATGAGGATCGAGTCCACTTCGTCGACGATCGCGAAGTTGTGGCCGCGCTGGACCATCTGGGCGCGGTCGTACTTCATGTTGTCGCGCAGATAGTCGAAGCCGAGCTCGTTGTTGGTGCCGTAGGTGATATCGCAGGCATAGGCTGCGTGGCGCTCCTCGTCGGACAGGCCGTGGACGATGACGCCCGTCGTCAGGCCGAGGAAGCCGTAAAGGCGGCTCATGGTGGCGCTGTCGCGCTGTGCCAGGTAGTCGTTCACCGTCACGACATGCACGCCCTTGCCGGCCAGTGCGTTCAGGTAGACCGGCAGCGTCGCGACGAGGGTCTTGCCTTCGCCGGTCTTCATTTCGGCGATGGCGTTGGAATGAAGGATCATGCCGCCGATGAGCTGCACGTCAAAAGGTCGCATGCCAAGAACGCGGCGCGACGCCTCGCGGGCGACTGCGAAGGCCGGCACAAGAATATCGTCCAGCGTCTTGCCGTCTGCCAGCTGCTGGCGGAATTCAACCGTCTTGGCGGCCAGAGCTTCATCGGACAGCGCATGCATCTGCTGCTCGAGCGCATTGACGGCGGCTACTTGCGGCTGGAACGATTTGACCCGGCGGTCGTTGGACGAGCCGAACAACTTGCGGGCAATTCCACCTAGGCTGACCATGTGACTGGTCCTTTCTGAGATTTCATCCTGCCGCTTCCTGCTTTATCCACTCCCAAAAAAACGGGAGTATAGCACAAAACGGCCGGAAACTGTTCTGGACGCGAGGTTGCGTGACAGATAAGAGGGGGGTCGATTGATGTCAACGGGATTTGGCCGATACAGAAAGGCCACATTCTCCTGCTGAAGGCTTTTTCACGCCGGATTCACATCTTCGAGCCGGTCGAGACCACCGAAGGGTTATTTTATGTTGAAGTACAACAAACTTGCTGCTGCGGTTGCTTTCGCCGCAATCGTTACCTTCCAGGCTCCGGTCTTCGCGGCCGATGCCAAGGACCCCGTTGTCGCCAAGGTCGGCGATGTCGAAATCCATCAGTCCGAACTCGATCTGGCGATTGCCAACCTCGATCCGCAGCTCGGCCAGCTTCCGGACGACCAGAAGAAGGTCGCCGCGCTTTCCGCTTCGATCGACGTGAAGCTGCTGTCGCAGAAGGCTGCTGCCGAGAAGCTTGACCAGACGCCGGATTTCCAGGCCCACATGGCCTATCTGCGTGATCGCGAGCTGCACAATGCCTACTTCAAGGCCCATGTCGCCGACAAGATCACGGACGACGAAGTCAAGGCGCGCTATGACAA
>JASGEB010000123.1:0-12101 GCA_047606785.1 Pseudoxanthomonas sp.
ACCGAACTGGTCCTGGTCTGGCTGGCCGTCGGCGTGAACCTGCTGGGCGTGCGCGCCGGCGGCCGCGTCCAGCTGGCCACCACCGTGCTCAAGCTGCTGCCGATGGCCATGGTGATCATGCTGGGCCTGTGGCTGCTGGCCGCGCAGCCGCAGGCCTGGCGCGCGCCGCCGCCGGCCACTCCGGCCGGCCTGCACGGGGTGGCCGGCGCCGCCACCCTGGCGCTGTTCGCCATGCTCGGCATCGAATCGGCCAGCCTGTCGGCGGCGCGTGCGCGCGATCCGCAGCGCACGGTGGCGCGCGCCACCGTGCTGGGCACGGCGCTGGCCGGCGCGGTGTCGCTGGCGGTTTGCGCGCTGCCGATCCTGCTGCTGCCGCAGGCCGAACTGGCCGCCAGCGGCGCACCGTTCGCGCTGCTGCTGGAACGCTACCTGGGCATCGGCGCCGGCCGCTGGCTGGCGCTGTTCGTGGTGGTCAGCGGCCTGGGCGCGCTCAACGGCTGGACCCTGCTGGCCGGCGAGGTGAGCCGCTCGCTGGCCGTGCGCGGGGCGTTCCCGCGCATGTTCGCCGCGCAGAACCGCCACGGCGCCCCGGCGCCGGCGCTGCTGGGCTGCGGCGTGCTGGCCAGTGCCCTGCTGGCCATGGGCGCCAGCCGCACCCTGGTGGGCGCCTTCACCTTCCTCAGCAACCTCACCACCCTGGCGAGCCTGCCGCTGTACCTGGGCTGCGCGCTGGCGCTGCTGGTGCTGTGGCGGCGCGGCGCCCGCACGCCCGGCGCTTTGCCCGCCTGCGCCCTCGGCCTGGGGCTGGTGGCTTTCGCCGTGTACGGCGCCGGCACCGTGTCGCTGCTGATGGCCGCCGGCCTGATCCTCGCCGGCCTGCCGCCCTACCTGCTGGCGCGGCGGCGGGCGGTCATCGACCCGGCCCAGCAAGCGTAGGAGCGCACCGCAGGGGCGCGATGGAGCTTTCGTTTCGTATGAATGCCCATCGCGCCCCTGCGGCGCGCTCCTGCGCTCAGCGCGGCAGCCCGCCGCGCAGATCGGCGTGCAGCAGGCGATGGAACAGGTGCTCGCCGGCCTCGCGGCGCACCGACAGCCGGCCGCTGTCGTAGGCGCGCGAATGCAGGCCGCGCTGCACCGACTTGCAGATCGCCATGTCCTCGTCCTGGACGATGTTGCCCACCGCGATGCTGGCCTCGTTGCGCTCGCGCGCGGCTGCGGACACGTCGGCGAACCAGAAGTCGAAGACCACCTCGGTACGCTCGGGCCCCAGCGGCAGCACCAGGTTGGTGTCCATCATCCCCTCGTACCAGTTGATCATGAAGTTGGGGTGGAACCAGTAGTACATCGCGCGCGCGCCGCCGCGCACCGCCGAGAACTGCTCGATCTCGCCCTTGACCATCGGCGCCGACTGCAGGCAATGGTGGCGGCCGTTGGCGATGGTGTACTGCTTGAAGTCCAGCACGCTGTCCAGGCCCTTGTGCAGGTGCGGGACGTGGTAGCCGCCGTCCAGGTAGTTGTCGACGAACACCTTCCAGTTGCAGTCGAAGAAGTAGTGCCGGCGGGCGAACCACTTCAGTCTGCCCAGTTCCAGCGCCGCCACCTCCGCGACCACCTGCGCGCCGAGGAACTCGCGCAGGCGCTCGCCCTCGCCGTCCAGGCGCACGAACACCCACTGCTCCCAAGTCTCCAGCGCCACCGGCACCAGCCCGTGCGCGGCGCGGTCGAAGTGGCATTCGCTGGTGAAACTGGGCGTGCCCTTGAGCGCGCCCTCCAGCGTGTAGGTCCAGCCGTGGTAGGGGCAGCGCAGGTTCTTCGCGCAGCCCTGCGGCTGGGTCATCACCGCCGCGGCATGGTGGCGGCAGACGTTGAAGAAGCCGCGCAGCACGCCGTCCTCGCCACGCACCACCAGGATCGGCTCGCCGGCCACCTCGCAGGTCACGTAGTCGCCGGGGTCGGCCAGCTGGTCCAGTCGCCCGGCGTACTGCCAGGTGCGGGCGAAGCTGGTGCGCCGCTCCAGCTCGGCGATGCCCGGGTCGATGTACCAGGCCGCCGGGATGGTGCTGGCCTCGGCCAGCGGCAGGCTCGGGTCGTAGCGGTCCAGCAGCGCGGCGAGCGGCGAGGGCATGGCGGGCATCCGGGGGGAGCGGGCTGGCGCTCAATCTAGCGGATCGGCGCGCGCCTGCGGCGGCTCGAACAGCTCCGGCTGCACACCCGCCTCGTCCGGGTCGCGAAACGACGCCAGGCCCACGCCGACCAGCCGGTAGCGGGTCGAGGGCGGCAGATCCACCCGCTGCTGCAGGGCCAGGGCGATGGCGGTGAAGGCCTCGCGGGTGGCCGGCGGCGCGTCCGGCGTGTGGCTGCGGGTGAGGATGCGGAAGTCGGAGGTCTTGAGCTTGAGCACCACGGTGCGGCCGATGCGCGCGTGGCGGCGGCTGGCGGTCCAGGCCTTGTCCGCCAGCCGGGCGATGGCATCGTCGAAGGCCCCCAGCGGCAGGTCGGCCTCGAAGGTGTCCTCGGCCGAGACCTGCTGCACCGGCTGCTGCGGCTGCACCGGGCGCTCGTCGATGCCGCGCGCGCGCCGGTACAGGGCGGCGCCGAAGCGGCCGAAGCGCCGTTCCAGCTCGGCCTGCGGATGCGCGCGCAGGTCGCCGACGGTGGCGATGCCCAGCGCGGCCAGCCTGTCCTGTATCACCCTGCCCACGCCGGGGATGCGCCCGACCGGCAGCGGGGTGAGGAAGGCCTCGACCTGGTGCGGCTTGACCACGAACAGGCCGTCGGGCTTGTTCCAGTCCGAGGCGATCTTGGCCAGGAACTTGTTGGGTGCCACCCCCGCCGAGGCGGTCAGCGCGGTGCGCTCGCGGATCTGCGCGCGGATCGCCTGCGCGCTGGCGGTGGCCGAAGGCGCGGCGATCTTCGGCGCGGTGACGTCGAGGTAGGCCTCGTCCAGCGACAGCGGCTCGACCAGGTTGGTGTGCTGCAGGAAGATCTCGCGCACCTGCCGCGACACCTCGCGGTAGCGGGCGAAGTCCGGCGGCACGAACACCGCCTGCGGGCACAGCCGCTCGGCGCGCACCGCCGGCATCGCCGAGCGCACGCCGAATGTGCGCGCCTCATAGCTGGCCGCGCATACCACCGAGCGCGCCCCGCGCCAGGCCACCACCACCGGCCGCCCGCGCAGCGCCGGATCGTCGCGCTGCTCCACCGACGCGTAGAAGGCGTCCATGTCGATGTGCAGGATCTTGCGCATGGCGGGGGCATTATCGCCGAGGCCCGCTGCGGCTCGGGCCGCGCCCGCCCCTTGCACGGCAGGCATCCGACAATCAATCAGCCCAATGCGTCGGGACTGTCGGGCAGCAACTGCCGATAGTGCCGCACCGTCACGATCTCGATGGTCTCCGGGGTAACCCGGTAAATGATTCGCCACGGGCGCTCCAGCAACTCGCGCAGGTCGTCATCCGGGTACTCGGGCAGGCGTCGCCCCAGCAACGGCGGCTCGCCCAACTGCCGCGACCGCAGCAACAACCGCGCCGCCACCTTGCGGGCGGCGACCGGCGAATCCTTGGCGATATAGGCGACGATCCGGTGCAGGCTGCTGGTCGCTTCCTCCGACCAGACGACCTTCACTCCAGCACGCCGTATTCGGCCAGCAAGACCTCGACCGGCACCACCCGCCCGGCCTTGGCGTCGGCCAGGCCGCGCTCGACCGAGGCACGCAATTCGACCTGGTAGCGCACGTCGTCCCACGTCGCCTCCGGCGGCAACTGGTCGGCGATCTGATGCACCTGCTGACTGAGCGTGCTCATGGCGGGGCCTCCTGGAGATACGCCCGCATTCTAGGCTTCACCCCGCTTCCTGCACCAACCGCAGGATCGCCAGCCAGTGCAGCAGCGCCGCGGCGAGCACGTGGCCGTGCCAGATCGCGCGGAAGTAGACCAGGCCCTTGCGCAGGTAGAAGGCCACGCCGAGCGAGTACACCAGCCCGCCGGCACCGATCAGCGCCAGCACCGGCCCGTCCAGGGCGCGCCACAGCGGGCCGATCGCCGCCAGCCCGACCCAGCCCAGCAGCAGGTAGACCGCCACCCAGAAGCCCCTGCCCAGCCCTGGCAGCCACAGCTTGCAGGCGGCGCTGGCCAGCGCCACGCCCCATACCGTGGCCAGCATCGACCAGCGCCAAGCGCCGGCGAGCGCATACGCCAGCGGCGGCGTGTAGGAACCGGCGATCATGAAGAAGATGCCGGCATGGTCCAGCCGCCGCAGCAGCGGCTGGCGCGTGGGCGCGGCGAAGTTGTAGGCCGCCGAGCAGGCGAACATCGCCAGCAGGCCGAGCACATAGGCGATCGTCGCCCGGACCATCGCGGTTTCGCCGCGCAGCGCCGCCAGCGCCACCAGCGCACCGCCGCCGGCCAGCGCCAGCAGCAATCCGGCCAGGTGCACACCGAGATCGGCCCGGCGCGCGCCGGCGCTGCGGTAGTGCGGCGCCGGCGTGCTGCCGGCGCCGGCGGTGGTGGGCAACGAAGGCATGGCATGAAAGCAGGAGGAAGGCCCGGGCCGTTGCCGTCATCCCGCCTGTGCGCGGATGGCGGCAACGGCCGCGCCGGTCGACGACTCAGTGCTCGGGCGGCTTCTTGTCGTCTTTTTTCTTCTTCTGCGGCGCCTTGTCGGCTGCAGCTGGCCGCGCCGCCGGCTTGTTGTTGCCCGCCGCACCCTGCGCCGCCGGATGCTGCTGCGCCGGACGCTGCGACTGGGCCGAAGGGTGCTGCTGTACCGGCCTCTGCGCAACCGGACGCTGCGGCTGGACCGGCCGGCGTGCCGGCGGGTGGTAGCCCTCCCAGCGCGAGCGGTTGCGGTACCAGGAGCGGTCGCGGTAATGCTCGGACCAGTACAGGCCCAGGGCGAAGGTCAGGATCGGCAGACCGATGTCCGCGCCATAGCGGTCCACGCCGACGCGGCGCCCGTGGTCGTCGAAGTCCAGCAGCCCGGCCGACAGCCAGCCGCGCTCGCCGCGGTACTGCACGTCGCACCAGGACCAGTCGTCCACGCAGCCGAAGATGGTCACCGGCGCGCCGGGCGGCAGGGTCAGGATGCGCGGATAGCCCACGTCGGGGCCGCTGCGCAGGTTGGCGGAACGGTTGGTGTAGCCGGGATGGACCTGGGCCAGGGCGGCCGGGGCGAACGCGGCCGCGGCCAGCAGCGCGCCCAGCAAGGCATAGCGTTTCATGTGCGCTCCTTGAGGTTTGGACCGGGCCGATCAGCGCTGCCCGGCCGGGCCGGTATAGCACACGCCACCGTCCGCCCGGCGTCAGGCCGCCATGCCGGCGTGCCGCAGCAGCCCGGGGCAGACTCCAGGCTGGTGGCACTGATGCTACCATCCGGCCATGCCGATCGTGGCCGATACGAATGTGTTCGTCGGTGCCTGCCTCGGGATGGGCGCGTCCAGCACGGTGATCGCAGACTGCATCCGCGGTTTGTATGTGCTGTTGATGGGCACCGCCTTGCTGGCGGAATACGAGGACGTGCTGGGCCGGGAAAGGCCATTCGTGAAATCGCGCCTGTCGGCAGCCGAACGCGAGGAGTTGCTGGATATCTTCCTCTCCACTTGCCGCTGGACACCGATTTACTTCGGCTGGCGACCCAACTCGCGGGACGAAGGCGACAACCATTTGATCGAACTGGCCGTGGCCGGACAGGCCAGCCACATCGTCAGCCGCAATCTGCGGGATTTGCGCAATACCGAGCTGCAGTTTCCCGACCTGCGCGCCGTCACACCGGAACGATTCTTGAAAGAGGCCAAACCATGAGCGCACTGACCATTCGCATGGCCGACGACAAATACCAGCGGCTGAAGGCCTTGTCGGCGCGCAAGCGCGTCAGCGTGAACCGCCTGATCGACGACATGGCGACGATGCTGCTGGCCGAAGCCGACGCGGAAACGCACTTCCTGCTGCGTGCGCAGCGCGGCAAGGGCAAACAGGCGCGCGGGCTGGAACTGTTGGCTAAAGCCAAGGGCTGAAGCGCGCAGCGCGGCGAGGATTGACCGGCGTCAGGCCGCCATGCCGGCGTGCCGCAGCAGCGCGTCGATGCTCGGCGCGCGGCCGCGGAAGGCGGTGAAATTCTCCAGTGCGCTGCGCGAGCCGCCGCGCGCAAGGATCTCGGCGCGGAAGCGCGCGCCGGTCTGCGCCAATTGGTCGGCGGCTTCCTCGAAGGCCGCGTAGGCGTCGGCGCTGAGCACCTCGGCCCACTTGTAGCTGTAGTAGCCCGCGCCGTAGCCGCCGGCGAAGATGTGGCTGAACGACTGCGGGAAGCGGTGCCAGCCCGGCGTGCGGTTGACCGCCACCTCGTCGCGCACGCGCTCGAGCAGGTCCAGCACACTGTCGTTCTCGCGGTCGAAGCCGCTGTGCAGTTGCATGTCGAACAGGGCGAACTCCAGCTGGCGCACGGTGGCCATGCCGCTCTGGAAGTTCTTCGCCGCCAGCATCCTCTCGTACAGTTCGCGCGGCAGCGGCGCGCCGCTGTCCACGTGCGCGCTCATGCCCTGCAGGCGCGACCACTCCCAGCAGAAGTTCTCCATGAACTGGCTGGGCAGCTCCACCGCGTCCCACTCCACCCCGTTGATGCCGGCCACCGACAGCTCGCCCACCTCGGTCAGCAGCTGGTGCAGGCCGTGGCCCATCTCGTGGAACAGGGTGATGACCTCCTGGTGGGTGAAGGTGGCCGGCTTGCCGTCCACGCCCTTGCCGAAGTTGCACACCAGATACACCAGCGGCGTCTGGGTGCCGGCGGCGCGGTCGCGGCGGTTGCGGCAGTCGTCCATCCAGGCCCCTCCGCGCTTGCCCTCGCGCGCGTACAGGTCCAGGTAGAACTGGCCCACCAGCCTGCCCGCCGCGTCCTGCAGGCGGTAGAAGCGCACGTCCGGGTGCCATACCGGCGCATCGTCGGCCAGCACCTGGATGCCGTACAGCGACTCGATCACGCCGAACAGGCCGGCCAGCACCGCGCCCTCGCTGAAGTACTGCTTCACCTCCTGCGCCGAGAAGCTGTAGCGGGCCTGCTTGAGCTTCTCGCTGGCATAGGCCAGGTCCCAGGGCTGCAGTTCGTCCAGGCCCAGTTCGTCGCGGGCGAAGGCTTCCAGCTCGGCGCGGTCGCGCTGGGCGAAGGGCCTGGCGCGCGCGGCCAGATCGCGCAGGAAGGCCAGCACCTCGGCCGGGCTGCCGGCCATCTTGGTGGCCAGCGAGTACTCGGCGTAGTCGGCGAAGCCCAGCAGCGTGGCCAGTTCGGCGCGCAGGGCGAGGATGCGGTCGATCAGCGGGCCGTTGTCCAGCTTGGGATCGCCGGCCTCCGAGGCGCGCACGCCGTGGGCGCGGTACAGGGTCTCGCGCAGGGCGCGGTCGTCGGCGTAGGTCTGCACCGGCAGGTAGCAGGGCATCTGCAGGGTGAACTTCCAGCCCGGCTCGCCGTCGGCCTTGGCGGCGGCGCGCGCGGCGGCCACCACCTCGGCGGGCAGGCCGCCCAGGTGCGCCTTGTCCTTGACCCAGAACTCGTACTCGTCGGTGGCGTCGAGCACGTTCTCGGAGAATTTCGCCGACAGCCCGGCCAGCTCCTCGCGGATCGCGGCCAGGCGCGCCTTGTCCTGCTCCGACAGCTCCGCCCCGCCCAGGCGGAAGTCGCGCAGGGCGTTGTCCAGGGTCTTCTGCCGCGCCGGGTCGAGCGTGCCCGGCGGATTCGCCTCGGCGAGCCTGCGGTACTGCGCATACAGCGCCTGGTTCTGCGCCAGCGCGCTGCCGAAGCGGGTCACCCGCGGCAGGTTGTCGTTGTAGGCCTTGCGCAGCTCCGGCGCGTTGAGCACGCCCTGCAGGTGGTTGACCAGGCCCCAGGCGCGCCACAGCCTCTCGGTGGCGTCGTCCAGCGGCACCACGAAGTTCTCCCAGTCCGGCGGCGCGACCGTCTCGGCCGCCTGCACCGCCGCCTCGGCGTCGGCGATCAAGGTGTCGAGCGCCGGGCCGACGTGCTCGGCGCGGATCTGGTCGAAGCGGGGCAGGCCGGAGAAATCGAGCAGCGGGTTCATGGCGTGGGATGGTCCGAAGAAAGTTCGAGGGATCAGGTGCGGGCTCAGGCCGGCGCGAACAAGGCCGGCACCTCGGCCAGCGGCAGGCCGGCCAGGGCCGCGGCGAAGGCGGCGTCGGCCTGCACGGTGTCGATGCCGCTGCGCAGGTACCAGTCCGGATCGTAGTAGCTGTGCGCGTAGCGCTCGCCGGGGTCGCACAGGATGGTGACGATGGAACCGCACCGGCCGGTCGCACGCATGCGCTGCGCCGCCATCAACACGCCGATCAGGTTGGTGCCGGTGGAACCGCCCACCCGCCGGCCCAGGGTCGCGCTGGTCCAGCGCATCGCCGCCAGACTCAGCGCGTCGGGCACCTTGACCATGGCGTCCACGCAGCCGGCGATGAAGCTGGCTTCCACCTTCGGCCGGCCGATGCCCTCGATGCGCGAACCGCACGGGTGGGTCAGCGCCGCGTCGCCATGGCCGGCCAACGCGCCACGGTAGTAGTCGAAGAACACCGAGTGCTCGGGGTCGGCGCACAGCACGGCGGTGGCGTGGCGACGGTAGCGCACGTAGCGGCCGAGGGTGGCGGCGGTGCCGCCGGTGCCCGGGCTGCACACGATCCATTCCGGGATCGGCTGCGGCTCGCGCGCCATCTGCTTGAAGATCGACTCGGCGATGTTGTTGTTGGCGCGCCAGTCGGTGGCCCGTTCGGCGTAGGTGAACTGGTCCATGAAGTGGCCGCCGCTCTGCCGCGCCAGCGCGCGCGCCTCGCTGTCCAGGTCGCTGGCGCGCTCGGTCAGGTGGCAGCGCCCGCCCTGGAACTCGATCGCGGCGATCTTCTCCGGCGAGGTGCAGGCCGGCATCACCGCCACGAACGGCAGCCCCAGCAGGCGCGCGAAGTAAGCTTCGGACACCGCGGTCGAGCCGCTCGAGGCCTCGATCACCGGCGCGCCCTGGCGTAGCCAGCCGTTGGCCAGCGCGTACAGGAACAGCGAGCGCGCCAGCCGGTGCTTGAGGCTGCCGGTGGGATGCACCGACTCGTCCTTCAGGTAGACGTCGATCTCCGGGTAGCCGGGCAGCGCCAGCAGGATCAGGTGGGTGTCGGCCGAACGGTTGAAGTCGGCCTCGATCTTGTGGATGGCGGCGGCCACCCAGTCGCGCTGCGACATGGCGGGAAACGGGGGTAGGGAATCGGCTGATTCTACCGCCGCCGCGGTCCCGGCCCGCGTCCGCACGAGCCTTCGATTGCGCCACGGTACCGGCACGACGGTCGCACAGTGCCGCATGGTCATACCAGGGTGATACCATGCACCCATGAAAGTCGCCATCTCCCTTCCCGATGCCATGTTCTCGGCCGCAGAGGAGCTCGCGGGGCGGCTGCGGGTCTCGCGCAGCCAGCTCTACGCGCAAGCCCTCGCCGAGTACCTCGGCAAACGCCAGGACGCGCTGGTCACCGAACGGCTCAATGCGGTCCATGCCGCGCAGGAGTCCAGCGTCGATCCCGCCCTGGCTGCTGCTCAATTCGGGGCCATCGGCCATGAAGCGTGGTGAGGTCTGGTGGGCCAACCTGCCCGATCCACTGGGTTCCGGGCCGGGCTACAAGCGACCCGTCCTGATCGTTCAGTCCAACGCCTTCAATGACAGCCGCATCGCCACCGCCATCGTGGCCACCCTCACTTCCAACCTGGCCCTGGCCGAAGCCCCGGGCAATGTGCGCGTATCCAGGTCGGACTCCGGTTTGCCGCGGCCGTCGGTGGTGAATGTTTCGCAGATCATCACCCTGGATCGCTCCATCCTCGCCAGCAAGGTCAGGACCTTGCCGGGCGCGGTCATGGACAAGGTCGATTCCGGGCTGAAGTTGGTATTCGCCCTTTCGTAAGCTTCTTCTCCCAACCGAGGCAACGCCGCTGCGGCACTGGCTTCGGTGGGACGCCGTGCCCTGCCGCCGGGGGCTGCGCAGCTTTCCGAAGCCGGTACACACCAACGGCCTGGGAACTTCCATTTCCCGCAATCGGGAGAAAAATCTGTCATAAGCCGTACTCAGGGTGACGGCGGCGGCAGCGGCAGCGCCAGTATCACCGTGCTCCACAGCTGGGCGGCGTTGGATTCGTCGGCGTCCCCGGCGCCCTGGCCGTACGGCACCACGCGGTAGCGGCCGTTCTCGAACGACCACGACCACAGCTCCGAGGTGCGGTTTTCCCACGTCGCGGCGATCGCTTTCCACAGCCTGGCCTGCGCGGCGCGCAGGCGCGCACGCGTGGCATCGGGCAGATCCTTGCGCTCGAGCTGGCGCCGCAGCCCGGTGGCCATCACCGCCTGCTGCCAGGACCACACACCGGTGCCGTGGTAGGCGTTGCGGTCGAACAGCGCCTGCACCGGCGCGTCGGCGTAGGCGGGATCGGCCGCCACCATGCCGACGTCCGTCAGCAGCCCGGCGGGGAACGGGCGCAGCGCGGACGTGACCATCGCCTCGACCGCCGCGGCCGGCGGTTCACCGAACAGCAGGGCGAAGCCGACGTCCGAATGCAGCACCGGGATCGGTCGCATGCCTGCATCCAGCGCCAGCGCGGCGAAGCGCAGCGGGCCATCGGGCAGGCTGGCCAGGGCCGGGGCCGGGTCGACCCCGGCCCTGGCCGCGTAGGCGCGCACCCTGGCGCGCGCCTGGTCGCGATCCAGGCTCACTTCGAACAGCGCCGGCGCGTGGTCCGACCACGCGCGGGCCAGGGCGCCGGCTTCGGCGAACGCGCGCTGCCGGCGCGGGTCGGCATAGGGCGCCAGCAATCCCCGCGCCTGGATGCGCGCGATCGCCGACAGCGCCGCCGGCACCCAGACCGCATTCACGTCGTAGGGGTAGCGCCCGCCGGCGAGCCCGTTCTCGCTGTCGCGCCACTGGCCGACGGTCTGCCCGGGCTTCAGCGCGATCAGGTGCGCGGCGGCCGGCGCACGGGCGAACGGCCGGCCGCAACGGACCACGAAGTCGAAGTTGCGCGCCAGCGCCGCACCGGCCGTTTCGCCCGAGGCGAGCCTGCGCGCGAGGAACGCGCGCGCGCGGCCCTCGGCATGGTCCAGCAGGTACGCCGCCGCGACCGGCGCCAGCATGAAATCGTCGTCGATCATCTTGTAGTCGTACAGCGGCGCGGCCGACAGCGTGCCGTCCTGCTGCCGGTGGCGCAGCACGGCGAACTCGCCGATGTCCTCCTCGTGCGCCACCTCGCCCGCGGGCGAGAGCCGCGCCAGCACCGCACCCAGCCCGGCCTCGATCGCCGCCGGCTGCAGCACCGGCATCAGCAGGCGCACCGACATCAGGGTGTCGCGGCCGAAGTAGGTGTCGAAGCGCCACGAGCCGGCCAGCAGCTTCTCGTGGTAGCTGAGGAAGCGCAGTGCGTCGCGGGTGCGCGCATCGGCGCCGGCCTGCGCGGTCAGCAAGGCATCGGCGCCGGCGAACGGGGTCAGCGGCGTCTCGCCGGTGGCCGCGCGCAGGCGCAGGTGCAGCGGCGCGCCGGGGCGATCGGGCAGCAGCCGGATCCGGCCGTGCTCGCGCACGCAGCGGCCGTCGCGCAGTTCCAGCTCCAGCCGGTAGCCGGGCGCGCCGTCCAGGCGCGGGCGCTGCCACAGCAGGCGCCGCGCCTGCAGCTGCACCGGCGCAGCCAGCTGCGGCGGATAGGCCTGGCCGAGCTGGTAGTCGCGCAGCACGCGCACGCTGCCCAGCACCGCGTCCTGCAGTTCCAGCGCACCGCCTTCCAGGGTCAGCTCGGCGACGATGCCGTGCAGGGCCGGATCGTCCAGCGCGTCGTCGGCGCGCAGGTCCCCGAGCGTCCAATGCAGCGGCTGCGCCGACGGCGCGAACCAGGCGCCCACCCCGCTGTTGCCGGCCGGGAAGGCCACCAGCAGGCGCGGCCGAGTGCCGGACGTGGCCAGCAGGTGCGCGGCCACCGGCCCGTGCTGGAAGAACGCATTGGCGGTGCCGCCCTCGTCGATGCGGAACTGCAGCGGCGCGTCCGCGGCGGCCGCCGTCGGCGCGGCCCAGGCCGGCGCCGCCGCGGCCAGCAGCGCCAGC
>JASGEB010000124.1:0-32782 GCA_047606785.1 Pseudoxanthomonas sp.
CATGACCGCGCGCGCGTCCCCGCCGCCGCGGCGCTTGCCTGCGGCCGCCGGGAATGCTGCAATCCCGCCACCGTCCACCCGCCGACCGGGAGTCCCCCCGTGCGCCCCTTGCCCGCCTCGATCTGCCTGGCCTGCCTGCTGGCCGTAGCGCCGCTGGCCGCGCCGGCCCAGTCGACGATGTACCAGTGGAAGGACGCCAGCGGCGTCACCCACTACTCGGACACGCCACCGCCCAAGGCCGGCGCCAACTCCCGCTACATCGCCGCCAGCGCCAGCGACGCCAAGGGCGAAAGCGCGGTGGCCAGCGCGCCGGCCGAATCGGCCGACTGCGCCAAAGCCCGCCTCAACCAGAAGATCCTGGCGCAGAACACGCCGGTGCAGATGGCTGGCGCCGACGGCAAGCCGGGTGCCAACCTCAGCGACGCCGAGCGCGCCAGCCAGCGCGAGATCGCCGAACAGGCGATCAAGGCGTACTGCACGCCGGCCAAGTAGCTTGCGCCTGGGCTGGGCCATTCTCGGCGGCCTGGTGCTGGGCGGCGGTCTGGCTTGGTGGTCTGATGGCGGCGAAACCCGCGCGCGCATGGGCGGCAAGCAGGCTGCCGGCGCATCGGCCCCGCAACCTTCTCTCTACCGCTGGCGCGACGATGCCGGCGTCCTGCACGTCACCAGCGCTCCGCCCCAGGGCCGCCGCTACCAACGCGTGCCGCTGGACGGCCGCGGCGGCGACCGGGTGACGCCGATGCCGGCCCGCTGAGCCCGCGCACCGGCGCCGCGCGGGCGCAACTGGCAAAATGACGGTTTCCCCGTCTTCGAAAACCACCCCATGCGCCTGTCGCAGTTCCCCTTACGCACCACCAAGGAAACCCCAGCCGACGCCGAGCTGGCCAGCCACCGGCTGATGCTGCGCGCCGGCATGATCCGCAAGCTGGCCTCCGGCCTGTACACCTGGGCGCCGCTGGGCCTGCGCGTGCTGCGCAAGGTCGAAGCGGTGGTGCGCGAGGAGATGAACCGCGCCGGTGCGGTGGAGATGATCATGCCGACCATCCAGCCGCGCGAACTGTGGGAGGAAAGCGGCCGCTGGGACAAGTTCGGCCCGCAGCTGCTGAAGATCACCGACCGTAGGGAACAGCAGTTCTGCTACGCGCCGACCGCCGAGGAGGTGGCCACCGACTTCGCCCGCAACGAGCTGTCCAGCTATCGCCAGCTGCCGGTCAACTTCTACCAGATCAACAGCAAGTTCCGCGACGAGATCCGCCCGCGCTTCGGGGTGATGCGCGCGCGCGAGTTCCTGATGAAGGACGCCTACTCCTTCCACCTCAGCGACGAGGACCTGGCGCGCGAATACCACAACATGCACGCGGCCTATTCGCGCATCTTCACCCGCCTGGGGCTGGATTTCCGTGCGGTGCTGGCCGACACCGGCGCGATCGGCGGCGACGCCTCGCAGGAATTCCAGGTGCTGGCCGATTCGGGCGAGGACGCCATCGCCATGTCCACCGGCTCGGACTACGCGGCCAACATCGAGACCGCCAGCGCAGCCGTACCCGGCCCGCGCCCGGCCGCCGCCGAAGCGATGCGCAAGGTCGACACGCCCACCCAGAAGACCTGTGAAGACGTGGCCGCGCTGCTGGGCATCGCGCTGGCGCGCACGGTCAAGTCGGTGGCGGTGATGGGCGAGGACGGCTTCGTGCTGGCGCTGGTACGCGGCGACCACGCGGTCAACGAGATCAAGCTGGGCAAGCTCGCCGGCCTGGGCGGCTACCGCATGGCCAGCGAGGCCGAGATCGCCGAGCACCTGGGCAGCGAGCCGGGCTTCCTCGGCCCGGTCGCGCCGAAGAAGAAGATCGCCGTGGTCGCCGACCGCGAAGTGGCGGCGCTGGCCGACTTCGTGGTCGGCGCCAACGAAAAGGGCTTCCACCTGGCCGGCGTCAACTGGGGCCGCGACCTGCCCGAGCCGGACGTGGTGGCCGACATCCGCAACGTGGTCGACGGCGACCGCGCCGCCGACGGCGGCACGATCCGCATCGTGCGCGGCATCGAGGTCGGCCAGATCTTCCAGCTCGGCCGCAAGTACAGCGAGGCGATGGGCGCCACCGTGCTGGACGAGACCGGCAAGCCGGCGACCCTGACCATGGGCTGCTACGGCATCGGCGTCTCGCGCGTGGTCGCCGCGGCGATCGAGCAGAACCACGACGAGCGCGGCATCGTCTGGCCCGAGGCGATGGCGCCCTGGCAGGTGGCGGTGTGCCCGATCAACCCGAAGGGCGATGCGGCCGTGACCGCCGCCGCCGAGGCGCTGCTGGCCGAGCTGCAGGCCGCCGGCATCGACGCGGTGCTCGACGACCGCGGCCTGCGCCCGGGCCCGATGTTCGCCGACATCGAGCTGATCGGCATCCCGCACCGGGTGGTGGTGTCCGAACGCGGCCTGGCCGCCGGCAGCTTCGAATACCGCCAGCGCCGCGCCGAAACGGCCGAGAACCTGGACCGGGAAACCCTGCTGCGGCGCTTGCTTTCGCGCTGATGTTTCCGGCCGCCGCACCGCCGGCGCGGTGGTAATCCGCGACGCCAAAGGGTGGGCGACGCCGCCTTTGCTGGTCATCCCGGCGCAAGCCGGGATGGAACCTTTGCAACGGTGATTGCGGTGGAAAGCAAAGGACCCGCGCACACCCTCGATTATCGCGGTGGTTTCCTTCATGCATGTTCGGCATGAAGGGGAAAGCAGGCGTTGGACCCCGGCTTGCACCGTGATGACGAGGAAGAGGTGGGTTGCGCATTGCCTGCCGTGTTTGCGCGCCTTTTGCGGACCACTCGACTGTCCGGGTTGAGCATATTTCCGCCCGATCGCCGTGAATCAGCACGGCGATTTGTTTTGCCCGTAAATAGCGATTAATATTCCGCGCGGCCACGGAATAAACAGGGGCCGTGAAAATTCCATAATCCGGAGCACGAGTAATGTCGATCGACCTGACTGGCCTTTCCGCCAAAGAACTTTCCACGCTGATCGCTCAGGCCAAGAAGCGCCAAACCACCATCTCCAAGCGCACGCCGATTTCCAAGGTGCGCAGCCGCATCAACAAGTTCCTCAAGGCCGAAGGCTATGCGCTGGAAGAGGTTTTCGCCGGCGCCGCCGCGGCCGCGGCCAAGCCCGGCCGCAAGGCCGGCAAGGCCGCCACCAAGTCGCCGAGCGCCGGCCGCAAGCTGGGCAAGGTCGCGCCGAAGTACCGCAATCCTGCCAACGTCAAGGAAACCTGGACCGGCCGCGGCCGGCAGCCGCGCTGGCTGGCCGCGCTGGTGGCCAGCGGCAAGAAGGTCGAGGATTTCCTGATCAAGGCCGGCAAGAAGTAATCCAGGCAAACGGCCGGGATGGAAAAAGCGCCGGCATCGCCGGCGTTTTTCCGCCGGCATCTGCATTTTTGCGCGGGCGCGCGTCCTACAGCGCCTTGCGCGCCGGCAGCAGCACGTTGCCGAACACCAGCCCGGCCACCAACGCCATCAGGATCTGCAGCACCACCCGTAAGGTGGTGTCGCCGGCGTTGCCCTGGACGATGTCCATCAGCGAGCGCAGGCTGGAACTGCCCGGCACCAGCATGATGATGCCCGGCAGCCGCACCAGCGCGCCGGGGCGGTTGAACGCGCGGGCGAAGCCGTTGCCGGCCGCGGTCATGGTCATCGCCGACAGGAACAGGCCGACCTCGTTGCCCCAGGCGCGGCCGGCGTAGCGCGCGATCAGGTAACCGGCGATCGCCGCGCCCATCGCCCAGCCGTAGTCGCGCCGGCGCGCCTTGAACAGCACGGCGAAGGCGTACGCGCACACCAGCAGCGCGCCCCATTCGACCGCATCGGCCTGCGGCCGCGCGGCGCGCACGCCCGGCTCGAAGCCCAGCAACTGTGCCAGGGTCACCGCGATCATGCTGCCCACGGTGAGCTTGACCACCGTGGTCAGGGCGCCGGCGAAGCGCGCCGTGCCCGACACCCAATGCTGGCTAGTCAGCTCGTTGAAGGCATTGGTCAGCATCATGCCCGGCAGCAGCACCACCAGCGAGGCGATGATCACCGTGTTGAGGTTGAGCGGCGCGATCACGCTGGCGACCAGGATCGCCACCCCGCCGGCGAACATCGAGGCGATCGCGTCGGCGGCTTCGCGCAGCCGCGGGCGGCGGTCGGTGAACCGGCCGAGCAGGCCGATGCCCAGGCCGATCAGGGTGGCGGTGGCCAGGTCCAGCCAGGGCAGCCGCCACAACCCGGCCACGCCGCCCGAGGCCAGGCCGAAGGCCAGCACCTGGCGCAGCTGCCAGCCGCGCCCGGGCGCACGGTCCAACCGGCGCAGGGCGGCATGGCCGTCGGCCAGCGACATCTGCCCGGCGGCGACCTCCTCGGCGATGCGGTCGGCTTCAACCAGCTTGCCCAGGTCGTTCTCGCCCGGCGCCAGCCGCAGCACCCGGGTGGTGTCGCTGGCGCCGAGCGTGCGCTTGGGGTCGCTGAAGCTCAGGATCATCCCGGTCGGGTTGGACCAGGGCTCGCAGTCCAGTCCCAGGCGCGCGGCCAGCGCCAGGATGGTCGCCTCCAGCCGCTGCGCGGTGGTGCCGTAGCGGTGCAGGCGCGCGGCGATCTCGCACACGAAGGCGATGCGCTGGGCGTAGGTGGCGGCAACGGGGACGGTCATCGGCAATGAATTGGTCAGACTTCTTCATCGATCCAGGCCCCTATTCTGTAGGAGCGCACCACAGGGGCGCGATGGCTTTTGCGCGAAAGCCCGGTCGCGCCCCGGCGGTGCGCTCCTGCGGCGGCGGGCCGGAGCGATAGTTTAGGAGTGACGGCCATCCTTCTTCACCGGCCGAACCGGTATGCTCGCCGCGCCCCCATGAGCGCCGCCGACCTCCAGCCCGAAATCCGCCTCGACCCGCAGCGGCCCGCGCGCGCGCTGCTGCTGGGACCGTGGACGCTGGACAACGCCATGGCCGTGCACGACCTGCTGCGGCACCTGCCCGAACAGACCAGCGAGATCGACGCCACCGGCGTGACCCGCATCGATTCGGCCGGGGTGCTGCAGCTGCTGCGCGTGGCCCGCCGCCGCGACCTGCCGCTGCAGGCGCTGCACTTCCGCCCTGACCACCAGGCGCTGGTGACCAGCATCGACGACGTCCACGACGAGCGCCCGAAGAAAAAGCGCGACTACGGCTTCCTGGCCGCGCTGGCGCGCCTGGGCGAACGCGTCGACGACATGCGCCGGGAGGTGGTCACCCTGCTCGGCTTCACCGGCGAGAACCTGGTCAAGCTGGCACGGCTGGTGCATGCCCCGCGCCGCTTCCGCCTGACCGCCACGGTCAGCCACATGGAGGCGGTCGGCCTGGACGCGGTGCCGCTGGTGATGCTGCTGTCCTACCTGGTCGGAGCGGTGATCGCCTTCCTCGGCTCGACCATCCTCAAGGACTTCGGCGCCGAGATCTACGTGGTCGAACTGGTGTCCGTTGCCACCCTGCGCGAGCTGGGCGTGCTGCTGACCGCGATCGTGGTGGCCGGGCGCACGGCCAGCTCGTTCACCGCCCAGATCGGGGCGATGAAGGCGCGCGAGGAGATCGACGCGATCCGCACCCTCGGCCTGGACCCGATCGACCTGCTGGTGCTGCCGCGACTGGTCGCGCTGTTGCTGATGCTGCCGCTGTTGACCTTCCTGTCGATGCTCTCGGGCCTGGCCGGCGGCATGACCGTGGGCGCCTTCGACCTGGGCATCCCGCCGCAGATGTACCTGGCGCGCTTGCACGAGACCCTGCAGCTGCGGCACGTGCTGGTGGGCCTGTCCAAGGCGCCGGTGTTCGCGCTGGTGATCGGCCTGATCGGCTGCCTGCAGGGCCTGAAGGTGGAAGGCACCGCGCAGTCGGTGGGCGAGCGCACCACCGCTTCGGTGGTGCAGGCCATCTCGCTGGTGATCGTGATCGACGCGCTGGCCGCACTGTGGTTCATGGAGATGGGGTGGTGAGCATGGAGCCGGGACTCGGGACTCGGGACTCGGAGGGCGCCGGAAGCGCGAACAGCGGGCCGGCGGCGGCCGTCCCAGACACCGTCATCCGCGTCCACGGCCTGGTCAACCGCTTCGGCGATCAGGTCGTGCACGAGGACCTGGACCTGGAAGTGCGGCGCGGCGAGATCCTCGGCGTGGTCGGCGGTTCGGGCACCGGCAAGTCGGTGCTGATGCGCTCGATCCTGGGCCTGCAGGTGCCGCAGGCCGGCCGCATCGAGGTGCTGGGCGTGGACGCGCGCTCGCACGCAGCGGCCGACCGCCAGCACATCGAGCGCAACACCGGCGTGCTGTTCCAGGACGGGGCGCTGTTCTCCTCTCTGACCGTCGGCGAGAACGTCGAGGTGCCGCTGAAGGAGCACCACCCGCAGCTGCTGGACAACTGGCGCTACGAACTGGCGCTGCTCAAGGTCAAGCTGGCCGGGCTGCCGGCCGACGCCATCCACAAGCTGCCCTCGCAGCTGTCCGGCGGCATGCGCAAGCGCGCCGGGCTGGCGCGCGCGCTGGCGCTGGACCCGCCGCTGCTGTTCCTGGACGAGCCCACCGCCGGCCTGGACCCGATCGGCGCGGCCGCCTTCGACCGCCTCACCCGCACCCTGCGCGATGCACTGGGGCTGACCGTGTTCCTGATCACCCACGACCTGGATACCCTGTACGCGATCTGCGACCGGGTGGCGGTGCTGGCCGACCGCAAGGTGCTGGCCACCGCGCCTCTGACGGAGATAGAAAAGCTCGACCACCCGTGGGTGCGAGAATATTTCCAGGGTCCGCGCGCGCGCGCCGCGCGCGGCGAACGCGAACGGGAGACCTGACATGGAAACCAAGGCCAACTACGTCCTGATCGGCGCCTTCACCATCATCGTCGCGCTGGGTCTGCTGTTCTTCGGCCTGTGGGCGGCCAAGTACTCGTCCGAGCGCAGCTTCCAGAACTACCAGGTGGTGTTCAACGAAGCGGTCACCGGCCTGTCGGTGGGCAGCCCGGTGCAGTACAACGGCATCTCGGTCGGCTCGATCACCCGCCTGAGCCTGGCCCCGAACGACCCGCGCCAGGTGATCGCGCAGATCCGCCTGGACGCCGACGCGCCGGTCAAGACCGACACCCGCGCCAAGCTGGCCGTCACCAGCCTGACCGGGCCGACCATCATCCAGCTCTCCGGCGGTTCGCCGCAGGCCCGCCGCCTGACCGAGGTCGACCACCGCGAGTCGCCGGTGATCCAGACCACGCCCTCGGCACTGCAGAACATCACCGACACCGCCAACCGCATCGTCGAGCGCATGGACCAGCTGCTCAGCGACCGGAACATCGCAGCGGTCTCGGCGACCATCGCCCATCTGCAGCAGCTCAGCGGCGACATGGCCGACAACCAGAAGGGCGTGCAGGCGCTGCTGGTATCCGCGCGCGACGCCGCCCGCAACCTCGACCGCACCCTGGATACCACCAACGGCACCGTGCAGCGGCTGGACCAGAACCTGGTGCAGAAGCTGCCGCCGCTGCTGGACAAGCTCGACGCCACCCTGGCCAAGCTCGACTCGGCCGCCGGCAACGCCGACGCGATCCTCGGCGAGAACCGCACCGCCATCCACGGCTTCGCCAACGACGGCCTCGGCCAGCTCGGCCCCACCCTGTCCGAACTGCGCGGCCTGGTGCGCGACCTGCGCGCGGTCAGCGACCGCCTGGAAGGCAACCCCGCGCGCTACCTGCTCGGCCGCGACGCACCCAAGGAGTTCGAACCGAAATGAAGCTCCCGACTCTTTCCCTCCGCACCGCGCTGGTCCTGGGCGCCGGCCTGGCCCTGTCCGCTTGCGGCTCGCTGCTGGGCGGCGGCGGTGCGCCGACCACGATCTACGCCCCGCAAGTGCAGGTACAGGCCGACGCGGCCTGGCCGCGCGTGGACTGGTCGCTGGCGGTGGCCAGTCCCAGCGCACCGCGGATCATCGACAGCACCCGCATCGCCGTGCGCCCGGTGGCCGGCGAGATCGAGGTCTACAAGGGCGCGGCCTGGGCGCAGTCGTCCAGCGCCATGCTGCAGGGCGCGATCGTGCGCACGCTGGAGGATTCCGGACGGATGGCCAACGTGGCCGCCAGCGATGCCGGCATCCGCGCCGACTACCGGCTGGTCACCGACATCCGCCGCTTCGAGGCCGACTACGCCGGCGCCAGCGTGCCGGCGGCGACCATCGAGGTCAGCGCCAAGCTGGTGGACGGCTACAGCCAGCGGGTGGTGGCTTCGCGCGTGTTCGCCCACGCCGTGCCGGCCGCCGGCACCGACATCGCCCAGGTCGCCGACGCCTTCGGCGCCGCGCTGTCGCAGACCACCGGCGAGATCGCCGGCTGGGTGCTGACGAGCGGCCGCGACCTCAAGCCGGAGCGGCCGTAGCAAAACCTGGGTCAGAGTGCACTCTTCCGAGCCATCAGTCGCCAGCTGCGACTTCAGCTCCCCGGCTTGCTTCTTCAGGAAGACGGTCCTCACCCCCCAAAACCCGCCGGAACGTCAAGTTGATCCGCGCATCCACCGGCCGGCGCGTGCGCGGCAGCGCATGCTGCCAGTCGGTCTGGCAGCGCCCGCGCATCACCAGCAGGCTGCCGGCTTCGAGCACGAACTCGCGGCGCACGCGGTGGTCGTCGCGCCGGCGCAGCACGAACCGCCGCGCCGCGCCCAGGCTGAGCGAGGCGATCACCGGCGCCGGTCCCAGTTCCGGCTCGTCGTCGCTGTGCCAGCCCATTGCGTCGTGGCCGTCGCGGTACAGGTTGGCCAGCACGCTGTCGAAGGGCACGCCCAGTTCCCGCGCTAGGCGCCCGCGCACTTCGGCCAGCGCCGGCGGCCACGGCTGCGGGTCGAAGCCCACGCCCGAGTAGCGGTATCTCGCCCCCGCATCGCCGATCCAGCAGCTCAGGCGCGGCGAATCGACCCAGCGCCCGAACAGGTGGATGCGATGGACCTGCCAGTCGATGCCCGCGGCCAGCGCCTGCAGCAGCCGCGATGCCGGCTCCGCGGCCAGCCATCCCGGCCGCAGCTCGACCTCCTCCATGCCGGCGTCGCGGGCGCTTGCCGCAGCCATGTCATCGAGGCAATCGGCGCGCCGGCCAATGCACCGCTCCGGCGCTCAGGCGAACGCCACGCCGGTCCTGGCGGCCAGCTGTTCGCGTTCCACGCCCGGGGCCAGTTCGACCAGTTTCAAGCCTCCCGGCGTCACGTCGAACACTGCCAGGTCGGTGATGATGCGATCGACCACGCCCAGCCCGGTCAGCGGCAGGTCGCATTGCGGCAGGATCTTCGGACTGCCGTCCTTCGCGCAGTGCTCCATCACCACCACCACCCGCTTGACTCCGGCCACCAGGTCCATCGCCCCGCCCATGCCCTTGACCATCTTGCCGGGCACCATCCAGTTGGCCAGGTCGCCCTGGTCGGTGACCTGCATCGCGCCCAGGATCGCCAGGTCGATGTGGCCGCCGCGGATCATCGCGAACGAATCATGGCTGCCGAAGTAGCTAGCGCCCGGGCGCGCGGTCACGGTCTGCTTGCCGGCGTTGATCAGGTCGGCGTCGATCTCGTCCTCGCTCGGGAACGGGCCGATCCCGAGCAGGCCGTTCTCCGACTGCAGCCACACGTCCACGCCCTCGGGGATGTAGTTGGCCACCAGCGTCGGCAAGCCGATGCCGAGGTTGACGTACATGCCGTCGGCCAGTTCCTGCGCGGCGCGCGCGGCCATTTGGTCACGACTCCAGGCCATCACTTGCCTCCCGCGCGCACGGTGCGCTGTTCGATGCGTTTTTCCGGGTGGGCATTGACCACGATGCGGTCGACGTAGATGCCCGGCAGGTGCACCTGGTCCGGGTCGATCGCGCCGACCTCGACCAGTTGCTCGACCTCGGCGATGCAGACCTTGCCGGCCATCGCACAGGCCGGATTGAAGTTGTGCGCGGTCTTGCGGAACACCAGGTTGCCGGCGGCGTCGGCCTTCCACGCCTTGACCAACGCCACGTCGGCGACCAGCGCGGTCTCCAGCACGTAGTGGCGGCCGCCGAACTGGCGGGTCTCCTTGCCCTCGGCCACCACCGTGCCGTAGCCGGTGGCGGTGTAGAACGCCGGGATGCCGGCGCCGCCGGCGCGCAGGCGCTCGGCCAGGGTGCCCTGCGGGTTGAACTCCAGCTCCAGCTCGCCGGCCAGGTACTGGCGCTCGAACTCCTTGTTCTCGCCCACGTAGGAGGAAATCATCTTCTTGATCTGCCGGGTCTCCAGCAACTGGCCCAGGCCGAAGCCGTCCACCCCGGCGTTGTTGGAGATCACGGTCAGGTTCTTCACACCCGAATCGCGCAGCGCCGCGATTAGCGCCTCGGGGATGCCGCACAGGCCGAAGCCGCCCACCGCCAGGGTCTGGCCGTCGGCGACCAGATCCGCGAGGGCGGCGCCGGCGCCGGCGCCGGGATAGAGCTTGCTTCTGGCCATGACCGATCCATGCGGAAAGACCTCGGCATTCTACCCACGCCTCCTGGCCGTGCCAGCACCCGCACTTTCGGACAAGGGTCGGCGCCGCGCCGGACCGGCACGCCCGCGTCGGTCCCCTGTCCGGCTAGAATCCGCTCCTCCCTGCCCTCGCCCTCGCTGCCGGGCGTTGCCGCCATCGCGCCGGCCCGGCCACCGCCGCGGCTTGGTGCATGGCAGGGACCGCCCACAGGGAAGATGCGATCGAATGAATCCCGCTGATTGCAAGGCCAGCAACCGCCGCGGCAAGGCCGTGGATGCATTGAACGCAACCCTCGTTCCACTTCCGAACCCGTCGAAGTGACCGAACGCGAGCCACACGCCGGCGCAAGCGGCGCCGCAAGGGCCCGCTCCCTGCTCAAGCGGCTGGCGCGCATCGCCGGCTGGGCCATCAGCCTGGCGGCGATCGCCTTCTTCGTGCGTCTGCTGCTCAGCAACGGCATCGCCGTCCCCGGTCGCGGCGGCTGGGCCATCGCCGGCATCTCGCTGGCCGGCGCCCTGGCCTACGGGCTGGTGGTGACGATGATGGCTGGGCTGTGGGCCTTGCTGGTACTGCCGCCGGGCGTCGGCGCCGGCCTGGCCAGGCCGATCGCGGCCGGCTACATGAAGGGCATGTTCGCCAAGTACCTGCCCGGCAACGTCTTCCACTATGCCGCGCGCCATGCGCTGGGCCGGCAGCTGGGCATCGCCCACGGCCGCCTGGCCGCCGCGGCGCTGGTCGAGATCGCGATGCAGATCGGCGCGGCCTGCTTCGTCGTCGTACTGCTCGGCCAGGCGGTGCTCGCGGCGATGCTGCCGGCCCTGCCGCGGCTGCCATGGCCGCTGGCCTTCGCCATTCCCCTGGCCGGCGTGGCGATCGCCGTGGCCCCGCGACCGGCCCGCCTGCGCTGGCTGCCCCGTTATCCGGCCCTGCGGATCCTCGGCGCCTTCGCCGGCTACGTGCTGTTCTACCTGGCCTTCGGCGCCCTGTTCCTGGGCTTGCTGGCTTGGAGCAACGGCGTGCTGTTCGACCCCCTGCGGGTCATCCCCACCGCCAGCCTGGCCTGGCTGGTCGGCTTCGTCGTTCCCGGCGCGCCGGCCGGCGCGGGACTGCGCGAAGCCACCCTGGCCCTGGCCAGCGGCGAGAGCGGCGATCCCTCCCAGGCCACGCTGGCGGCGATCATGCTGTTCCGGGTGGCGACGATGGGCGGGGACTTCCTCGCCTTCGTCGGCGGATGGCTGCTTTCGCGCGGCCCTTTGCCGGCCGCGCCAGCCTGGCAATAATCCAGCCCCGCCCCCCCGTATCGCACGGATCGCCCATGAAGCTCATCATCCAGATCCCCTGCCTCAACGAAAGCGGCACGCTCGCCGTCGCCCTGGCTGCCCTGCCGCGCCAAGTCGCGGGGTTCGACCAGGTCGAATGGCTGGTCATCGACGACGGTTCCAGCGACGACACCGCCGCACTGGCGCGGCAGCTGGGGGTCGATCACGTGGTGCGGCACCCGGTCAACCGCGGCCTGGCGACCGCGTTCATGACCGGCCTGGAGGCCTGTCTGGGCCTGGGCGCGGACGTGATCGTCAACACCGACGCCGACAACCAGTACGAAGCCGGCGACATCCCCGCACTGACCGCGCCGATCTTGGCCGGCCAGGCCGACATGGTGATCGGCGGGCGGCCGATCGGCCAGACCGAGCACTTCTCCTGGATCAAGAAGAAGCTGCAGCACCTGGGCAGCTGGGCGGTGCGCATGGCCAGCAAGACCGATGTCACCGACGCGCCCAGCGGCTTCCGCGCCATCTCGCGCGATACCGCGATGCGGCTCAACGTCTTCAATGCCTACACCTACACCCTGGAAACCATCATCCAGGCCGGCCTGAGCAACCTGCGTGTGGTCTCGGTGCCGATCCGCACCAACCAGGACCTGCGCCCCTCGCGCCTGGTGAAAAGCATCTCCAGCTACGTGCGCCGCTCGCTGATGACCATCTTCCGGGTGTTCTTCACCTACCGCCCGCTGTTCTTCTTCTTCTGGCTGGGCGTGGTGCTGGCGACCCCCGGCCTGCTGATCGGCGGCCATTTCGTCTACCACTACCTCAACGGCAACGGCGACGGCCACATCCAGTCGCTGATCCTGGCCTCGCTGCTGCTGATGCTGGCCGCGCTGGCCGGCATGTGCGGAATCATCGCCGACCTGATCGCCACCAACCGCAAGCTGCTGGAAAAGATCAGCTACAGGTTCAACCGCAGCATGCGCGCCGAGTGAAGGATCACGGCACGCGGTTGACGATCCTGTAGCCCTCGATGCGGATATCGGAACCGGCCGCCACGCTGACCCGGACCTCCAGGTCCTCGACGCCGTCGGGAAGCTCGAAATCCAGCCGCGCCAACTCCCCCTGGCCCGGGTTCTCGGCCCCGGACACGGTCCTCGTCGCGAAAACACGGACCCCGCGCTGGTCGGCGATGTCCAGGGTGAACGGCTGGGCTCCACTGCCTTCGAGCACCAGGGTATAGCTCCCCTTCGGCATCGGGACATACGGGCCGAACATCACGAACCCGGGCTGGCCGGTCGCGACCAGCAGCCCGTCCGCCTTGCTGCCGACGAGCGTGTTGACGTCCGGATCCATGCTGCCCATCCGCAATGCATCACTGCCCTGACGGGTCGGATCCGGAGTGGTTTTCCGGTAGACGAACAGGCGGGTGTCGGCGCGTACGCAGATCGAGGTGGGCGGGTCGATCCCGTGGCAGTACTGGCGCTCGACGAAGTCGACCGTATCCACCTCGACGAAGCCCTCCGGCGGGATCCTGCTGCGGGTGATGTAGAACACATCGTGGTAGGACCTGCCCACCCTGCGCGTGTAACCGCCGCCGTCCATGTCCTCGTCGTCGGCGGTGGCGGCCGGTATGCCGTAGGTATAGATCAGCGCCGTTTCCAGCTCCCAGGTATTGGGAGCATCGATCGCCGCGTCGACGAACACGAGATCGCGCGGGTCGAAGTGGGAAACCAGGCGCTCCAACGATGGGCGCGTGCCGTCGTGTTCGTTCTTCCCTATCTGCTTGGCGCTCAGCCAGGCGCCGTAGATCCCGCTGACGACGAGCACGAAGGCCAGGAACTTCCTCGCCAGGCCATCTTCCGCTGCGTGCCAGGCGCATACCACAAACAGCAGCGTGTAGGGCACGAACTCACTCAGCAGGTAGCGGGCGTAGTAGGGTTGGTACGGCAGCACCCACTGCATGACCGCCACATAGCCGAAGAAGCAGGTCACAAACAGCAGCAGCAGCGCGACCACCGGATCGGACAGCTTCCTGAAGCAGGAAAAATAGAAACCGAGCAGCAGCAGCGGGCACAGATATATCGCCGCCACCACCAGGCTGGTCGACCGTACCGAATACATGCCCTTGCCGGACAGACCGAAGTTCTGCACATACCACGAGCTCTGGCTGTAGGCGTCGGTATAGCCCAGCCTGTATGCCTTCCAGGCCGCCACCGCGGTCAGGGCCAGGATCGCGAGCGGCAGCAGCGAGACCGATTTCTCCGCCGCCGCCTTGAGCCACTGGCCCGACGCTCCTTTCCGCCGCGAGATACGCCACGCCCCCAGCCAAGCCGCCGCGACCAGCAAGGCCATGGATGCCAGCACCTTCTTCCAGCCATCGCCCAGGGAGGGCTGGAACGACAATTGATAGATTGTTGTCGAATAGATATGCGACCATTTCAGTCCGTACAGGACGCCGGCCCCGAACAAGCCCAGCGCCAGGCACGTCCACGCGATCAGCCCTCTGCGCGCCGGCACCGGCTTGACCAGCAATGCGGAGAAAAGCAAGGCCACCAGCCAGGGAACGTACATGAACCCACTGATCCGGGTCATGAAAACCAGCGCCAACGCCCCCAGGGAAATCCAGAACCAGCGGCGCGCACCTCCGGCGGAAGGAGCGCTCCACCAGACCAGGAGGAAGCAGAACGCAATCGTCGAAAAGGCGAGCGTCGGGACTTCCGTGACCGGGAACTTGGAGAAAAAGGCATGCAGCGGGTTGACCGCCAGCAGCAGCCCCGCCGCCAGGCCCGCCTTGGAGCTGCCGGTAATGACCTGAGCAAGCCGCTGGAAATAGAGCAGCGACACCAGCGACAGGAAGGTCAGCGCCCAGGCGGCGTTGTGCACCCCGAACACCGAGCCGAACAGCGCCAGCCAGACCGGGAACAGGTGGTAGAACTGGAACTCGAGCCTGTCCCCGCTGAGATAGATGCCCGGCAAGCCGGCGTTGTCCTGGCGATACAGGCCGAGCGTCATCGGATCGTGGATCCCGCGCAGCACCATGTCGACCGGCTCCAGGCTGCCGGTGCGCACCAGATGCGCCGCCATGTTGGTATAGACGCCCTCGTCCTGCCCGCCCAGCAGGTACGTGAACGGCGGCAGCCGGAACAGCAGGGCGACGCCCAGCACCAGCAGCAGGTGCCAGTACGGAGCATCCTGCCCGCCGATCCAGGCCACCGGTCTGCTCCACCGCGCATAGGCGAATGTGGCAAGAAACGCGGCAATCCACATTTGCGGAGCGTGGAAATGCCCGAGCCGCATGGCCGCCAGGCCGAACAGCGAGATCGACACGATCAATACCGCCAGCAATTCCAGCAGGCGCCACGAAACAGCGTCGATCCGATGACCGCCGGCCACCGGAACGCCCCCTTTCACGCCATCATTGCCAGACATGCCCCTTCCCTCTCCAATTTGCGGCTCCGCGGTCGCCAGATGCCCAAGTCAAGGACACGAAACGTCGAATGCAACACCCGCGCCAGGCGCTATCGGCGCTGGAACCTCACTTCATCACGCCAGCATCCACTGCAAGGTTTCGCGCAATGACGGCGACTTCCATTCCCCCAGCAGCGCCCGCAACCGCGAATTGTCCCCGCACAGCGTCTTGACCTCGTTGGCGCGGACGAAGGCCGGGTTCACTTCCAGCCGCAGCGCATGCCCGGTCAGTTCCTCGCACATGGCCACGATCTCGCGCAGCGACCAGGCCCGGCCGGAACTGATGTTGAACGTCCGCCCGATCGCCCCCGACTCCCCGATCAGCCGGCGGTACAGATAGGCCACCGTGCGCACGTCGCTGAAGTCGCGCGATACGTCCAGATTGCCCAGTTCGATCCGCTCGGCCCGACGACGGAAATGATCGACGATCTTGGGCAGGAGGAAATTGGCCGCCTGCCCCACGCCTGTATAGTTGAAGGGCCGCACGAAAACCAGAGGCAAACGGTCCTTCCACAGCTTGGCCATGTATTCCATGGCCAATTTGCTGACCGCGTAGTCGTTGGCCGGCGCCGGTGGCGTGTCCTCGTCCAGCATGCCCGCCGAAGCGTTGCCGTAGACGTTCGCGCTGCTGGCCAACAACACGCAGTCGGGCCGCCTGCCGGCGGCGGCGATCGCCTCGAGCAGGTTGCGCGTGCCGATCAGGTTGACCCGGTAGAAGTCCTCGGCATCGCCATGGCCGACGAAGGCCAGCGCCGCCAGGTGGATCACCGCCTGCGGCCGCACTTGCGCCAGCAACGCCTGCAGCGCCGGCGCATCGTTGAGATCGACCTGGCGATAGCCGGGTTCGCTGCCGGGCGCGCTGCCGATGCCCAGCACCTGGCAGCCGTGAGCCTCCAGCTCGGCCGCCACATAGCGGCCGGTGAAGCCCTGGCTGCCGGTGACCAGTACGCGCCTGCCGGTGGCCTGCATCAGAACGACGCGCCCTTCTCGTTGCGGCGCAGGTCGGCCTCGACCATCATCGCGCACAGTTCCTCCAGCGTGGTCCGCGGCTGCCAGCCCAGCTTCTGCCTGGCCTTGGCCGGATCGCCGATCAGCAAATCCACCTCGGCCGGGCGGTAGTAGCGCGGGTTGATCCGCACCAGCTCGCGTCCGCTGCCCGCCTCCACGCCACGCTCGGCCTCGCCCTGGCCCCGCCACTCGATGGCGATGCCCGCCGCTTTGAACGCCATCGTCACGAAATCGTGCACGCTCTCGGTACGGTGGGTGGCGAGCACGTAGGTGTCCGGCTCGTCGGCCTGCAGCATGCGCCACATGCCTTCGACGTATTCCCGGGCGAAGCCCCAGTCGCGCCTGGCGTCCAGGTTGCCCAGCTCCAGCACGTCGAGCTTGCCGAGTTTTATCTTGGCCACCGAATCGGTGATCTTGCGGGTCACGAATTCGCGGCCGCGCAGCGGGGATTCGTGATTGAACAGGATGCCGCTGCAGCCGAAGATGCCGTACGACTCGCGGTAGTTGACCGTCATCCAGTGGGCGTACAACTTGGCCACGCCATAGGGGCTGCGCGGGTAGAACGGCGTGGTCTCGGTCTGCGGGACCGCCTGCACCTTGCCGAACATCTCCGAGGTCGATGCCTGGTAGAAACGGATCTTCGGATCCACCTGGCGGATCGCCTCCAGCAGGTGCACGGCGCCGATGCCGGTGATCTGCGCGGTGGTGGCGGGCTGGTCGAAGGACACACCCACGAAGCTCTGCGCGGCGAGGTTGTAGACCTCGCTGGCCTGAGTGCTTTCCAGCATGCGGATGCTGGAACCGAGGTCGGTGAGGTCGTACTCGACCAGGCTCAGGTTCGGGTGACGCTCGATGCCGAGCTCCTCGATTCGCCAGAAATTGACCGAACTGGTGCGGCGATAGGCGCCATACACCCGGTATCCCTTGTCCAGCAGCAGCTGCGCCAGATAGGCCCCATCCTGGCCGGAAACCCCGGTGATCAAAGCCGATTTCATGAATCTTCCTTAGTTGTCCCTTGATGCAAGTTCCACTGTTCTTCGCCGCTGCTCGACCGGCCCCAGATCACCCGCCGTCTCAATGTCCGCGCGGGTGAATTCAATGGATTCCAATGCGACCGCCTGCCCCTGGCCGACCCACAACCTCGCCTCCAAATCGACTACCGGTCGATCGAGTACGAAGTCCACTGACAGCAGCACGCCGCTTTCCGGCGACCTCGGTGCGTCCCCGAACGAAGTCTTGAATGCCTGTCGGGATCCACGGTCATATGAGATGTCGATCCAGCAATCCCGCAGGTCGGCATCCCCGCGCCCGCATATCCTTGCCGTATAGGCCCCCTGGTCCATCTTGATATAGGGGCCATAGACCAGGAAACCGGCTTGCTGCCCATCGGCGGTCAAGGTACCACGAATCCGCCTGCCGACCTGCGTCAGCAGGCGCGGATCCGACGCCTTGAACAAACGCCGCGTGCCGCACTGGCCGATGGCGAAGTCCCAATCGCCCCGGTCGATGACCTGAAGCAGGCGTCTGGCACTCTGCGCCCACGTAAGCCACGGCATGCCGGCCGAAACGACTACTTCGCCGCCGTCGCGCCGGGCAAACCATCCAGCGATCGCATCCGCCAGTTCCCGGCCGGTCCAACCCGAAAAATAGCTGGCATGGTCGCCGGCGATCTCGCGGAACACCGGAATGTCGCGCGCCAGTATCGGCAATCCGCGCTTGGCCGCCTCGATTAATGGCAGCCCGAAGCCCTCGGCTTCCGACGCGAACAGAAGGACGTCGCTCTCCTGATACAGCGCCTCCAACTCCGAGTCCGAGGCACCATTGGCCCAATGCAAGCGCTTGCCGATCTCGCGGTGGGTCGCGATGCGGCGCGCCAGTTCCTCGACATGCCAGCCCTGCTGGCCAACGATGGTCAACGAAACGTCATGGCCGTCGCCCCACAAAAGATCGAACGCATCGATCATCTGCGCATGGCCCTTGCGCGGCTCGATCGTCCCGACCGCCAGCACCCGCCGCGTCCCGTCCGCAACCGGCCTGGCGGGTTCGACCGGCGTGCCGCCATCCAGATCGGCACCCAGATGGAAATGGCCAACCGACAGCGGGCGGTGACGCACCACGTCCTCGGAAGCCAGCCATTCGCGCAGTTCGTCGGCGACCGCCCTGGAAATGCACACGATGCCGTCGGCAATCCCGGCGACGGTCCGATACCAGCGCTGGAACACCGGCAGGATCGCCTGATTGACGAACTCCGGCCGCAACATCGGGATCAGGTCGTAGACGACGAAATGCATCTTCACGCCGTGATCGCGCATCGACGCGAGCATCCGGCCGTACTTGGCAACCACGTCCACCGACATGTCCAGGCCAAGAAACACGTCGTTGCGGCGCCACTCCACCACGTCCTCGACCGCCTCGGCGGCGCCGGCCTCGTCGCCAAGCAATCGCGACCTCACCCGCTGCGCATGGCGATAAACGCCATCCTCGCCCATCCGAACCGGGCACACCTCGCGACCGTCGACGCTGCGCAGGAGCTCGCGCAGGACGTTGCGGACCACCCGCTGGATGCCGCTGCGCGCGTCGCGGATGGCCAGCTCGGAAACGTCGACCATCAGCCGCGGCGCGACATTCCCGGCCAGACCTCGATTCCAGGCCAGACATTCGGCCAAGCGCCTCCAACGACGATCGTCCGCAGCGGGCGCGTCTTCGCCGCGCTCCAAACCGGCGATCGCCTCGATCACGCGCGCGTCGCGGCTCCCGGCGGACAGCGCCACGACCGTGCGCGCCTGCGCCGCCGCACGTTCATGCGCCTGCTCGAAGCCTTCCCAGGCACGCCGCGCGCACTCGCCCCATGAGAACCGCTTCAACTGCTTCTGCGCATGCTCTAGGAACGCGCGGCGGAAGCCGTCATCGGTCAGTGCCATTGCCATGCTGGCGGTGATCTGCGCCTCGCTCCGGGGATCGAAGGTCGCCGCGTCCAGCCCGATCACCTCCGGCAGACTGGTCAGGGACGAACCGATCACCACCGCACCGCACGCCATCGCCTCGAGCGCCGGCAGGCCGAAACCCTCATGCAGCGACGGGAACACGTACAGGCGGCAATGGCTGTACAGCGCCGCCAGATCGGCGTCCGGCACGTAGCCCAGGAACAGGCATTCCTCCTCGCCCAACCCGCTCTTGCGCCGGGTCTCCAGCAATTCCTCTTGCTCCGGCGGCGGGCCCGAACCGACGATCGCCAGTTGGTGCGTCCGGCGCAGCGCCGCCGGCAACGCGGCATAGGCGCGGATCAGCGAGACCAGGTTCTTGCGCGCGTCGAAGCCCCCGGTATACATCACGTACGGGCGGCTGATTCCGTACTTGCCAAGCAACGCCATGCGCTGCGACGGCGGCAGCTCGACAGGATGGAAATTGTCTGAGCACGAACCGGAGATGTTTATCACACGCTCGGCATCCAGCCCCAGCAGCTCTATGCCTTCGGCGCGAGTGAATTCCGAGATCGCCAGATGCAGGTCCGCACGGCGCAGGTGCTCGATCTTGCGGTGATACCACCCGGCCACGCGTGGGTCGCCCAGGTACTTTCCCGGCTGCACCAGCGGAATCAGATCGTACAACGTGACTCCGCTACGGTACCGGCCAGGCAACAAGCCAATCGAGGTGGTCACTTCATCCGAGATGCCCTCGAACAGTGAAGTGACATGGACGAAATCCGGCTTCAAGCGGGACATCGCGTCCTCATAGACGTATTCGGCGGCGCGGGCATTCCAGTGCGTCCCCGGCAGCATTTCCGCGGTGTCGGCGGTACAGCTCCACGTCACGACATGGTCGTCCGGCAGCAGATCGCGAAATACCGCCCGCGCGGGCTCGATCGCATCGGTGATCGCATCATTTAGCATGATCGACAGATCGTTGGCGCCGGCACGCCGCGCCATCGCCTGGGCCAGCGACATCGCATATCGGCCGATTCCTCGAACGCGACTGCCGCGGGACTGAAATCCTTGCAGGTCGACAAGCAATCTCATGCGGCATCCCGATCCGGACGTTCCAACCCAGCCGCCTCGAGCAGGCCGGCATGCAGGCGCCGGGCAGTGGCGCCGAACGTGGGCAAGCCATCGCAAACCGCGGCCTGCTGGCCCGTATGGCCCAATCCGCCGCGATGAGCCGGCGCGCCGAACAGGAACAGCCTGGCATTCTGCATCAAGGCCGAATCCTTGCCCGCCGCCGCGACCACGACAGCGCGCAAGCCCTCGCTCTGCGCCATCCTCCGCAGCCACGGGCGCGCCAAGCGCGCCGGCCAGCGCAGGCTCTGCCAGGCCGCGGACTTGACCGCCCGCAGCGACGCCTGCGCGGCGCGCTTGGCCGCCCGCACGGGCCAGCTCACCCGCCAGGACGTGCTGGCGTAGATGGAGCGGATCAGACCGTTCAGCCGCTCCACTTCGCGCGCCCCCGTCGCCGCTTCCTCCTGCAGGCGCGCAAGTTCGCGCTCCCGGTCGTGCAATTCGCGCGTGGCGACGGCCGCTTCCCCGCGCAGACGCGCAAGTTCGCGCTCCCGGTCATGCAATTCGCGCGTGGCGGCGGCCGCTTCCCCGCGCAGACGCGCAAGTTCGCGCCCCTGCTCCTGCAGCACGCGCGCGGCGGCCGCCAGTTTCCCCGTGGCTTCCTCCAGCACCGCCGCCCGGCGCTCGCCTTCGCGACGCAAGGATGCGGCCGCCTCCAGCAGCTGCGCGCGCTCGGCCGCCGCCCTCGAGCCGGTGTCCTCGAGCAGCCTGCGATGCTCGACCAAAGCCGCCTCGCGGCGCTCGTTCTCGCCGTGCAGGTACTCGGCCATGGTCCGCCATCGGTCGCGCTCGACCAGGGCCTCCTGCGCGGCCTGCCGTTGTTCGCGCAGCTGCTGCTCGGAGGCCCGGATGAAATCGTCGAACACGTTGGGCGGATGCGCGAACGCCGGGTCCAGCTCCGCCTTTTCATCGGCCACGTAGAACCGGTTCAGGCCGTCGTCGTAGACGAAATGGTAGCCACGGCCGCTCAGCAGCGGCTCCCAGGCCTGGTAGCTCGGCGTCTCGCTCAGCGGCTCGGTCGATTCGACCAGAATGATCCAGGGGCGGACCGCGTCCAGCGAAATCCCGCGCAGCACTTCCTCTTCCGCGCCCTCGCAGTCGATCTTGAGGAAATGGACCGTGCCGACCCCGTTGCGCACGCAGATGTCGTCGAGCGTGGTGCACGCGACGTCCGACTCGCTTACCTGGAAACCGGCATCGGCGTGCCGCTGCGCGTATTCGGCCTGACCGGTGGAAAGCCCGGTGCCCGCGACGCTGTAGAAATGCAGCGTCCCCTGCCTGTCCGACGCCGCCACCTGCAGGTTGGTGTCGTGCGGGCGCCCGGCCTGGAGCAGGGCGAACCAGTGCTCGGCGGGCTCGACGTTGATCCCGCACCAGCCCCGGTCGTAGAACGCCTTGGTGACCGAAAGCTCGACCGGGTCCTGCGCCCCCACGTCGATGTAGAAGCCCTTCTCGACCCCGCGCAGCGCACGCGCGAGGATCACGTCCTCGTAGTTCTGCGCGTAGGAAACGAAAGTCATTGGCGGACGACCTCGATCTCCGGCGCCACCCACGCCGTGCCGATGAACAGCGGGTGGTCCAGGTTGTGGACGTTGAAGACCAGCGCCAGGTCGCGCCATTCATAGTTGTTCACCAGGTGGGTGTCGCTGCTCACCAGCGCCGTCGACACCGAATAGCTGCCCGGCCCGAGGTCCATCCGGAAGCGGATCCTGAATTCGAGGCGCTGCCCACCGCTGACGTCGTCCAGGATCTGGCCGGTGTGGTGGGTGTTGGTGCCGAAGACCACCTGCCCGAGGCGGTCCTTCAGCATGTAGCCCAGGACCAGGCGGGGGATGGCGGATTCGGCGCGGACCCTGACCCTCAAGCACACCGGCTGGCCGACCCCGACGAATTCCAGCCGTTCCCCATCAGCGTCGAGCAACGCGATGTCCTCGACCACCGCCTCGCCGGTGCCGGACACCGTCTGCACCCGGCCGTCGTCCCTGCGGCTGGTGCGGATCGCGGAGTTCTCCTTCTCGGCGATCAGCGCATTGTAGAAGTCCATCACTTCCTCGGGCTCGCCGTCCTTGAGCAGTTCGCCGCGCTCGAGCAGGATGGCGCGCGAGCACAGGCTCTGCACCGCGCTCTTGTCGTGGGAAACGATCAGCAGCGACGTGCCCCGTTCGCGGAACTGGCGAATGCGCTCGAAGCATTTGTGCTGGAAGTAGGCGTCGCCGACCGAGAGCGCCTCGTCGACGATCAGGATGTCCGGCTGGAACGCGGTGGCGACGCTGAAGGCCACCCGCATCTGCATGCCGCTGGAATAGGTTCGCACCGGCTGGTCGAAGTATTCGCCGATCTCGGCGAATTCCTCGATGCCGGCGATGGCGCCGTCGATGTCCTGCAGGGACAATCCCATCAGGCCGGCCGAGTGGTAGACGTTCTGGCGCCCGCTGAGGTCGGGATTGAAGCCCATGCCCAGCTCGAGTATCGCCGCGATGCGGCCGCCCACCGCGACGCTTCCTTCACTGGGCCGCAGCGTGCCGGTGATCAGCTTGAGCAGCGTGCTCTTGCCCGCCCCGTTCTGGCCGACGATGCCGATGGCCTCGCCGCGGCCGAGCGCGAAGGATATCCCGCGCAGCACCCAGGTCTCCTCGCGCGGGCGGATCCGAAGCCCCAGCCAGGTGGCGAAACGGCCCAGTTCGCTGCCGTATTCGCGGAAAGCCTTGCCCAGGCCGTCCACCCTCAGCAGTTCGCCGCTCACAGCACGTCCACCATGTCCGCGGCGGCGCGCCGGAACAGCAGGAAGGCGAATACCAGCAGGAGCACGGAAACCGACCCGACCACCAGCAGCGAGTGCAGGTCCGGGGCGCGCCCGTACAGCATCGCGTCCTGGTAGCCGGTCACGATGGGGTACATGGGATTGGCCTTGACCCAGGCCTGCATCGACTCGGGGATGATGTCGACCATGTAGACCACCGGGGTCAGCCAGAACCACAGCTGCAGGATCACGCCGACCACCTGGCCGACGTCGCGCACGAACACGTTGAGCACGCCGCAGAGCATGCCCAGCGCCATGCCGAAGGCCAGGTTCACCAGGGTCAGCAACGGCAACCACAGCATCGCGGCGCTCGGCCAGTTCCCCATCAGGGCGAAGACGACCAGGACCGCCGCCAGCAACAGCACGTTGTTCACCAGCGCCGAGCCGGTCACGATGATCGGCAGGCAGATCCGCGGGAACATGATCTTCTTCATGATGGCCGCGTTGTCGACGAACATCGTCATCGAGCGGGACAGCAGCTCGCTGAACAGCGACCACGCCAGCATGCCCGACATCAGATAGATCGGGTAGGCGTAGGCGCTGTCCACTCCGGGCAGCCTGGCCGCCAGTACCTTGGACAGTATCAGCGCGTAGATCGCGCTCTGCGCCAGCGGCTGCAGGATCATCCACAGCGCGCCGAGCTTGCTCCTCACGAACCGCGAGCGCAGGTCGTTGCGGATCGAGGAGACGATGAAATGGCGATAGGCCCAGACCGCCAGCAGAAGATCCTTCATGCGTGCAACACCTTCATGTCCTGCCCCCATTATCGCAGCGTTGCGGCTGCGGGCACCGCAGCGCCAGTTCCTGCAGCCGCTCGACGAGGTCCACCGCGACCCGCTGCGGCGCCAACCGTTCGGCGATGTCGGCCGCGGCGCGGGCGCCGATCCGTGCCGCCAGGCCGGGTTCGTGGACCAGCCTGCGCATGTGCGCCGCGGCCTGCCCGATGTCGGGCTCGGCCCAGCGCTGCCCGTCGGCATGCGGGTACTGGTCCGCACCGACCTCGACCAGGCGGTAGCCGACCAGGCAGCTGTTGTACGGCGTCATGAATTCCATGTTGCCCGACCAGGCCGTGGCCACCACCGGCTTGCCCAGGCGCATGCATTCGGCCAGGCCGAGGCCGAAGCCTTCCGCCCGATGCAGCGAAACGTAGGCGTCGGCGCAGCGCTGCAGTGCCTGGACATGGCATTTGTCGATGACCTCGTCGCGCACGACGATGCGCGGATCGGACGCAGCCGCAGCCAGCAGTTCGCGCAGGGCCTGCGGATGCCTGTAGCCGTTGCTCGACTTGACCAGCAGCTGCACGTTCTCGCCGGCCGGAAAGGCGGCCCGGAACGCGCCGATGGCCGCTAGCGGGTTCTTCCTGGGCAGGTAGGAATTGAAGTCGAAGCTGTTCAGGAACAGGAACGCATCCGGCCGCAGGCCGAAGTCCCGGCGCTGCAGGCCGCTGTCCGGCGCGGCGATCGCCGGCAGCGGCACGTGCAGGATCGGCTTGGCCGTGGCCGCACCGAGCATGTCGCCCACGAAGCGGGTGGACACCATGATCTCGTCCACCATCGACAGTGCCGGCCGCCATTCCTCGGGGAATTTCTCCAGTTCCCAGAACCAGCAGGCGATCGTGTAGCGGCCTCGGAACCGGCTTGCGCCGATGCTCTCGATCGCCGCGGCCAGGGAATCCGGGTTGGCGAAGACCAGGTTGACGGCGTGCCGCGGCTCGCCGCCCAGCCGGCCTTCCAGGCTGCGGTCGTCCATGCCGTGGGGCACGTCCAGGGCGATGTCGTGCACGCCGACCGGATAACCCGCGGCCAGCAGCGCCTGCGTGTACAGGCGGGCGGCCTCGCCCAGGCCGAACTGGCCGCGCGCATAGGCGAACACGTTCACCCCCGCGTGCGGGCCGAACTGCGCACTGGCGGCGATTGCCGGCTCCTCCGGCGCGCAGGCGGCCCGCAGCGCCGCCTGCCGCCAACGCCGGGTCCGGCGGAATGCGAGCCGGCGCTGCAACCCCCTGGCCGGCAGCCCGGCAAGCCATTCCCGCCACGGATCGGGAAGCCGCTGGGCGAGCGCCACCAGCCAGCCCTGGCGGCGCGCCCACGACTTTAGGTCGGGCAGCGCCACTTCGACCACCTGCCGCCGGAATTCGCCGAAGATCGCCATCACCTCCATTCCGCCCCCGGCCCACCGCAGGCCGTCGTATGCGCGGCCCGCCATCAAGCCAGCGCGCCGGCCAGATCGGCCTGCAGATCGGCCAGCGCCTCCACCCCCACCGACAACCGCACCAGCCCATCGCCGATACCCAGCTGCTGCCGCCGCTCGACCGGCACCGAAGCGTGGGTCATCACCGCCGGCACGTTGACCAGGCTTTCCACGCCGCCCAGCGATTCGGCCAGGGTGAACAGGCGCAGGCGCTGGCAGAAACGCCTGGCCGCATCGGCGCCACCATGCAGCTCGATGGTCACGATGCCGCCGTAGCCGGGCATCTGCCGGGTGGCCAGGGCATGCTGCGGGTGCGATTCCAGGCCGGGGTAGATCACCTTGGCCACTTGTGGCTGGCCCTGCAGCCACTGCGCCAGCGCCAGGGCGTTGTCGCAGTGCGCGCGCATGCGCAACGGCAGGGTCTTCAGGCCGCGCAGGGCCAGGAAGCTGTCGAACGGCCCCTGCACCGCGCCGCAGGCGTTCTGCAGGAAGGCCAGCCGCTCGCCCAGTTCGGCATCGTCGCCGGCCACGGCGATGCCGCCGACCACGTCCGAGTGCCCGGCCAGGTACTTGGTGGCCGAGTGCACGACCAGGTGCGCGCCCAGCGCCAGCGGCCGCTGCAGCATCGGCGAGGCGAAGGTGTTGTCCACCACCACCGTCACCCCGTGGTCGCGCGCCACCGCGGCGATGGCGGCGATGTCCACGACCTTGAGCATCGGGTTGGTCGGGGTCTCGATCCACACCAGCCGGGTGCGCGGGGTGAGCGCGGCGCGGAAGGCATCCACGTCGGTCAGGTCGACATAGCCGAAGGACAGCCCGGCCGAGCGCGTGCGTACTCGCTCGAACAGCCGGTAGCTGCCGCCGTACAGGTCGTCCATGGCGATCACGTGGTCGCCGCTGTCCAGCAGTTCCAGCACGGTCGCGGTGGCGGCCATGCCCGAGGCGAAGGCGAAGCCGCGGCTGCCGCCTTCCATCGCCGCCACCGCCCGCTCCCAGGCGAAGCGGGTCGGGTTCTGGGTGCGGCTGTATTCGAAGCCGCTGTGCTCGCCCGGCGCGCTCTGCGCGTAGGTGGAAGTGGCGTAGATCGGCGGCATCACCGCACCGGTGGACGGATCGGGCGCCTGCCCGCCGTGGATGGCCAGCGTCGCCAGGGCCAGTGCCTGTTCGCCGTCCTGGTTGCCGCGGGTTGCGTTTGACATGGTTTGCCTGTGCGGAAACGGCCTGCGATTCTAGCAGGGCGCGGCGTTCGCCCCGACCCCGCGCCGGAGGAAGGCTGAACGAGTCACTGCACGCGCCGGCGCAGGTAGTTGAGCAGGTCGATGCGGGTGATCAGGCCGAGGAACCTGTCCGCGTCCATCACGATCGCCACCTGGCCGCGCTCGAACACCGGCAGCAGCGCCTCGATCGGCGAGCGCGCGTCCAGCCGGTTGAGCTTGCTGACCATCGCGGTGGACACCGGGTCGCGGAAGCGCGCCTCGTCGCCGTAGACGTGCAGCAGCACGTCGCTCTCGTCGACGATGCCGACCAGCGCGTCGCCCTGCATCACCGGCAGCTGCGAGACGTCGTACAGCTTCATGCGCTGGTAGGCGGTGGTCAGCGAATCGTCCGGGCCGACCACCACCGTGTCGTGCTGGCTGTACGGGCGCAGGATCAGGTCGCGCAGGTCGCCGTGCTGCGGGCGTTGCAGGAAGCCGTTGTCCAGCATCCAGTAGTCGTTGTACATCTTCGACAGGTACTTGTTGCCGGTGTCGCAGACGAAGGTCAGCACCCGCTTGGGCGCGGTCTGTTCGCGGCAGTACTTCAGCGCCGCCGCCAGCAGGGTGCCGGTGGAGGAGCCGCCGAGGATGCCTTCCCTGGCCAGCAGTTCGCGCGCGGTGTGGAAGCTCTCCGCGTCGCTGATCGCGTAGGCCTTGTGGACCCGGCTGAAATCGGAGATCGGCGGCAGGAAGTCCTCGCCGATGCCCTCCACCAGCCAGCTGCCGGACTTCTCGCTGAGCGTGCCTTCGTTGATGTACTGGGCCAGGATCGAGCCGACCGGGTCGGCCAGCACCAGTTCGGTCCGCGGCGAGGCGCCGGCCAGGTAGCGCGACAGGCCGGTCAGGGTGCCCGAACTGCCACAGCCGAACACGATGGCGTCCAGCCTGCCGTCCATCTGCGCCAGCAATTCCGGGCCGGTGCCGTGCTCGTGCGCGGCCGGGTTGTCCGGGTTGCCGAACTGATTGACGAAGTAGGCCCTGGGCGTGTCGGCGGCGATCTTCGCCGCCAGGTCCTGGTAGTACTCCGGATGCCCCTTGGCCACGTCCGAGCGGGTCAGCAGCACCTCGGCGCCCATCGCCTTGAGGTTGAAGATCTTCTCCCGGCTCATCTTGTCCGGGACCACCAGCACCAGTCGGTAGCCCTTCTGCCGGGCCACCAGCGCCAGGCCGATGCCGGTGTTGCCGGCGGTGCCCTCGACCAGGGTGTCGCCGGGCCGGATGTCGCCGCGCCGCTCGGCCGCCTCGATCATCGCCAGGCCGATGCGGTCCTTGATCGAGCCGCCCGGGTTGGCGCTCTCCAGCTTCAGGAACAGCTCGCAGGGGCCGGTGTCCAGGTGCTGGGCGCGGACGATGGGCGTGTCGCCGATCAGGTCCAGGACCGAGGCGTGGATCGTCATGCGGGTGCGGCTCCTTGGGAATCGGCCGGATTATGGCATCGGCGCCGACGCCGCCCGCAAACGGCGGCGGCGGCCTGGGCCGCCGCCGGAACAGGATGGCGCGGGCCCCGGCGGCGGACGAGGATGCCGCCGGGGCCCGCGACGGTAACGCTAGTGCGCCGCGTCGTACATGCGCTGCAGGCGTTGCTTGGCCAGCAGCTTCTCGCGCTTCATCTGGCCCAGGGTGGTCTCGTCGATGGCCAGGACGCCCAGTTCCGCGTCGGTGACCTTCTTGTCGAGCTTCCTGTGCCGCTGGTAGAGCTCCTTGAACTCCCGGTCGGACTTGATCAGCGAATCGATCTCGGACTGCGGCTGGCTTTCAAACATGGATGTCTCCTTCGGCGTCGTCAAATACGAACGCCCCGGCCGGTCGGGCACGGGGCGTTGGCTTGGGAGGCGGAAGACGGGCCATGGGCTCCATGGCTCCCCGGTCGGGGCGTCGCACGCTGCTGTGGATCGGGCATCGGCGTCATGGGCGGGTCTTCCAGCGATACCAGGCGCGGGGGGTGCCTGGGAATATGACCCTACTCCTGCCTACCGGAGGGGACAAGCCCGGCGAGCGCCGGCGAAACCTGGCCGAATTGGCGGCGCGACGCCCTGCGGAACACCCCATCCACGCTGGGAATAAACATTCAACTCATTGATCTCCAATGAGATTTCAGCGGATGATGGCGATCTCGGCGCTCCTGGCCTTGGTCCCGCTGCCCTTGGCCGCGACGGTCAGCCGGGATTTGGCCACGCCGGCGGCCACCAGGGCGTCGCGCAGGGCCGCGGCCCGCTGCGCGCCGGTCGCCTTGCCCTCGGCATAGCCGTCGATCCGGGCCTTGGCCGCCGGCACCGCGTTCAGGTAGGCGGCCAGCGCCTTGACGCTGGCGCCGCCGCCGTCGGACAGCTTGGCCTGGCCGGTCTGGAAGACGCTGGCCGCCAGGGTGAACACCTCGCCGCTGTCGCCGAACCGCGAAGGTGGCAGCTTCTGCCCGGAGACCAACTCGGCCTCCTGGCGAGCCAGGGCGGCGTCCTTCTTCTGTGCATCGGTAAGCCGGCGGCCCTGGCTGACGGTGGCGGTGGCCAGCGCCTGGTCGGCCTGGGCCTGGGCGTCGGCCTGGGTCTCGGCGTCGGCCTCCTGGCGCATGCGCTCGGCCTCCTCGGCCTGGATCTGCGCCTGCACGCGCAGGCGCTCGGCTTCCTGGCGGGCGCGCTCGGCCTCGCGCCGGCTGGCTTCCAGCAGCAGGGCCGACTTCTGCTGTTCGAACGCGTCGGCCTGGCGGGCGGTCACGGCCGCATGTGCGGCCACTTCGGCGATCTCGACCCGGCGCTGGGCCACGTACAGGGCATCCGGGCGCTGGCTGCGCGACACATCGTCGTAGGCGGCGATCGCCTGGTTCGCCTGCATGCGCTCGTAGGCGGCCTGTTCGCGCAGGGCGGGGTCGGCGTCCAACGCCGCCAGGCGGGCGTTGAGCGCCTCGATCTCGGGCGGCGTGCGTGCCCAGGCCGGCACGGCGGCCAGGGTCAGGGTCAGGACCAGGCCGGACAGGGACGGGCGCCGGCTCATGGCGTGCCCTCCGCCGGCAGGCCCAGGCTCTTGCGCAGTTGCGCCACGTCCTGCTGCGCCTGCGCCAGCCGCGCCTGCGCCTGCGCCTGGCCGCTGCGGGCGCGGGCCAGGTCGGCGTCGGCGCGGGCGCGCTGGGCCAGCCACGGCGCCTGCTTGCGCTGGCCGCGGTTGGCCAGGGCGGCCTGGGCGGCGGCCAGCTCGTTGCGCGCGGTCTGGAGCAGGTCCGGCGCGTACTGGTCGGCGTCGGCGTCGGTGGCGCGCTGCACCGCCTCCTGGGCGGCCTGCAGTTCCGGCAGAACCTGCGGCTGCGCGGCGCGCGCCGGCGCGATCGCCAGGACCAGCACCAGCGCACACAGCGCCATGGGGAATTGTGCGAAGCTACGGGCGTTCACGTCGTCGCGGGCTTTGATCGGGGACTCCGCGGCATTTTCGTCAAGCCACCGCCGCACTTGCAATGGTGCGGCCGCCGCACACTGGGGTGCTGTACACGATGGATATCGGCTATTTCCTCAAGCTGATGACCGAGAAGAACGCGTCGGACATGTTCCTGACCACCGGCGCGCCGGTCTACATCAAGATCGAGGGCAAGCTCTATCCGCTCGGCAACACCGGCCTGCCACCGGGGATGGTCAAGAAGATCGCCTACTCGCTGATGGACGAGGGCCAGGTGCCGCAGTTCGAGCGCGAGCTGGAGTTGAACATGGCCGTGGCCCTGCCCGAGGCCGGCCGCTTCCGCATCAACGTGTTCAAGCAGCGCGGCGAGGTGGGCATGGTCATCCGCGCCATCCGCAGCAAGATCCCGAGCATCGAGGAGCTCAACCTGCCGCAGGTGCTCAAGGACATCATCATGACCCCGCGCGGGCTAGTGCTGGTGGTCGGCTCGACCGGCTCGGGCAAGTCCACCGCGCTGGCCTCGATGATCGACCACCGCAACAGCACCTCGACCGGGCACATCCTCACCATCGAGGACCCGATCGAGTACCTGCACAAGCACAAGCTGTCGATCGTCAACCAGCGCGAGGTCGGGCTGGATACCCACGCTTTCCACAACGCGCTGAAGAACGCGATGCGCGAGGCGCCGGACGTGATCCTGATCGGCGAGATCCTGGACGCGGAGACGATGGAGGCGGCGATCGCCTTCGCCGAGACCGGCCACCTGTGCCTGGCCACGCTGCACTCCAACAACGCCGATCAGACCATCGAGCGCATCCTCAACTTCTTTCCCGAGAGCGCGCACAAGAACGTGCTGATGAACCTGGCGCTGAACCTGCGCGCGGTGGTCTCGCTGCGCCTGGTCAGGGGCACCGATGGCCGGCGCCTGCCGGCCGCCGAGGTACTGCTCAATACGCCGGTGATCCGCGACCTGCTGCGGCGCGGGCAAGTGCACGAGATCAAGCAGGCGATGGAGGCGTCGCTGGAGCAAGGCATGGAGAGCTTCGACCAGTGCCTGTTCCGGATGGCCAAGAACGGCCAGATCGAGCAGGAGGAGGCGCTGCGCGCAGCCGATTCACGCGACGGCCTGGCACTGAAGTTCCGCCTGTCGGAGGGCGCCAGCGGCGAGCACGATCCGTACGCCGCCTACGAGAGCGTCGGCACGCCAGGGATCAGCCACGGCTTCCTTTGAACCGGAATCCTCGGCAGAGCCGGGGACTGGCTCCACCCGAAGCGCTCCTGGCCTGGCGGCAATCAAACGCATTCGCCGCCGTACCCACGAAGACAAGCGAAAACAACACCTTGCGGCACAACCTGGCGCACCTGGCCCCGGCTTTGTGCTATGCCGCAAAGCCGGCTACACTATGTTGGTCTGCAAGCGGCCGTCCGTTTCCCTCAGGGACCGCCGGCGTACCGGGTTATCTCCCGGCCGCCCGCCCCATCCGACGCCTTTCGTTCCTGCATACCGGTCACGCCCCTGGGCGCTGGCTGCCATCGATCCTCGCAGCGCGGTTCACGGGAACGCTCCGAGTCGCCCACGCCTTTCGCGTATCGGCCCATGGCCTGCGCGGGGCACACCGGAGTCATCCAATGTCCTTTGAGTCCCTGGGCCTCGCGCCCTTCCTGCTGCGTGCGCTCGCCGAGCAGGGTTACGAAACCCCCACCCCGATCCAGCAGCAGGCGATCCCGCTGGTACTGGAGGGCCATGACCTGCTGGCCGGCGCACAGACCGGCACCGGCAAGACCGCCGCGTTCGGCCTGCCGCTGCTCCAGCACCTGGGCACCTCGCCGCAGACGGTCAATGGCCCACGCAAGCCTCGCGCGCTGATCCTGACCCCGACCCGCGAGCTGGCCACCCAGGTCAGCGACAGCCTGCGCGGCTACTCCAAGTACCTGCGCATCCCCAGCACGGTGATCTACGGCGGCGTCGGCATGGGCAACCAGCTCGATGCGCTGCGTCGCGGCGTGGACCTGCTGATCGCCTGCCCGGGCCGGCTGATCGACCACATCGAGCGCCGCAGCGTGGACCTGTCCGGAATCGAGGTACTGATCCTGGACGAGGCCGACCGCATGCTCGACATGGGCTTCTTGCCGTCGATCAAGCGTATCCTGGCCAAGCTGCCCAAGCAGAACCGCCAGACCCTGCTGTTCTCGGCAACCTTCGCCGAGCCGATCAAGCAGCTGGCGATGGAGTTCATGCACCAGCCGCGCGAGGTGATGGTGACCCCGCGCAACACCGTGGCCGAGACCATCACGCACCGCGTGCATCCGGTCGACGGCGCGCGCAAGCGCGAGTTGCTGCTGCACCTGCTGGCGCAGGACTCGCGGCTGCAGACGCTGGTGTTCGCGCGCACCAAGCACGGCTCCGACAAGCTGGCCACGTTCCTGGAGAAGTCCGGGATCAAGACTGCGGCGATCCATGGCAACAAGAGCCAGGGCCAACGCCTGCGCGCGCTCAGCGACTTCAAGGCCGGCCGCGTGACCGTACTGGTCGCCACCGACATCGCCGCGCGCGGCATCGACATCAACGAGCTGCCGAAGGTCATCAACTACGACCTGCCGATGGTCGCGGAGGACTACGTGCACCGGATCGGCCGCACCGGCCGCAACGGCGCCAGCGGCGAGGCGGTGTCGCTGGTGGCCCAGGACGAGGCCAAGCTGCTGCGCGCGATCGTGCGCCTGCTGGGCCGCGACATGGAGATCCGCGACGTGCCGGGCTTCGAGCCGCAGGTGCCGATCCGCTGGGGCAACAGCGCCCCGGGCAAGGCCGAGCAGCCGGGCGGCGAGCGTCCGCCGCGCAAGGCGCATGCGCGCCGTCCGCGCGGCGCTTCGCCGTGCGG
>JASGEB010000125.1:0-10319 GCA_047606785.1 Pseudoxanthomonas sp.
GCAGGGACAGATGCATGGAGGTGCGGAGTGGCGAAATGAAAGAGCGCAGTCTACACCCAGCATCCTGCCAGCCACAGGCCGATCCGTAGGAGCGACCTCAGTCGCGATGGGCTTCACCGGGAAAGCCCATCGCGACTGAAGTCGCTCCTACGACCCGCATCCCGGAGAACACGCAATGGCAACACGACGCGGTTTCCTTCAAGGCGCCATCGCCCTCGCGCTGCTCGGTGGCAGCGGCATGGCCGGCACCGCCCTGGCCCGCGCCGGCCGCTACGCACTGCCCGCCGACGCACGCGCCAAGGCCGAGCTGACCCGCCACGTCGACGTGTTCATCGGCACCGGCGGCCACGGCCACACCTTCCCCGGCGCCACCTTGCCATTCGGCATGGTGCAACTGAGCCCGGACACCTACAACGCGGTCTGGGATTCCTGCAGCGGCTACCACGAGTCCGACGGCTCGATCATGGGCTTCTCGCACACCCACCTGTCCGGCACCGGCGTCGGCGACCTGCTCGACGTGCTGGTCGTGCCCGCGATCGGCGAGGTCAGGCTGCAGCCGGGCCCGCTCGACGATCCCGACGCCGGTTACCGCCAGCGCTACGACCACGCCGACGAGGCCGCCTCGCCCGGCTACTACCGTGTGCGCCTTGAATCCAACATCCACGCCGAGCTGACCGCCACCGCGCGCGCCGGTCTGCATCGCTACCACTTTCCCAAGAACCAGCCCGCGCATCTGCTGATCGACTTCGCTCACGGCATGCAGGACAACCCGCAGACCCCGACCCGGGTCAGCGACGCGCAGCTGCGCGTGATCGACGAGCGCACCGTGACCGGCGGACGCCGCGTCCACCAGTGGGCCAATGGCCGCTACATCCACTTCGCGATGCGGCTGTCGCGGCCGTTCGCGCAGGCCCAGCTGTACAGCGACGACGCGCCGCTGGCGACCGATGCGCGGCAGGCCGACGGCAGCCAGCTCAAGCTCGCCTTGCACTATCCCGACGCGAGCGACGCGCCGCTGCTGGTCAAGGTCGGCATCTCCGCGGTCAGCGCCGAGAACGCCTTGGCCAACCTCGACGCCGAACTGCCCGACTTCGATTTCACCCGCGTGCATGCCGAGGCGGTGGCGGCCTGGGAGAAGGAACTGGCGCGGGTGCGCATCGACGGCGACGACGATGCCCAGCGCCGCATCTTCTACACGGGGCTCTACCACAGCCTGCTGGCGCCGACGCTGTTCAGCGACGTGGACGGCCGCTACCGCGGCATGGACCTGCAGGTGCACAACCTGCCCGCCGGCCAGCACAACTACAGCACTTACTCGCTGTGGGACACCTACCGCGCACTGCACCCGCTGCTGACCCTGGTGCAGCCCGAGCGCGTGCCCGACCTGATGCAATGCCTGGTGCGCGGCGCCGCCGAGTCTCCCGACGGCGTCGGCATCTGGCCGCTGCAGGGCGTGGAGACCGGCTGCATGATCGGCTACCACTCGGTGGTGGCGCTGGCCGAGGCGCATGCCAAGGGCTTCACCGGCATCGACTGGGCCGCAGCCTGGTCGCTGTACCGCAAGCGCGCGATGGACGACGAGGTGCACGGCCTGCCGTACTACCGCAAGCTCGGCTACATCCCCAGCGACCAGGTCGACGAGGCGGTCAGCCGCACCCTCGAGTACGCCTACGACGACTGGGCCTGCGCCGAACTGGCCCGGGCCGCCGGCGCGCACGCGGAAGCCGGCGTGCTGCGCGAGCGCTCGCGCAACTACCGCCACGTATTCAACCGCAGCAGCCGCTTCATGCAGCCACGCCTGGAGAACGGCGACTGGGCCGCACCGTTCGACCCGCGCGCGATGGGCCACACCCAGAAGTGGCGCGACTTCACCGAGTCCAACGCCTGGCAGGCCACCTTCCTCAACCAGCACGACCTGTACGGCTACATGGAGCTGTTCGGCGGCCGCGACGACTTCGTCGCCAAGCTCGACGAACTGTTCACCACCAGCTCCGAGTTGCCGGCGGACGCGCCGCCGGACATCGACGGCATGGTCGGCCAGTACGCGCACGGCAACGAGCCCAGCCACCACGTCGCCTACCTCTATGCCTACGCCGGGCAACCGTACAAGACCCAGGCGATGGTGCGCCGGCTGCTGCGCGAGCAGTACCACGACGCGCGCAACGGCCTGTCCGGCAACGAGGACTGCGGGCAGATGAGCGCCTGGTTCGTGCTCAGCGCGCTGGGCCTGTACCCGGTCGATCCGGTCAGCGGCAACTACGTCATCGGCAGTCCGCTGTTCAAGCGCGCCGAGCTCGACGTCGGCGGCGGCCGCAGCCTGCGCATCGTCGCGCGCGGCAACAGTGCACAGAATGTCTACGTACAGGCGCTGCGCTGGAATGGCCAGCCGCTGACCCGTACCTGGCTGCGCCATGCCGAGATCACCGCCGGCGGCACCCTGGAGTTCGAGATGGGTCCGAAGCCCAACCTCGACTTCGGCGCGCGCCCGGAAGACCTGCCGCCCTCGTTCGCCTGATCGCTGGTGTGGGAGGGACTTCAGTCCCGATGGGCTTCACCGGCCAAGCGTCGGGACTGAAGTCCCTCCCACGACAATCCCCTTCTCCCATCGATCGCCCGCCATGTCCCGCATCCGCCTGCCCGCCGTCGCGCTCGTTCTGGCCCTGTCCCTGCCGGCGCAGGCGCAACCGCCCGCCTGGCCCGCGTTCGCGACCAAGGGCGCGCACTTCACCCGCGACGGCAAGCCCTACCAGATCGTCTCCGGCGCGATCCACTTCCAGCGCATCCCGCATGCGTACTGGAAGGACCGCCTGCAGAAGGCGCGCGCGCTCGGCCTCAACACGATCGAGACCTACGTGTTCTGGAACCTGGTCGAGCCGCAGCCCGGCAGGTTCGACTTCGGCGGCGACAACGACGTGGCCGCGTTCGTGCGCGAAGCCGCCGCGCAGGGCCTGAACGTGATCCTGCGCCCCGGCCCCTACGCCTGCGCCGAGTGGGAAGCCGGCGGCTATCCAGCCTGGCTGTTCGCCGAGCCCGGCATGCGCGTGCGCAGCCAGGACCCGCGCTTCCTCGCAGCCAGCGGCGCCTACCTGAAGGCGGTCGCCGACCAGGTGCGGCCGCTGCTCAACGGCAACGGCGGCCCGATCGTCGCCGTGCAGGTCGAGAACGAGTACGGCTCCTACGACGACGACCATGCCTACATGCAGGCCAACCGCGACCTGTTCGTGCAGGCCGGCTTCGACAAGGCGCTGCTGTTCACCTCCGACGGCGCCGACATGCTCGCCAATGGCACCCTGCCCGATACGCTGGCGGTGGTGAACTTCGCCCCGGGCGAAGCCAGCAGCGCGTTCGAGAAACTGGCGAAGTTCCGCCCCAATCAACCGCAGATGGCCGGCGAATACTGGGCCGGCTGGTTCGACCACTGGGGCGAGAAGCACGCCAGCACCGATGCCGCGCAGCAGGCCGGCGAATTCGAATGGATCCTGCGCCGGGGCCACTCGGCTAACCTGTACATGTTCGTCGGCGGCACCAGCTTCGGCTTCATGAACGGCGCCAACTTCCAGGGCAACCCCAGCGACCACTACACCCCGCAGACCACCAGCTACGACTACGACGCGGTGCTCGACGAGGCCGGGCGGCCGACGCCGAAGTTCGCCCTGTTCCACGACGCGATCGCGCGCGCCACCGGCGCCCGGCCGCCGGCGCTGCCCGCACCGATCCGCTTCGCCGACCTGCCGGCCACCCCGCTGCGCGAATCGGCCTCGCTGTGGGACAACCTGCCGGCGCCCTCGGCGCTCAGCGACGACCCGCAGCCGATGGAACGCTACGGCCAGGCCTACGGCTACATCCTCTACCGCACCACCGTCACCGGCCCGCGCAAGGGCGCGCTGTACCTGGGCGAGATCCGCGACTACGCCCGCGTCTACGTCGACCGCGCACTGGCCGGCAGCGCCGAGCGCCGCTTGCAGCAGGTGTCGGTGGACCTGGACATCCCGGCCGGCGAGCACACGCTCGACGTGCTGGTCGAGAACGGCGGCCGCATCAACTACGGCCCGCGCATGGCCGACGGCCGCGCCGGCCTGGTCGATCCGGTGTTCCTCGACGGCCAGCCGTTGAAAGGCTGGCAGGCGTTCCCGCTGCCGATGGACCAGCCCGACGCGATCCGCGGCTGGACCACCGGGAAGATCGAAGGCCCCGCCTTCCATCGCGGCACCCTGAAGATCGCCGCGCCCGCCGACACCTACCTGGACATGCAGGCCTTCGGCAAGGGCTTCGCCTGGGCCAACGGCCACAACCTCGGCCGGGTCTGGAACATCGGCCCGCAGCGCGCGCTGTATTTCCCGGCGCCGTGGCAACGCCGCGGCGACAACGAGGTGGTGGTGTTCGATCTGGACAGCAGCGACACCGCCCGCATTCGCGGCATCACCGAACCGTCCTGGGACGCCACCGGCCATGATTGACGGCGTATCGTCCCCGCCCACCACGGCAGCCCAGGTCGGCCCACGCCGACGCTCCCTGTCGATCGTGTGCCGCCGTACGACATTGAATACCGCATAAGGAGCGTCGCTACCCATGAATGCATCCACCCCCTCCATCGTCTGTTTCGGCGAGGCGCTGATCGACTTTCTGGCCAACGAGCCGGTCGCAGGCCAGGCCCGAACGTTCAGCCAGTTCGCCGGCGGCGCGCCGGCCAACGCGGCGGTGGCGGTGGCCAAGCTGGGCGGCCACTGCGAGTTCGTCGGCATGCTCGGCCGGGACATGTTCGGAGACTTCCTGCTGCACAGCCTGCACCAGGCCGGTGCAGGCGTGGGCTACGTGCGCCGCACCGCCGCGGCCAAGACCGCGCTCGCCTTCGTCTCGCTCGACGGCAACGGCGAACGCAGCTTCAGCTTCTATCGTCCGCCCGCCGCCGACCTGCTGTTCCGCGAGTCGGACTTCGACGATGCCTGCTTTGCCCGGACCGGCATCTTCCACGTCTGCAGCAACAGCCTGACCGAGCCGGGCATCGCCGCCACGACGCTGGCGGGCATGGCCCGCGCGCGCGCCACCGGCGCCCTGGTCAGCATCGACCTGAACCTGCGTCCGACGCTGTGGCCCGATGCCGCGCCGGCACTGCCCATGCTGTGGCAGGCACTGGAAGCGGCCGATCTGGTGAAGCTGACGCGGGAGGAACTCGAGCATCTGCTCGAAGGCCGGCATGCCGACCGCGACCTCCTCGTCCGCCTGTTGCGCAGCGCACGGCTGGTGCTGATCACCGATGGGGAGGCACCGATGCGCTGGTACACCCGTACCCGGCATGGGCAACTGCCGACCATTCCGGTCCAGGCGGTCGATACCACCGCCGCCGGCGATGCCTTCATCGGCGGCCTGCTGTTCCAGTTCCAGCGCAACCGGATCGACGCGGCCGCCTTCGATGCCTTCCTCGCCGATCCGGCGAAGCTGGAGCGCAGCCTGCGCTACGCGTCGGCCTGCGGTGCGCTGACGGTGACCCGGCATGGCGCGTTCGCCGCGCTACCGACGCATGCCGAGGCGGTGACGTTGCTGGAGGTCGCCACGGCGGAGGCGTCGTGGTGAAGCGGGCCGACCGCTCAGAACCTGTTCGCGATCTGTCGCGAGCGCCGCCGGATGGCCCGTGGCGGAGCGCAGAAAGCGCAACGTACGGGGGGCATGAGCATTTCGAGCAGCGCACGTGCGCCCGCTGGCAAGCGCAGCAAGAGCGTGGACAGGTTCTCATCGACCTGCGGGCAACGCGGCACGGCTCAGGCCAGCGGCGGAAACCCGCGCAGGGCCTCGACCAGACGGCGCACCTTGGCCGCGTCGCTGCGGATTTCGCCACCGCCCATGCCGAGCGCGTCCGCCGGGACGAAGCGCATCGCCGCCGGCAGGGCACGCTTGGCCGAGGCGTGGAACTCGCACGCACCAGTGGCGGCCGCCACCGCAGCCACGTTGTCGGCGTCCAGCCCAGCACCCGGCATCACCACGATCCGGCCTGCGGCCTGCCGGATCAGCCGCCGCAGCTGGGCGAGTCCCTGCACTGCGCTGGGAGCGGCGCCGGAACTGAGCACCCGATCGAATCCAAGCGCGACGATCGCCTCGAGCGCGGCGGCCGGGTCGCGGCATACGTCGATGGCGCGATGGAAGGTCAGATCGAGTCCACCGGCCGCATCGACCAGTTCGCGGCAGCGGGCCATGTCGACCTCGCCATCGACGGTCAGCGCGCCGACGACCACGCCATCGCAGCCGGCGGCGGCGCAGTGCGCGATGTCCGCCAGCATGGTCGCGTGCTCCTCGTCTGCATACGCGAAATCGCCGCTGCGCGGCCGCACCAGCACGTGGATCGGGATCGACAGCCGCTCGCGCACCAGAGCGATCTGTCCCGGCGACGGCGTCAGACCGCCGCACTCCAGCGCCGAGCACAGTTCCACCCGCGAAGCCCCGCCCGCCTGCGCGGCCAGCGCCGAGGCGAGCGAGTTGACGGCGATTTCGAGCACGACCGGATCGCGTCCGCATCCCGTAGGCGTTGCTGGATCCACCCCTTGCTCCCGTTCGGCCCATGTCGATGCGCGCCGCATGCCGCGACCGGCAATGGCGATACGCACGGGTTCATGCCGGCGCCGCGGCGCGGACCGATGCCGCAGATGCAACGGAAAACCGGCATGTGTCGGCGACGATTATGCACAAGCGCGCAGGTCGCGACGGCGATCGCGCCGGTGCGGTGACCACGCCCTTTCAATCCGCCGGCTCCGCGACCGGCGCTCCCGTCTACGCCCATTGGAGTGAACCCGTGACTCTTGCCGTTCCCGCACACGCCGACTTCCGCAGCCAGGACTTCCTGCGCGAACACATCCGCAGGACGATGACCTTCTACCACCCCCGTTGCATCGATCCCGACGGCGGCTTCTTCCACTATTTCAAGGACGACGGCCGCGTCTACGACCGCCAGCACCGGCACCTGGTCAGCAGCACGCGCTTCGTCTTCAACTACGCCACCGCCGCCATCGAGTTCGGCGGCGAGGATCCGGCGCTGCGCGAAGAATATCTGGCTGCCGTCCGCCACGGCCTGGCCTTCCTGCGCCAGCGGCACCTCGACCAGCAGAGCGGAGGCTACTTCTGGACCCTGCGCGACGGCCAACCGGAGGACACCACCCAGCACTGCTATGGCGCGGCCTTCGTCCTGCTGGCCTACGCCATCGCCCACAGGGCCGGCGCCGAGGATTGCCGGCCATGCATGGATGCGCACTGGGACCTGCTGGAGACCCGCTACTGGGAACCCGAAGCCGGGCTGTACCGCGACGATGCGGACCGCCAGTGGAACTTCTCCGCCTACCGCGGCCAGAACGCCAACATGCACATGTGCGAGGCGCTGCTGGCCGCCTACGAGGCAAGTGCCCAGCAGCGCTACTTGCGGCGCGCGCTGCTGCTGGCCGACCACATGACCCGACGCCAGGCCGCCATGTGCGACGGGCTGGTCTGGGAACACTACGATGCGCACTGGCGCGTGGACACCGACTACCACCGCGACGAGCCCAGGCACCTGTTCCGCCCGTGGGGCTTCCAGCCCGGCCACCAGAGCGAATGGGCCAAGCTGCTGCTGATCCTGGACGGACACCTGCGCGACCTCGGCGAAACCACGGACTGGCTGTCGCCGAAGGCATGCGAGCTGTTCGACCGGGCGCTGGAAGTGGCCTGGGACGGGGAGTTCGGTGGCCTGATCTACGGCTTCGCGCCCGAATCGCTGCGCAAGGGCCTCACCGGACCCGCATTGCCGGACGGCCTGCATTTCATCTGCGACGACGACAAATACTTCTGGGTGCAGGCCGAGTCCATCGCCGCCACCGCGCGGCTGGCCGCGGCCACCGGACAAGCGCGCTACTGGCAGTGGTACGACCGCCTGTGGGAATACGCCTGGACACACATGATCGACCACGCGCACGGCGCCTGGTACCGCATTCTCGACCACCGCAACCGCAAATACGACGACGAGAAGAGCCCCGCCGGCAAGACCGACTACCACACCATGGGCGCCTGCCACGACGTGCTGCACGTGCTGCGCGGCGGCGGCCTGCACGCCTGATCCGGCAATTCACCGCTGGCCGGTATCGAACAGTTGGAACTCGCGGATGTGTACGGCATCTGCGCTGGACAGGATGTTCAGCCGCACGCGCGAGGTCGTCACCGCAGCGAAGTGGTCGATCTTCATGTGGCCGATCGCCTGCGCCTGCGCCACGCGCACCCACTTGCCGTCCTGCCACGCCTCCACCGCGTACTTCTGCACTCGCTGGCCGTCGTTGAGCCATTCCATGCTCAGCGCCGCGTCGAAGGTGACCGGCTGCCGGAACTGCAGCTCCAGCACCGCGCTGTGCGAGCCGGCCGGCGCGCTCCAGAAGGTGTCGCGGTCGCCGTCCACCGCCGCGGCGATCGCGCCGGCGCTCTTGAGGTTGCGCGGCACCAGGTTGCGCCCGGCGCCGTAGCGCGCCAGGATCGCCTCGCCCATCTCCTTCAGCCGTTGCACGTCCGCCTCCGGCAGCAGGCCGCGCCGGTCCGGAGCGATGCCGAGCACCAGCTGGCCGCCAAGACCGACGCTCTTCTCCCAGATCTCGACTAACTCGTCCACGCTCTTGAGCGTGGCATCGCTGTCAGGATGCCAGAACCACTGCAACCGGTGCAGCGGCGTGTCGACCTCGACCGGGCGCCAGCGTAGGTAGCCGTGGCGGTCGATCACGTTCCAGTTCTCGCCCTGGATGAAACCGGACTCGTTGCCGACCCAGCGGATGTCGCCATACTCGAACAGCGCGGTGTCGGCGAACACCATCGCGTTGGCCTGGTAGGTGCGCAGCTCCTCCATGTACCTGGCGAAGTCGTAGACGTGGCCGGCGCTGCCGGCGCCGTCCAGCCACCACTCGGTGAGCGGGCCGTAGTGCGAGACCAGCTCGACCAGCTGCGCGGCGTAGAACTTGTCGTAGGCCTTGGAATCGGCGTACTTCGGCTCGTGGCGGTCCCACGGCGAGAGATAGATGCCGAAGCCCAGCCCCTCCTTACGCACCGCCTCGCCGGTCAGCCTGACCAGATCACCCTTGCCGTCCAGCCACGGGCTGTTCTTCACCGAGTACTCACTCTGCGCGGTCGGCCACAGCGCGAAGCCGTCGTGGTGCTTGGCGACCAGGATCAGGTACTTGGCACCGGCCGCCTTGACCGCGCGCGCCCACTGGCCGGGATCGACCTGGCTCGGATCGAACGTCTTCGGGCTGGCAGTGCCGTCGCCCCACTCCTGGTCCAGCCAGGTGTTGGGGTTGAAGTGCACGATCACGCCAAACTCCAGGTCCTGCCATGCCACCTGCTGCGGCGACGGCTCGACCTCGGCGAAATCCTGGGCGAGCGCGGCCGGCAGCGCCAGCGCCGCCAGGCCAAGCCCGGCCAACCAGCGCAGCGGAGAGAACGGGGAAATCGTCATCGCAAGTCTTCGATGTATGGCGGCGGTCACTGGCTCGCCCAGAAGCGCGAGCATATGGTAATTACACATAGGTTCTTCGCCCCAGTCCGGGAAATGCAGCCTGGGCCTTGAGGAAGAAATAGGCGTCATCGCAGTAGCCATAGGTGACACGCTTGATGACATTGATCTTGTTGTCGATGCCTTCGAGCAGGCCGATACGCATGGACTGGCGCACCCGGCTGAGCAGGCTGCCGGGGCGGCAGCGCGCGCCGATGGCCCATCGTTCTCTTGTGAAGCATTGCTGGTCAACTCCTGAGTGGGGGGCGCGGAGCGGAGTGATCTTGCCCCCGTTTCTCGGACACCCGTCTAAGCAGCGTGTGCCTTCTCGAACTGCTCCGGGGTGACATAGCCCAGTGTCGAGTGAAGGCGGTTTCGATTGTAGTCAACCTCGATGTACTCGAATACATGCGCTCGCGCCTGTTCGCGCGTGGCGAAGCGTTCCCCGTGGATCGCCTCGACCTTGAGGCTATGGTTCCAGCTTTCCATCGCCGCGTTGTCGTAACAGTTGCCCTTCGCACTCATGCTGGCGATCAAGCCGTGCTTGTCGAGCAGGGCGCGGTGTTCGTGCGAGCAGTACTGGCTGCCGCGATCGGTGTGCATGATCACGCCACGCGGCATCCTGCGGTTGAACAGGGCCATGCGCAGCGCGGCGCAGACCAGCGAGGCCGGCATGCGATCGCCCATCGACCAGCCCACGACCTTGCGCGAGTACAGGTCCAGCACGACCGCCAGATACAGCCAGCCCTCGTCCGTACCGATGAACGTGATATCGCCAACCCACACCTGGTTGGCCCGCTCGGCCGTGAAGTCCTGCTGCAACAGGTTCTGGGCC
>JASGEB010000126.1:0-5374 GCA_047606785.1 Pseudoxanthomonas sp.
CGCTGGGCGCCCTTGCGGATGCCCAGGTCGTCCACCGGCAGGATGTCCGGGCGGCCCAGGCGGAACATCAGCATCATCTCCACCGTCCAGCGGCCGATCCCGCGCACCGGCACCAGCGCGGCGACGATGTCGTCGTGATGCATGCCGGCCATCTGCCGCAGGGTGGGGATTTCGCCGCGCTGCTCGCGCGCGGCCAGGTCGCGCAGGGCCAGGGCCTTGTTGCCGGAGACGCCACAGGCGCGCAGGGCCGCGTCGTCGATGCGGCCGAGGGTGTCGAAGTGCAGGCGGGTGCTGCCGATGGCCTGCTCGACCCGGCCGACGATGGTCGCCGCGGCCTTGCCGGAGAGCTGCTGGAACAGGATCGCCCGTGCCAGCGCATCGACCGGGTCGAACGACCGCCGCCAGCGCGGTTCGGCCGGCAGCGGGCCGAGCCGGCGCATCCACGCGCCCAGGCGGCGGTCGCACCGCGCCAGGTGCGCGTAGGCCGCCTCCACGTCGAAGCCGCGTGCGTGCCGGGCCACGTCAGTCGCGCCGGCGCGGCGGCAGCACCGCCGCCACGCCCCACAGCAGCCAGGCCAGCATCAGCGTGCCGCCGCCGACCGGCGCCAGCCGGGTCGGCCAGCCGGCCAGTACATGCAGGGCCAGGCTGGCGGAGAACAGCAGCACGCCCAGCAGCATCAAGGCCAATGCGGCCAGCGCCAGGCCGTGCGCGCGCCGCGCCAGCGCCGCCAGCGCCAGGCCGTGGCCGAAGCCGAACAGGGCCGCGCTGCGCAGCAGTTCGCGGCCGTGTTCGTCCAGCGCGCCGTGCGAGGCGTAGGCCGACAGTCCCACCGCCAGCGCGCACAGCAGCGCGCCGGCCAGCGCCAGCCAGGCTCCCGCACGTCGATCGTCGCCGTCGCTCGCCATCCGCCGCCCTCCACAAAAAGAAAACGCCGCGCTGCCGGTCGGGCAGCGCGGCGCATGATCGTACAGCGTCCGCCGGCTTACTTGATCTGCCAGTACACGTCGAACTTGCCGTCGGTGCTGAAGGACTTGTCCACGCCGGCCTTGTAGGCCTCGTAGGGGCGCTCGGTGACGTCGTAGCCGTTGGTCATCGCCCAGGCGCGCAGGGCTGCGCGGGCGTTCTCGAGACCGGCCATGTGGCCGCTGTAGGTGGTGAAGGCCGAGCGGTGCGGCTCGACGTGCACGTACTTGACCGGAGCGCCGTCGGGGATCTTGACGTTGAGCAGGCCGGCGGACGCGGTCGACGCGTCGGCGGTGTCGTCGGCCGGCGCCGGCTCGTCCTTCTTGTCGCCGGGCTTGGCGTCGTCCTTCGGCGGCGGACCGTTGCGCTTGCGCACCGGCTGGGCGACGTCGAAGGCGTACTTGTCCTGGCCCAGGTCGGTGGTGATGATGCGCACCGCGCCGACCGGCTCCAGGTTGTTGGCGTCGGCGACGCGCTTGATCCATTCCTGGTTGGACTTGATCGAGGCCTTGATCTTGTCGTTGTCGCGGTCGATGTTGCCGGCGGTCACCACCAGCAGATCCTCGGCCGGCGCGTCCACCACCGACAGATCGCCCAGGCCGCTGCCCTCGACCCGGTAGTCGACGTTGGGAATGGTGGCCAGGTTGTTGGTCAGCTTGGTCAGGCTGGCCTTGATGCCGTCGCCGACCTGGCGCGCCACGTACATGCCCTGGTAGCGGCCCAGCAGGTTCCAGCCGTAATCCACGTCGTAGCGCTGGGTGATGCGCACGTTGCGGTTGTTGGTGCCGGTGGGCGTGAACGAGTAGGTGGTCTGCTTGTTCGAACCGGCGGTGTTGTCGATCACGGCGTAGGTCACCGAGCCGCCGCCGCCGGCGGGCGGGACCTGGTTGGCGCTGATCTTCCAGCTGCCCTGGCTCCAGGCGGCCACGCCTGGGTCGCTGAAGCTGACCTGGGCGCCGACGCCGCGGCCGTCGGCGCCGCCGGAATACTGCAGGCGGGCCGGGTCGCTGGGCAGCAGGCTGTTCCAGTCCTTGAGGCGGCGGACGTTGTTGACCGTGTCAAACACGATCGACATCTTGCGGTTGGTCTCGACGCTCTCCTCCAGGTGACGCTTGGATGGCAGCACCACGCCGATCAGCAGGAACAGCGCCAGCACCAGCGCCAGGGCGATCAAGAACTCGAGGACACGGGTCATTCAACAGTCTCCGGGGGCCGCGACTAGGCCGGGGGGTAGTATGGGCACGCTATGAATCGTAGCAGGCTCCTGCGCGCCGGTCAGCCAGGACGGCGCCGCCGGTGTCATTATGCGGCTGCAACCGACCGCCAGGACCGGCCGCGCCCGGCCGGAACGGGCCGCACCCGGCCGGTCACACCAGCTGCAGCTCGAACGCCTTGAGCACCGCCCGGGTCCGGTCCCGGACCCCCAGCTTGGACAGGATGTTGGACACGTGGTTCTTGATCGTGCCCTCGGCCACGCCCAGCGAATTGGCGATCTCCTTGTTGGAGAAGCCGCTGGCCATCAGCCGCAGGATCTCGGTCTCGCGGTCGGTCAGCGGGTCCGGGCGGTCCAGGCTGGTGAAGTCGTTGCGCATGTGTTCCAGCCCGGACAGCAGGCGCTGGGTCACCGCCGGCTGCACCAGCGAGCCGCCCTCGGCCACGGTGCGGATCGCACCGACCAGTTGCTCCAGCGACACGTCCTTGAGCAGGTAGCCGCGCGCGCCGGCCTTCAGCCCGGCCAGCACCAGCTGGTCGTCGTCGAAGGTGGTCAGGATGATGCTGGGCGGCAGCTGTCCGGCCCGGGCCAGCGCCTGCAGGGCCTCCAGCCCGGACATCACCGGCATGCGCATGTCCATCAGCACCACGTCCGGGCGCACCCGCGGGACCAGTTCCACCGCCTGGCGGCCGTCGGCGGCCTCGCCCACCACCTCGATGCCGTCGTCCAGCGCCAGCAGGGAACGGATGCCCTGGCGCACCAGGTTCTGGTCGTCGACCAGGCAGACACGGATCATGCGGTTCCTCCGGCATCGACGGCCGCGGGGTCGGGACGCGGCGACGGGCCGGACAGGGTCCCGGTCTCGCCGCTGGGCAACTGTACGCTCAGGCCGAAGCCCGGTTCATCCGGCGCCGCCACTTGCAGCCGGCCGCCGTGCTGCTGCAGGCGCTCGCGCATGCCGCGCAGGCCGTTGCCGACCTGCAGGCGCGGGGCGCCGCGGCCATCGTCGCGGGCGGTCAGGACGATGTCGCCGCCCTGCCGCCGGCAGCCGATCCACAGGTTGCGGGCGCCGGAATGGCGCACCGCGTTGGTGATGATCTCCTGGGCGCAGCGCAGCAGCACGTGGGCGCGCTCGGGGTCCTCCAGGGTCAGCGGCCCGGGCAGGTCCCAGTGGATCTGCGGGGCCGGCACGTTGACCGCCAGTGGGCGCAGCGCCGCGGCCAGGTCGATCGCCTCGGAGGCGCGCAGCTGGCTGACCGCCTCGCGCACGTCGGTCAGCAGCAGCCGCGCCAGCGCGTTGGCCTGGCGCACGTGCTCCTGGGCCTTGCCCTCGGTCAGGTGGGCGGCCACCTCCAGGTTCAGGCTGAGCGCGGTCAGGTGATGGCCGAGCAGGTCGTGCAGCTCGCGCGAGATGCGCCCGCGCTCGTTCATCCGCGCGCTCTCGGCCAGCAGCACGCGAGTGGCGTGCAGCTCGGCGTTGAGCCGGCGCTGCTCCTCGCGCGCCAGCGCCTGCCAGCGCGCCACGTAGGCGGTGACCATCACGAACGCGGCGAAGCCCACGTAGAACGAGGACTGGAACACCGATTCCCAGAAGTTGAAGTCGTCGCGGGCCATGAACGAGGGCACCAGCGGCACGTGCGCGAACATCAGCCACAGCGCCGCCCAGCGCAGGTCCATCAGCCACGGCAGCACCCCGGCCACCACCGCCAGCAGCAGCGCGCCCAGGCCGGTCTGGGTGTAGTAGCCCACCGCCACCGCCGAGGAGATCATCACCAGCAGCAGCACCGCGTCCCAGGCGGCCAGGCGCCCGGGCTGCTCGCGCAGCGAGCGGGTGGCGGCCCAGTAGCAGCCGCCGAAGGCCATGTAGGCCAGCAGCGACATCGGCACGTTCAGGCCCACCCCCAGGGCCCCGCGCGAGGGCGGCAGGAACCAGACGTTCAGGACGATCGGGATCCCCACCAGGGCCCAGGTATAGAGTCCGGCGGCGCGCAGCACCCGGGTATGGTCGATGTTGGCGAGCACGGCGCGATCCTAGCCCCTGGCGCTGCCTGATGCCCCCGGCCTGAAGTCATGCCCGCTTCCGGCCTCTCTCCGCCTCCGCCCGCGCCGCTGCCACAGCATGCAATAATCCGGTCACGGCCCTGCGCGGCGGGCCGCCTTCCCCCGGAGCAGTCGATGTCGATCCACATCCGCGACGTCCGCGAACACGAGCTGGACTCGGTGCTCGCCCTCAACAACAACGCCGGCCTGGCCATCCTGCCCCTGGACAGCGCCCGCGTGCACGACTTCTACGAGCACGCCGAGTACTTCCGGGTGGCCGAACGCGACGGCAACCTGGCCGGCTTCCTGGTCGGGTTCGGCTCCGGCGCCGGCCACGACAGCAGCAACTACGCCTGGTTCCAGCAGCGCTGGCCGCAGTTCTTCTACATCGACCGCATCGTGGTGGCCAGCCGCCGCCGCGGCGGCGGCGTCGGCCGCGCCTTCTACGCCGACGTGCAGAGCTACGCCGAGCTGCGCTACCCGCAGCTGGCCTGCGAGGTGTTCCTCGACCACGGCGCCGACCCGGCCCTGCTGTTCCACGGCAGCTTCGGCTTCAAGGAGGTCGGCCAGCACGTCATGCCCGAAGCGCAGGGGGTGCGCGCCAGCATGCTGATGAAGGAACTGTGCAGCTATCCGTGGGTGCGCGACACCTACGGCGGCCGCCTGCCGGACGCGGCCTGGACCCGCGCCCGCGCCTTCACCGCGCCCGGCCAGCCCGAGCCGGCTGGCGCATGAGCACGCCGTTCCCCGCCAGCGGCTACGAACAGGCCGGCGAACTGAAGATCGGCCAGGTCGGCGTGGCCAACCTGCGCGTGCGCAGCCTCGACGTCGAGGCGCTGGTGCGCGAGATGCGCGAGCGGGTCGAGCGCGCGCCCAAGCTGTTCGGCCGCGCCGCGGTGATCGTCGACTTCGGCGGCCTGAGCCGCAGCCCCGACCCGGCCAGCGCGCGCGCCCTGATCGACGGCCTGCGCGGCGCCGGCGTGCTGCCGGTGGCGCTGGCCTACGGCACCCGCGAGACCGAGGAACTGGCGGCGCAGCTGGGCCTGCCGCTGCTGGCCAAGTTCCGCGCCCAGTACGAACGCAGCGAACCGACACCGGCCGCCGCCGCGCCGCCGCCGCCCGCGCCGGAGCCCGCCCAGGCCCAGCCCGGCCTGATC
>JASGEB010000127.1:0-4274 GCA_047606785.1 Pseudoxanthomonas sp.
GCACCGCAGGGGCGCGATTGGCTTTTGATCCGCAGGGAAAGCCAATCGCGCCCCTGCGGTGCGCTCCTACCCCAAGCATGGGCCGCCTCACATCGTATGGGTCGGCTTGTCCGCGTTGAGGGTGCCGGCCAGCAGGGTCTCGATCCGGTTGCGCACCGTCTCGCCCTCGTTGCCGTCGGCGAACTGCACGCCGATGCCGGCGGTGCGCGCGCCCTGCGCGCCCACCGGCGTCACCCAGATCACCTTGCCGGCCACCGGCAGGCGGTCGCTGGACTCGGGCAGGGTCAGCAGCACGAACACCTCGTCGCCGAGGAAGTAGCGCTTGGGCGTGGGCACGAAGATGCCGCCGTGCTTCACGAACGGCAGGTAGCTGGCGTACAGCTGTGCCTTGTCCTTCACCGCCAGCGACAGGATGCCCTGGCGGTTGCTCCCGGTTGCACTCATCCCCTATCTCCAATGGGCCGGCGGCCGCGCTTGCCCGGCCAGGCCAGCAGCAGTTCGACGATGGCCAGGTCGACGCGCACGCTGGTGCGCAGCAGGTCGCGGGTGCGGTTGGCCTGGTCGAACCAGGCGGCCAGCTTGTGCAATCGCGCTGGATCGGTCAAGGCCGGATCGGCCGCGCGCGCCAGCGCGAGGTCGGCGGCGTGGCGCAGGCGCAGGTCGGCGTGTTCGTCGCCGGCCCAGCGCTGCGCGGTTTCCACCGGCGGCAACTGGCCGCGTTCGAGCCGGTCCAGGTCGGCGTCCACCTCGCGGCGCAGGGCCAGGCCGCCGCCCTGCAGCCAGGCGTGGGCCAGGCCGGGATGGCCGCGGGCGGCGGCCAGCGCCTCGCCCGCGGTGGCCTCGGCATGGCCCTGCGCGCGCAGCCAGGCCAGCGCTTCGGCGCCGCCGGGCAGGCGCAGTTCCAGGCGTTGGCAGCGGCTGCGGATGGTCACCGGCAGGCGCATCGGTTCGGACGCCAGCAGCAACAGATAACGGCCCGGCTGCGGCTCCTCCAGGGTCTTGAGCAGGGCGTTCCAGGCGGCACGGTTGACCGCGTCGGCCGGGTCGACCAGCGCCACCTGGGCGCGCCCGTACTGCGGGGTCAGCACCAGCGTCCGCGACAGCTCGCGGATCTGCTCGATCACGATCTCGCTGCGCAGCTTGCTGCCGTCCTTGGTCGGGACGAACGACACCACCTGCAGGTCCGGGTGGGTGCCGGCGTCGAGCAGGTGGGCGTCGCGGTCGCCGGCGCCGGCCGGGCCGGCGCCCAGCAGCACCCGCACCAGCGCGTCGGCCACCGCGCGCTTGCCGATGCCCTGCGGCCCGCACAGCAGCAGCGCATGGCCCAGGCGGCCGGCCTGCAGGGCGGCCACGGCATGCTCGAAGGCGCGCTGCTGCCACGGCGCCAGCGCCATGCTCATGCGCCCTGCCCGGCCACGTAGGCCTGCACCGCGGCGGCCACCGCGGCGGCCACCGCCGGCGGCGGCTGGCCGGCGTCGATCAGCCGGAAGCGCTGCGGCTCGGCCTGCGCGCGCCGGCGGTAGCCTTCGCGCACGCGCTCGAAGAAGTCGTCGTGCTCGCTCTCGATCCGGTCCGGCCACAGGTCGCGGCCGGCGGCGCGGGCGCGGCCCTCGCGCACGTCCAGGTCCAGCAGCAGGGTCAGCCCCGGCTGCAGGCCGACCACCCGCCGTTCCAGCTCGCGCACCAGGCCGGCGTCGAGCCCGCGCCCGTGCACCTGGTAGGCGTAGGAAGAATCGGTGAAGCGGTCGCTGACCACCCACGCACCGCGCGCCAGCGCCGGCTCGATCAGTTCGCGTACGTGCTGGGCGCGGGCGGCGAACAGCAGCAGCAGCTCGGCCTGCGGCACCAGTTCGGGCGCGTCGCGGTCCAGCAGCAGGGCGCGGATGCGCTCGGCGGTGGGCGTGCCGCCGGGCTCGCGGGTCAGCACCACCTCGGCGCCACCGGCCGCCAGCGCCTGGCGGATCGCCGCCAGCGCGCTGGTCTTGCCGGCGCCCTCGCCGCCCTCCAGCGAAATCAGCCGCGGATGCGAGATCAGGGCGGCGCTCATCGCGGCTTCCGGTGCTGCGGCGGTTCCGGCGGCGGCGCCGCCGGCAACTGCAGCGGCGCCTCCTCGGGCAGCGGCGGATGGCGCAGCTGCTGCAGGTAGCGCGCCACCGCGGCGTTGTGCTGGTCGAGGGTGTCGGAGAACACGTGCCGGCCGCTGCCGTCGCCGAGCGCGACGAAGTACAGCGCGGCGCCCGCCGCCGGGTGCGTGGCCGCCTCCAGCGCGGCCTTGCCGGGCATGGCGATCGGAGTGGGCGTCAGGCCGGCGCGGGTATAGGTGTTGTAGGGCGTGTCGGCGAGCAGGTCCACCTTGCGGATGTTGCCATCGTAGGCGCTGCCCAGGCCGTAGATCACGCTCGGGTCGGTCTGCAGCTTCATGCCCCGCTGCAGCCGGCGCACGAACACCCCGGCGATCTGCGCACGCTCCTCGGCGATGGCGGTTTCCTTCTCGACGATCGACGCCAGGGTCAGCGCCTGCTCGGGGCTGGCCAGCGGCAGGTCCGGCGCGCGGCTCACCCAGGCCTGCGCCAGCGCCTTCTGCATGCCGGCGTAGGCGCGGCGCAGCACGTCGAGGTCGCTGTCGCTGCGGCCGTAGAGGTAGGTCTCGGGCAGGAAGCGGCCCTCCGGATGCTGGCCGGGATGGCCCAGTTCGGCCATCAGCGCCGCGTCGTCGAGCCCGCCCAGGCGGTGCTGCAGCGGCGATGCCTGGGTCAGCGCGGCGCGCAGCTGGCGGATGTTCCAGCCTTCGACGATGGTGAAGCGGTACTGCACCACCCGCCCGGCGCGCATGTCGTCCAGCAGCGTGCGTGGGGTGATGCCCGGCGGCAGCGCGTACTCGCCGACCTTGAGCTTGCCGGCGGCGTCGAGCTGACGCGCCAGCAGCAGCCATTCCAGGTCGTAGCCCTGCTCCACGCCCTGCGCGCGCAGGCGCGCCAGCACGCCGCGGAAGGAATCGCCCGACTTCACCTCGACCGTGGCGTCGCGCGCCAAGCCGGTCAGCGGCGCGGCCTGGAAGGCCTGGTAGTGGCGCCAGCCCCACAGCGCCGCCGCGCCGAGGGCAAACGCGGCCAGCGACAGGAACACGATCAGGAAGAAAATGGCGCGGCAGCCACGCCCGGAAGTCTTGGCCACGGAACGTGCGCAGGATTCGGTTGTCGGCGAGGATAGCGTGCGCGGCCGAACCGCTCACAAGCGCTTGATCCGTATGGGCGCGTTCAGCCGCTGCCGGCGGCCGCGGCGATGCCCAGCGCGCGCAGCAGGCCGCGCGCCTTGGCGCGGGTCTCCTCCAGCTCGCGCTGCGGCTCGGAGTCGATCACGATGCCGGCGCCGGTGCGCAGGCGCACCTGCGCGCCGGCGACCTCGGCGGTGCGGATCAGGATGTTCAGGTCGAGGTCGCCGTCGCGGCCCAGCCAGCCGAACGCGCCGGTGTAGGCGCCGCGCGCCTGCCGCTCCAGTTCGGCGATGACCTGCATGCAGCGCACCTTCGGGCAGCCGGTGATGGTGCCGCCGGGAAACACCGCGCGGATCGCCTGGCCCGGCGTGGTGCCCGCGCGCAGCCGGCCGCGCACGTTGCTGACGATGTGGTGCACGTGCGCGTAGCTCTCCACCGCCATCAGTTCGTCCACCTCGACCGTGCCCGGCGCGCACACCCGGCCCAGGTCGTTGCGCTCCAGGTCGATCAGCATCACGTGCTCGGCGCGCTCCTTGGGGTGGCCGACCAGCTCGCCGATGCGCGCCGCGTCGTCGTCGCCGGCCTGGCGCGGGCGGGTGCCGGCGATCGGCCGGGTTTCGGCCACCTCGCCGCGCACCGCCAGCAGCCGCTCCGGCGAGGAGCTGACCACCGCCCGCCCCTGCGCCACGAACAGGCCGGCGAACGGCGCCGGGTTGGCCGCGCGCAGGCGCGCGTGCAGCACCGCCGGATCCAGCGGTTGCTCGAAGCGCACCCGCCACTGGCGCGAGAGATTGGCCTGGAACACGTCGCCGGCGCGCAGGTAGTCGAGCACGCGCCGCACGCCCTCGACGAAGCGTTGCGGCGGGTCCTCCTCGACCGCGGCCGGCGCACTCCACGCCGGCAGCGGCGGCAGCGCCGAGGCGGCCGCGACGTCGGCGGCGATCCGCTCCAGCAGGCCGGCGTGGCCGGGTTCGGCCAGCGCGAAGCAGTGGCCGCTGCGGCGGTCGCGCAGCAGCGCCGCCGGACAGCGCAGCGCCAGCGCGGCCGGCAGGCCGTCGCC